>NZ_JBTNDU010000015.1:0-97438 GCF_054510835.1 Arthrobacter sp. TmT3-37 | reverse complement strand
CGCCGACGACGATCTTCGTCCCGTTGTTGTCCATGGCCCAGCCACCCTGGAACTGGTTGGTGTAGAACCCCGTGTTGATCGACGGGTACCAGTGGAGCTGGGTGGGCACGGTCTGGCCCGCCGCGGGACGGCAGGGTAGCGTCGGAGCATGAACCCAGGACGTCCCGTACCGCCGCCCCTGCGCGGCGGCGTCGCGCTGACCTCCGGGCCGGCGCACGGCGACGTCCCGTCGGACGAGGCCCCAGGAGGATCGATGAGCACGCTCTTCACCCGGATCATCAACGGAGAGGTCCCCGGCCGCTTCGTCTGGCAGGACGACGACGTCGTCGCGTTCCTGACGATCGCCCCGATCACCCCCGGCCACACGCTCGTGGTGCCGCGCCGGGAGATCGAGCACTGGCTCGAGGCCGACGCCGGGACGCTCTCGAAGGTCATGGCCGTCGCCCAGAGGATCGGGAGGGCCCAGGAGGAGGCTTTCGGCGCGCGGCGCGTGGGGGTCCTGCTCGAGGGCTACGAGGTGCCCCATCTCCACGTCCACGTCTGGCCGACGCAGTCGCCGAAGGACTTCGACGTGAAGCGGGTGGACCTCGCGCCCGATCCCGCCGCCATGGACGGAGCCGCGGAGGCCCTGCGCGATGCCCTGCGGACGGCCGGCCACGGAGCGAACGTCCCGGACTGACCGGGCGGGCACGACGCCGTCGCGGGACCTTCCCGACCCGGAGGTCCGGCCCCGTACCTCGAGCGCCCTCGGGCGGCTCGAGGCCGCGCGGCACTCCCGGCTCGTGCCGTCCCTCGACGGGCTGTCGCCGACTCCTCCTACCGCGCGGCGGCGAGCGCCTCGTTGAGGGCCGTCCGCACCCGCTTCTCGGACACCGAGTACGCGGTGCCGAGGTCCTGGGCGAACAGGCTGACCCGGAGTTCCTCGATCATCCAGCGCACCCGTGCCAGCGAAGCGGGCCGGTGTCGTCCCGCGGCGAGCGACGCGACGGCGTCGTCGTACTCGTCCTCGAGGCGCTGGATGACGGCCGTGGCGAGCCCGTCGCGCTGCACATTCGTCGGGAGCTTCTCGAGCCGGACCTCGATCGCCTTCAGGTAGCGGGGCAGGTGGGCGAGCTGGGCGTAGCCCGTCGCGGCGACGAAGCCGGGGTGGACGAGGTGTTCGAGCTGGCTCCGCACGTCGTTGAGGGCCGTGATCAGGGCGAGGCTCGTGGTGCCCCGCAGCTGCTTCTGGATGCGGCGATGGCTCGAGAGCACCTTCTCCACCGTCGCCGTGACCGTGAAGACGGTATCGATCAGCTCGGCCCGCACCTCCTCGTACAGGCGGTTGAAGGCCTGCTCGGTCCAGGGCAGCTCCTCCGGGACGAGCTTGTCGATGGCGGCCAGCGAGCAGTCACGGATGAGTTCGGCGACACTGCCGTGGGGGTTCTGGCTGAACGTGAGTTTCTCGGTGTTGCTCAGGTGCTCCAGGACGTACTTGGCGGGGCTCGGGATGCGCAGCGACAGAAGCCGGATGACGCCCGCCCGCATGACGGTCGACTGCTGGCCGGCGTCCGGGAAGACCTTCAGGCCCACCGACGTGCCCTCGTCGACGACGGCGGGGAAACCGGTGACGCGGTGGCCGCCGATGGTGCGGGACACCTCGCGCTCGATCGTGCCGAAGGCCCACGTGGTCTCGCCGGTCCGCTCGGCCACCGCGGGTGCCTCCGCCACGGCGAGGCCGCCGCGGGCCGGTGCCCCGCCCGGGGCGGCCTGTCCGCCCCGGGCGGCGGCGTCCGCGGATCCGGCGTTCCGCGCGGCGCCGCGTCCCGCATGGTCGGTCCTGCCGTTCCGGCCGGCGGCTGCGGTGGCGGCCTTTCCCCGCCCACCACGGCCGGGTCCGCCCGCGGGTCGCGTGCTGCCCGGGGTGGCGCCCAGTGACTGCGCGATGGCGCGGCTCACCGCGGGCGCCAGGGACTCCTTGAGCGCTTCCAGGTCGCGGGACTCGTCGAGCACGCGGCCGTCGGCGTCGACGATGCGGAACATCATCAGCAGGTGCGGGGGGACCGCCGACCAGTTCCACGACCCCGGCGGGACGATGTGCCCGCGCAGGCGCCGCAGCGCGAGTTCGAGGGACGCCTCGAGGTCGTCCTGCGCCGGGTCGAAGTCGGCGGCCAGGGCGGCGACGGCGGTACGGGCGACGTCGGGCGCCGGCACGAAGTTCTTCCGCACCTGCTTCGGCAGCGACTTGATGAGTGCCGTGACGAGTTCCACGCGCTGGCCCGGGATCTGCCAGCGGAAGGGCTTCGGGTCGAGCTGGTTGAGGAACAGGACCGGGATGGTCACCGTGACGCCGTCGTGGGCGCCCGGTGTCAGGGGCGAGAACTCGTAGGCCAGGGGCAGCTCGAAGCCCGCCTGGTGCCACACACTCGGGAAGGCCGCCTCGTCGAGCTCCGCGGCGTCCTCGCTGAGGAGTTTCTCCGGATCGAAGTCGAGCAGGTCCGGCTGGTCCTGGCGCGCGGTCTTCCACCACGAGTCGAAATGGCGCTCCGAGACCACCTCGGTGCCGATCCGCTGGTCGTAGAACTCGAAGAGCGTCTCGTCGTCCACGCGGAGGTCCCGCCGTCGGAGGCGGTTCTCGAGCTCCTCCACCTCGGCGAGGCGGGCCTGGTTGCGGCTGAAAAACGTGTGGTGCGTCTTCCAGTCGCCCTCGACGAGGGCATGCCGGATGAACAGCTCCCGCGCCACCTCCCGGTCGATCCGCCCGTAGTTGATGCGGCGCTGCGGCACGATCGGCACGCCGTAGAGCGTGACCTTCTCGTACGCCATGACCGAGCCCATCTTCCTCGACCAGTGCGGCTCGCTGTAGGTGCGCTTGACGAGGTGCGGCGCCACCTGCTCGGCCCACAGCGGGTCGATCCGGGCGACGACACGCGCCCACAGCCGCGAGGTCTCCACCAGCTCGGCGGCCATGACCCAGTCGGGCGACTTCTTGAACAGCGCCGAGCCGGGGAAGACGGCGAAGCGGGTCCCGCGGGCACCGGCGTACTCCCGCTTGCGCTGGTCGTAGAGGCCGATGTTGCTCAGCAGCCCCGAGAGCAGGCTGATGTGGATCTGCTCGTGCAGCCCGACCGGGTCCACGGGACCGGCGGGCAGGGTGATGCCGAGCGGCTTCGCGAGCTGGCGCAGCTGCTGGAAGAGGTCCTGCCATTCCCGGACGCGCAGGTAGTTGATGAACTCCGCCTTGCAGAGCTTCCGGAACTGCGTCGAGGAGAGCTCATCCTGCTTCTCCTGCAGGTACCGCCACAGGTTGAGATAGGCCGTGAAGTCCGAGTTCTCGTCCACGAAACGCTTGTGTTTCTCGGCGGCCTGCTGCTGCTTCGCCGGCTGGTCCGCCGAGGGCCGCTCGCGCGGGTCCTGGATGGTCAGCGCGGCGGCGAGGACCATGACCTCCTTCACCGAGCCACGCGAGCCCGCCTCCACGATCATGCGCCCGAGGCGGGGGTCCACGGGGAGCTGCGCGAGCTTGCGGCCGACGGCGGAGAGGCCACCGTCGTCCTTCAGCGCCCCCAGTTCACGCAGCAGGGCGACGCCGTCGTTGATCGCCTTGGTCTCCGGCGGCTCCACGAAGGGGAACTCGGCGATGTCCTTGGGACTGCGCGTGACACCCATCGCGGCCATCTGGAGGATGACCGCCGCGAGGCTCGTCCGCAGGATCTCCGGCTCGGTGAAGGGCCTGCGCGACGCGAAGTCCTCCTCGGAGTAGAGGCGGATCGCGATACCGTTCGAGACACGTCCGCTACGGCCGGAGCGCTGGTTCGCCGACGCCTGCGAGACGCGCTCGATGGGCAGCCGCTGCACCTTCGTGCGGTGGGAGTAGCGGGAGATGCGGGCTGTCCCCGTGTCGATCACGTACTTGATGCCGGGTACGGTCAGCGACGTCTCGGCGACGTTCGTCGCGAGGACGATCCGGCGGTGGCTGCCGGTGGGACGGAACACCCGGTGCTGCTCCTCGAGCGAGAGCCGGGCGAACAGGGGCAGGACCTCCGTGCCGCGCAGGCGGGCCGTGGACTGGATCCGTGCCCGGAGGGCATCGGCGGCGTCGCGGATCTCGCGCTCGCCGGAGAAGAACACGAGGATGTCCCCGGGGGCTTCGAGCGAGAGTTCGTCCACGGCGTCGCAGACGGCATCCAGCGGGTCGCGCTCCTCCTCGAGCTCGCTGTCCGCGCCGCCGTCCCCGTCGTCGAGCCCGCCGGGCGGCTGGTCGAGGGGCCGGTACCGGATCTCGACGGGATACGTGCGCCCCGAGACCTCGATGATCGGGGCGGGGGAGGTGTCCTCGACGGCGGCGTCGGCCGCGAAGTGGGCGGCGAAGCGCTCCGGGTCGATGGTGGCCGAGGTGATGATGACCTTGAGGTCGGGCCGTTCGGGCAGGATGCGCCGGAGGTACCCGAGGATGAAGTCGATGTTGAGGCTGCGCTCGTGGGCCTCGTCGATGATGATGGTGCTGTACTTGCGCAGCATCCGGTCGTGCTGGATCTCGGCGAGCAGGATCCCGTCCGTCATCAGCTTGATCTTCGTCTTCCGTCCCACCGACCCGGTGAAGCGGACCTGGTAGCCGACCTCCTCGCCGAGGTCCACCTGCAGTTCCTCGGCGATGCGCTCGGCGACCGTACGTGCCGCGAGGCGCCGCGGCTGGGTGTGGCCGATCAATCCGTGCTCGGCGAGGCCCAGCTCGAGGCACATCTTCGGGATCTGCGTCGTCTTACCGGACCCGGTCTCGCCGGCGATGATGGTGACCTGGTTGGCCGCGATCGCGGCCATGATGTCTGCCCGGCGTTCCGAGACGGGAAGGTCCGCGGGGTAGGAGATTGTCAGTGCCATAGTTGCCTGCCAGTCTAGTTGCTCGCACCCGGCGGCAGGCGGGCGTTCACTGAGGGCAGGCCTCCGTCACTCGTGGGCGTCGGCTCCGGAGCGGACACCGGTCGCAGCGGAACGGCGCAGTCGCTCGGCCACGACGAGGGCGCGCTCGCGCATCTCGGCGGGCTCGAGGACCTCGAAGTCGATGTCCCAGCTCGCGAGGTAGGCCAGCGGGAAGTCGAGGGAGTCGAAGCCTGCCCGGAGGAGCGTGTGCCCGTCGCCGTCCGCCTCGAGCGTGCCGGTGCTCGACGGGACGCGCGCCTCGAGTTCCGGCAGGGGCGCGGAGAACCGGATGACCGCGTCGTACGAGTAGGGCGACCGCGTGATGGACTCCTGGACGTAGGCCGCGAGGTCCGCGGCGGGCAGCGGGCGGGGCGCGAAGCGGTCCCTCGCCACAGGGACGCTCTGGCAGCGGTCCACGCGGAACGTGCGCCAGTCCTCCCTCGAGCGGTCGAAGGCCACGAGGTACCAGCGCCTGCCCGTGTCGACGAGGCGGTAGGGCTCAACGATCCGCCGGGACGATTCGCCGTCGTGCCGGTCGTAGCGGAACGCGACGCAGCGCCGTTCCGTGATGGCCGCCGAGAACGCCGTGAGCACCTCGGGGTTGACCGGCGTGCTGGCCGCCGCCATGCGCGTCACCGCGGACCGGAGGCCCGAGAAGCGCGGGCGCAGGCGGGGCGGCAGGACCTGTTCGAGCTTCGTGAGGGCGCGGACGGACGCTTCCCCGACCCCGGAGACGGGGCTGGCCGTCACCGCCGTCAGCCCGATCGCGACCGCGAGCGCCTCGTCGTCGTCGAGCAGGAGCGGCGGGAGCTGCGCGCCGGCGCCCAGCTGGTAGCCGCCGGCCACGCCGGGGGAGGCGTTGATCGGGTAGCCCAGGGTGCGCAGTTTCCCGATGTCCCGGCGGACGGTGCGTTCGGTGACATCCATGCGCTGCGCCAGGGCCGGTCCGGTCCACTCCCGCCTCAGCTGCAGGAGCGAGAGGAGCTGCAGCAGGCGGGCCGACGTCTCGATCATGCCGCAACGGTACAGCGACCTGCGGACAGCTGCTGTCCGCATCACGCGTTGTGCGGGGAGCGCCTCCGCCGGGTGTGCGGCCACGTCCTGCCTCGGGTCGTGCCCTTCCTCACCCGCTGTCCCGCCGGCTGCAGGACCAGCCACAGCATCCACCCGGCCAGGGCGGCCGTTCCCACGAGGACCGCCAGGAGACTGGGTGCGGCGTCGTCCACGAGCAGCGCCAGGGCGGCCACGGGCTGCGCTGCCGCCTGGATGCGGAGGAAGGACAGGCCCAGCTCGCCGAGGGCGGCCCTGCTGATCCAGCCGTGCAGGGGCAGCGGCAGGAGCAGGAGGTAGAGGACGAAGACGGCGTGCAATCCGGCCACGAAGACAGGGAGCCACAGTGACCCGGCAGGCACGTTGACCGCGTAGGCCACCACCAGGAGCAGGAGGCACAGCGAGACAGGCCCGATCGACGGGGCCACGGCCGCACCCGCCGCCACGACGACGGGCAGCAGGACCCACGCGGAACCGTTCCAGACGACACCCCCCAGCAGGACCGCGGCGAGGGCCGTGGCGCACCGCACCAGCCACAGGGGGACGAGCCCCTGCCGGTCGGGCACCGCCGGGACGCCGCTCCGCGCCCGGCGCCGAGGGATCACGGTCCCCTCCAGCCGGCGCTCCGGCCTCCGCGCCGGTCGGCCTGCCGAACAAGCAGGCGGAGGCCTGCGTCGAGACCCGTGTCGGCCCCGGGATCCGGGTCGGGAGCCGCAGCGGACCCGTCGCGGCCGGTGTCCACCCCTGCCGCCGCCATCCCGCGGAACACGGGGATGCCCCCGTGCCGCAGGTCGTCGAGCAGGAGGCGACGGCGCAGGAGGGTGAGCCGTACCGCCAGGGACTGCGCCGTCGTCGACTCCGTCCTGTGGAGCGGCGGCACGCAGTCGACGCCGGCGACGAGGTGCCCCTGGGCCTGCCACAGGCGCAGGAGGCGGGCGGGCTCCTCATCGAGGAAGGCGGAGAACACGACGACGACGGCACCCTGCGGAGGGACGGGGTCGCGTCGCCGTCGCCGTCGCGGCACCACCGACGTTCCGGCCAGGCGGGTCCTGACCTGCTCCAGGTGCCGCGCACCCGCGGCCGAACGCAGGGCCCGTCGGGTACCCGACAGGTCGGCGAGCCCCACGCGGTCGCCGACCGCCAGGTAGGACGCCGCCACCGTCGCCGCGGCGGTACGCGCCACGTGGAGGGATGCCGGGGCAGTACGCGGCGGATCAGCGACGAACCAGTCCCCGGTCGACGCCGGAAGGTCGTGGGCCTGGTCGACGACAAGGAACACGGACGCCTCGGCATCGGCGAAGGTCCGGCGGACCATGAGCCTGTCCTGGTCGGCCGATCGGCGCGCGGTGGCCCGCCAGTCGATCCGCCGGAGCCGGTCACCCGGCTGCAGGGGTGCGATGGACCGCAGCTCCCCGCCCTCGCCGGGGCGCCTCGACGCGTGGGTCCCCGCAAGGCCCACGAGGCGTCGCGAGGCTGGATGCGCGAGCAGTGGTCCCACCGGCGGGAGGATGCCGACCCGGACCGGGACGGCCTGCGCGAAGCCCGTCGCGTCCGAGAGGTCTGCCCGGAAGCTCGCCGCGCCGTACGCCAGGACCTCGAGCTCCCCGGACGGCGGTGCATCCACGAGCACCGGGCACTCCTCGTCCGACCGCAGGACCAGTGCGTCCGGCCGGCATCCCGCCGCGGCCAGCGTGGTCGCGACGAGCCGCTTCTGCGCAGGCTCCGCCTCCTGCTGCGGTGCGAGCAGGAGGCGCAGGCGCGAGCCCCGGCCCTCGGCGCGCCGCTCCACCGTGATGCGGGCGGGTGGGCCCGCGCCGACGCGCATCCCGGTGCGGCCGGACAGGGCGAGGAGTGCGAACGGCGTGGCGAGGGCGACCGTGTCCGCCCGGCCCGACACGAGTCCGGCCACGACGCAGACCAGGGTGAGGACCACGGCCAGGGCCCAGACGGGGGACCTGCCGTCCCGGCCGCTGCTAGCCATGCGGCGCGGTCGACGGCGTCGGGATCTCTGCCAGGACGTCCCGCACCACCGTCTCGGCAGCAACGCCCTGCGCCCAGGAGGACGGCGTCAGCGTGAGCCGGTGAGCGAGGACGGCGACGGCACCGTCCTTCACGTCCTCGGGAAGGACGAAGTCGCGGCCGTCGAGCACCGCGAGGGCGCGGCCGAGCAGCACGAGCGCCTGGGAACCACGGGGCGAGGCGCCCACCTCGACGGCGGGGTGGCTGCGCGTCGCTGCCGTGAGCCGCACCGCGTAGTCGATGACGTCGTCGTCCACGCCCACAGACTCGACGGCCGCCTGCAGGCGCAGCAGGCCGTCGGCCGTCGTGACGCTCTCCACCCGCGTCTCCTCCTGGCGGCGCGAGATCCTGCGCGCGATGATGTCCCGCTCGCCAGCCGGGCCCGGGTAGCCGAAGCGCAGGCGCACCAGGAAGCGGTCCAGCTGCGCCTCCGGCAGCGGATACGTGCCCTCGAACTCGATCGGGTTGGACGTCGCGAAGACATGGAAGGGCCGCCGGAGCGGCAGTGTGATGCCTTCCGCGGACACCTGCGCCTCCGCCATGGCCTCGAGGAGGGCGGACTGGGTCTTGGGTGATGTCCTGTTGATCTCGTCGGCGAGGAAGAGGCCCGCGAAGATCGGGCCGGGCCGGAACTCGAACTCCCGCGTGGCGGGGTTGAAGATCGACGAGCCGGTCACGTCGGAGGGCAGCAGGTCGGGCGTGAACTGGAGCCGGCGGAACTCGAGCCCGAGCGCCTGCGCGAGGGTCTTCGCCGCGAGGGTCTTCCCGAGGCCGGGCAGGTCCTCGAACAGGACGTGCCCGCCCGCGAGGACGGCGGCGAGGGCCAGGCGCAGCGGATCCTCCGCGCCGACGACGACGGTCCCGGTGCGGTCGAGCACCTGGCGTCCCACGCGCGCGGCCTCGAGCGGATCCCCGTCCCCGGGATCGGCGGTACCGCCTGCCGCACCGGTCAGGTCGGCGTTCCGGGCTGTCATGGTCTCTCCTCGTGCCGGGCGGCGGGAAGGGCGGCCGCGGATGGGCGGGCGTGCGTCCGGGAGCCTGTCGACGTGGCTGCGATCCGGTCCAGCTCGTCGAGGAGGGACCGGATCTCGCGGTGCGTCAGGGTGGCGGGCCGTGCCCGCGTGAGGAAGGTCTCGAGCCCGCTGCTCCTCGGGACGTCCGGCCGCGCTGCGGCCAGGGACGCCGCGACGGCGTGCATCTCGAGGACCGCCCGCGTGCCGGGGTCGGCGGACGAGAGCGAGAACTCCAGCGCCTGCAGGTCCGCGAGGCCCCGGGCCTGCTCGGGCAGCGCCGGCAGGGTGGGGCGGGGGAACTCGATCGCTTCGAGGAGCCCGTTCGCGACACCCGCGGCGAGGGCCGCACCCACGAGGACGACCGCGTGGCTATCGTCGAGGCCGAAGAACCAGCAGGCGACGATCGCGAGCACGATCAGGACCCCGGTGACGGCCCACGCGGACGGTCTCACGGTGTCACCGCGGGCCGGGATGCGAGCGCGGCGGAGAGCTCTCCGACGGCGGCCACGGCCAGCTCGCGGTCGGCGGGGCCCAGAGGGAGGGACGGCCGGGCGCCGCGTGCCTGCCCGAAACGGGCGCGCTGGTACAGGCGGTTGAGCGCGACCAGCGGCCGGGCGGGAAGATCGAGCGAGGCAGCTGCAGCACGGGCGAAATCCGTCGAGGTCTGTGCCGGCCCGCGCCGCACGCCTGCCGCGGCGCACAGGCGTTCTAGGTCCAGCCAGCACCGGATGACGGCGTCGGAGGTGTCGGTAGCGCCGGTCAGTGCGGCACGGAAGGCCTCGGTCCAGGCGGGAAGGGCATCGGCGGGCGGTGCCGGCGTCGCGGGTGGTTGAAAAGCTGCCTGGTCCACCACGCGGTCCTCCGCCGTCTGTCCCGTGCGGAACCGCAGCAGGTACCGCACGAGCAGCGCCAGTGCGGCCATCGCGACGAGCAGGAGGGCCGCCACCGCGAGGTCGCCGCCGATCACCAGGCGCTCGCCGTCCCCGGGCAGGATCTCCTCCTGCGCGGTCGCCGACGGCGACGGAGCCACCAGTGGGCCGGAGGGGATGGCGGGAGCGTCCAGCACGGGACGGGCCGAGAGATCCCCCATGGAAGCGGCAGCGAGGACGGCGAGGACGAGCACGAGGACCGTGAGTACCGCGGGGACGCGGTCCGGCCGGGGCCGCTGCGGCTCACCGTTCGTCCCCACGTTCCCCCCGCCGGTAGGTGCTGGTTTGGCCCCGGGGGCCGCATCCTGTGGAGCCTACCAAAACAGAACCGCCGCCGGCCTGGTGGCCGACGGCGGTGGACTCTGCGTGAGTCGTGTGTGCCCTCGATAGGATTCGAACCTACGACCTTCTGCTCCGGAGGCAGACGCTCTATCCCCTGAGCTACGAAGGCGGACACGGGAACTCCCGTACCCGTTAGGGACTCGTAGAGCTTATCAGGTGGCGGTCGGGTCGGGAAAACGCTCGTCGGTACCGACCGCGTCGCCGCCCCGTCCGGGTGTCAGTAGCCGAGGAAGGCATCGGTCCGGATGCGCGCGACGCCGGCCCTGCGTACCTCCGAGCGGATCCGCCCGAGGAACGCCGGCGACCCCGAGGCGAGCACCCTGCGTTCCCCGAGGTCCGGCACCGCGGCGAGGAGGGTGTCCGAGGTCGGCTCGGCGCCACCGTGGATCCACCGTTCGGGGAGTGCCGGCGCAGGCCCCGCCGTGGGCATGAACAGCACCACCCGCGTGCCGAGCTCGAGCAGCTCGTCGCGGAAGGCGATCTCCTGTTCGCTCCTGACCTCGTAGGCGAGGACGACGTCGCGCTCCTCGCCGCGCGCGGCGAGGTCGCGCAGCTGGCTGATGAAGGGGGTGACCCCGATCCCGCCCGCGGCGAGGAGCAGGGGGACCGACGGATCGCGCGGGAGGCTGAAATCGCCGCCCACGAGTGTCCCGGTGATGCGGGCCTCCTTCGGCAGCTCGAGGAGTGCCTTCTTGAAGGAACTGCCCGATGCGGTGGTCCGCAGGCCGAAGGAGAGGGCTTCCCTGTCCTGCGGGGCGGAGGTGATGCTGAAGATCCTCCGGCTGCCGCGGCTGTCCGCGCCGCGGTGCGGCATGGAGAGCTCCATGTACTGCCCTGCCCGGAAGCGCACGGGGCGGGCAGGTTCGAAGACGAGCTCGGTGCTGGTGGGTGTCAGCTGCCGCGATCCGGCGAAGGACAGCTGTACGCCGCGCCGCTGGCCCATGAGGAACGCGACGGCGTTGCCGATCAGGAGGGCGAACTCCGGGCCGAGGAAGACCGGTCCGACGGACAGCTGGAGCGCGAAGACCGCGCCGACGGTCCCGGCGAACAGCCACTGCTGCCAGCGGAGCGGAGGCAGGGTGAGCGGCTCCGTCATCATGAAACCGAGCAGGAACAGGACGGGGTACGACGTCAGGACGAGCTGCAGTCCGGTGCCCGGTGTCATCCCGGACCGGGCGAGTCCGTAGAGCAGGATGCCGACCGCCACGAGCAGGAAGACCGCCCCCATCGGGAGCTTCCGCGTGCGGTACAGGAGGAGCGCGGCGCCCAGTGCGACGACGGGGAGCATGTAGGGGTTGGCGACCCACCAGGCCGCGGCACCCACGCCGAGCAGGGTGGCGACCACGGCACCCGTCGCCGCGGGGTTGAAGATGTGCCGTCCACGGAAGGCCAGGAGGAACTTCGACGCACCGGCGGCGATTCCGGCCGCGAGGATGCCGCCGAGCCCGGACGCGGTGCTCGAGGGGAACATGATCAGGAACACGATCAGTCCCGTGATGAGCGACGAGTCGGTGTGCGGACGCAGCCGCAGGATCAGGGCCATCAGTCGGGTCCCGATGATCGTCCCGCCGACCGCGGCCACGAGCGTCCCGCCGAGCTCGGCCGGGGTGTAGGCGAGGAGGCCCGTCAGCGACAGCGCGAACGCCTCCACCGTCAGCACCAGGAGCAGGATCAGCGTCAGCCGGTACATGGTCATGCGGCCCAGCAGGCCGTCGAGTGCTGCGGTCATGAGAACAGGGCTCCTGCGAGGGGGTCGGAATAGCGGGCGCGTCCGTCCGAGTACATCAGGACGAAGTCGAAATCGAAGGTTCCGGCGAGGTCCGCGGGGTCCGCGACGAACAGGGCGGTGCACAGGCCGTCGGCTGTCATGGCGTCCTCGGCGAGGACCCAGGTGGCGACGACGGAGTCCACGGTCCGGCCCGTCCGGGCGTCGAGGACGTGGTGCAGGCCGTCCCCCCACACGCGGCGGTTGGCGGCCGAGGCGCACAGCGCTCCGGCGCCCAGTTCCACCGTCCCGATGGCCGACGACGGATCGTAGGGGTGCTCGAGGCCGACGGTGATGGTGCCGGCGCCTGCCCGCCGCATGTCGCCGCTGGCGTCGACGACCACGTCCTCGTGGCCGGCAGCGACGAGGGCGCCGAGCATGAGGTCCACGAGCTGGCCCTTGCCCGCGGCCCCGACGTCCAGGAGGGCCGGCTCGAGCAGCGTGACGCCGTCGTCCGTCCACTCGAGGACGTCCTCCCAGGCCCGCGCCGGTGCCGGCGCCTCGGAGGGGACGAAGGAGTAGGCGGCGTCGTAGCCCTGGGCGGCGAGCCGCTCACCGACCAGGGGGGAGACGCCGCCGCCGGTGAGGTCGTACAGCGAGCGCAGAAGCCGGCCGAGGGGCGCCCCGTGGTGGGGCAGGGCGAGCCGTCCTCCGGTCCGCGCCAGCGCCGTGATGCCCGAGTCCTCCCGGAACCGCGAGTAGACGGCGTCGTACTCCTCGGCGAGTCGCAGCAGCCCGGACCTCTGCTCCGGTGCCAGGGGCGAGGCGCTGTCCACGCGCCACCGGGTGCCGATCGCGTCGAAGCCAAAGGTGTCCGCCACGCCGATCGGCCTAGAGCCGGGCCTCGCTCTTGATCTTGCCGGTCGCCTCGTTGAAGCCTCCGCTGGTCAGCGAGGACCCGGCCACCTTGTCCACGGAGAGCTCGTCGAGCTTCTTGCCGACGATCGCGTCGGAGATCCCGCCCGCGAAGCGTCCCTGGTACGTCTTCGTGGTCGGGTTGTCGGGCATCGGCTCGACCTCCACGGCTGTGACGACGTCGGCCTCCAGCGTGAGGGTCACCCCCACCTCCTCCGGACCGGCGGGGGACTGGTAGGAGCCGTCCTGGGTGTAGGTGCCGTCCTTGTAGACCTGGCCACCGGTTCCGGCCCCGCCCGGAGTCCCGGGGTCGGCGGGTGCCGCCGACCCGGCGTCGGGGTCGCCGGCCGCGGACGTCGTAGGAGCAGCGGCGGGTGCCTCGTCGGCAGGTGATCCGGCCTCGGCGCCGGCGCAGCCCGTCACGCCGAGGATCGAGACGGCGGCGAGAGCGGTCAGCACCCGTTGGTGGATGGAGAACTCCGAGCGTCCCCGTGTTCCGGTCGGGGATGTCTCCGTCAGGCCTGTACTGGTCATGTGGTTGCTCCTGGTGATCGCCGGGCGGAACGCCCGCGCCGAAGAATTGGTTTAAACCGAAAGTAACGCGTCCGTACCGTTCAACGTCCTAGTGCGGGATTCGTTTCTGCGCGCGCCGGAGACGGGCCTCGCAGGCCTGCTCGGGCCCGTGCCCCCTGCGGAGGCGGCGCATCCAGGAGCCGACATGGGCCGCGTCACGAAAATCAGGGTGCCGGGGACGGCGCCGCTATGCTTGACGGGTGACTCCCGAAGAACTCTCTGCCGCTATATCCGCATGCCTGAAGGCCGCCGTCGAGGCGGGTGACCTCAGCATCGACCTCCCCTCCGAGGTGCGGGTGGAGCGACCGAAGAACCGGGAGCACGGCGACTGGGCGACCAACATCGCCCTCCAGCTCGGCAAGAAGGCGGGCATGAACCCGCGGACCTTCGCCCAGCTCCTGAGCGACCGCCTCGCCGCGATCGATGGCGTGAAGAGCGTCGACATCGCCGGTCCGGGCTTCCTCAACATCACGCTCGACGCCGGGGCCGCGGGCGAGCTGGCCCGCACGATCGTCGAGGCCGGCCCCGCCTACGGCACCAACGAGGCACTCGCGGGCCACACCATCAACATGGAGTTCGTATCGGCCAACCCGACGGGTCCGCTGCACCTCGCCCACACGCGGTGGGCCGCCCTCGGTGATTCCATCGCGCGCGTACTCCGGGCCAGCGGTGCACAGGTGACCACGGAGTACTACATCAATGACGCCGGCACCCAGATGAACAACTTCGCAGCTTCCGTGCTTGCGACCATCAAGGGCCGACCGACGCCGGAGGGCGGTTACCCCGGCCAGTACATCGCCGATCTCGGCCGCTCCGTCCTCGCCGACCGCCCCGAGGTCGCGGACCTGGACGACGACACCGCGCTCCCGATCGTGCGCGCCCTCGCCTACGAGGCACAGATGGCCGACATCAAGGAGACGCTGGCGGACTTCGGAGTGCACTTCGACGTGTTCTTCTCCGAGTCCGCACTGCACGACGGCGGCGCCGTGGAGCAGGCTGTCGACCGCCTGCGCGAGCAGGGCCACGTGTTCGACGAGGACGGCGCCGTCTGGCTCCGCACGACCGACTTCGGCGATGACAAGGACCGCGTCCTCATCAGGGCCAACGGCGAGCCCACGTACTTCGCCTCCGACGCTGCGTACTACCTCTCCAAGAAGGACCGGGGCTTCCCCGAGAAGATCTACCTCCTCGGAGCGGACCACCACGGCTACATCGGTCGCCTCAAGGCCATCGCGGCCTGCGCCGGCGACGACATGGAGGAGAACATCCAGGTCCTCATCGGCCAGATGGTGTCCGTGAACGGCGCCCGGCTCTCCAAGCGCGCCGGCAACATCATCGAGCTGCGGGACCTGCTCGACTGGCTCGGCAAGGACGCGTTGCGCTACTCCCTCGGACGGTCGCCGGCCGACTCGGCCATGTCCATCGATCCCGAGCTACTGCGGAAGAACACCAACGAGAACCCCGTGTTCTACGTGCAGTACGCCCACGCCCGGACGCACGCCGTCGCGCGCAATGCGGTGTCCGCGGGAGTGGACACCAGCACCTTCGACGCCGCGTCGCTCGCCCACCCCACGGAGGGCGAGCTGCTGGCGGCGCTCGGACAGTTCCCCGGCGTCGTCGCGCAGTCCGCGACCTTCCGCGAGCCGCACCGCGTGGCCCGGCACCTCGAGGTCATCGCGGGGACGTACCACCGCTGGTACGACGCGTGCCGGGTCGCCCCGCTCGGCGACGCCGCCGTCGAGGACGTGCACCGCTCGCGCCTGTGGCTGAACAACGCGACGCAGCAGGTCCTGGCCAACGGCCTGGACCTCCTCGGCGTGTCCGCGCCGGAGAGGATGTAGCCGTGGCCGCCGAAGCATCCCCGCTCGCACCGGACTGGCTGTCCGTCCCCGCCGACCAGGCCCGGCTCGATGCCAAGCTGTGGGCCGAGGACGTGGACCGCGGGACGGACGGCGTGCTGCAGGTCGACGGGATCCCCGTGACCGAGCTCGCCCGGCAGTACGGCACGCCCCTCTTCGTGATGTCCGAGCGCGACTTCCGGACCCGAGCCGCCACGTTCCGCGACGCGTTCGATCACGCCTTCCGTGACCTGTGCGGGGGAGTGGACGTGTTCTACGCCGGCAAGTCCTTCCTCTGCAGCGAGGTGGCGCACTGGGTCCGCGAGGAGGGCCTCGGACTCGACACCTGCTCGGGCGGGGAGCTCGCCGTGGCCCTGCGCGCCGGGATGCCGGGACACCGGCTCGGGCTGCACGGGAACAACAAGTCGGCCGCCGAGATCACCCGCGCCATCGATGCCGACCTCGGCCGGATCGTCGTCGACAGCCTGCAGGAGGTCACCCTGGTCGGCGACCTCGCCGTGCAGCGCGGCCGCAGGGCGAACGTCATGATCCGCCTGACGCCCGGGGTCCACGCGCACACGCACGAGTTCATCGCCACGGCCCACGAGGACCAGAAGTTCGGCCTGTCGCTCACCACCGAGCAGGGCCCGGGACAGGACGACGTGCAGGACGACGGCGCGTCGTCGCCCGCTGCCCGCGCGGTCGCCGACGCCCTCGCCCACCCGGGCATCAACCTCCTCGGAGTGCACTGCCACATCGGGTCGCAGATCTTCGAGCCCGAGGGCTTCGAACTCGCGGCCCAGCGGCTGCTCGGTTTCCTCGCCGGAGTGCGTGACCGGCACGGCGTCGAACTGCCCGAGCTCGATCTCGGCGGCGGCTACGGCATCGCCTACACCGAGGCGGACGAACCTCGGCCGGCAGCGGAGATCGCCCGTGCGATGGCCGCCGTCGTCGGATCCACCTGCCGCGAGCTGGGGCTGCGGGTACCGCGGATCTCGATCGAGCCGGGCCGCGCGATCGTGGGTCCCACCACCTTCACCCTCTACACCGCCGGCACCACGAAGACCGTGCGCGTGGACGCGGCCGCGAACGGATCGGAAATCGTCCAGGACACGAGCGTTACGCACCCGCGCCGTTATGTGTCGGTGGACGGCGGCATGAGCGACAACGCCCGTCCGGTGCTCTACGGCGCGGATTACTCGGCCGTGCTGGCCTCGAGGACGTCCGCAGCCGATCTCCTGCTCTCCCGTGTGGTTGGGAAACACTGCGAGAGCGGTGACATTGTGGTGCGGGACGTCTACCTCCCGGAGGACACCGGAGCCGGCGACCTCCTCGCCGTCCCGGGCACCGGAGCCTACTGCTGGGTGTTGTCGAGCAACTACAACTACCTTCCGCGCCCGCCCGTCGTGGCGGTGGCCGACGGGGCAGCCAGGCTCATCGTCCGCGGCGAGACCGAGGAGGACCTGTTCCGCAGGGACGTCCAGCGCGAACCCGCCGTACCCGTCCCGGATCCAGGAGCTTCACACACCGCATGAATGCACCAGCAACGACCCCCGCACCCCTGCGCGTAGCCCTGCTGGGCTGCGGCAACGTCGGCTCCCAGGTGGCCCGCATCCTCCTCGAGAACGCGGAGGACCTCGGCCGCCGCGCGGGCGCACCCCTCGAACTCGTCGGCGTCGCCGTCCGCACCCTGGACGCGCGCCGCGACGTCGAGCTCCCGGAGGGACTCCTCACGACGGACGCGGAGTCGCTCGTCGAGGACGCCGACATCGTGATCGAGCTCATGGGCGGCATCGAGCCGGCCAAGTCCCTCATCCTCCGGGCGATCCGGCATGGGGCCACCGTCGTCAGCGGCAACAAGGCCCTCCTCGCGCAGGACGGGCCGGAGCTCTACGAGCAGGCAGACGCCGCCGGGGTGCAGCTGTCCTACGAGGCGGCCGTCGCCGGGGCGGTGCCCATCCTCCGGCCCATCCGCGACAGCCTGTCGGGGGACCGCATCACGCGCGTGCTCGGCATCGTGAACGGCACCACGAACTACATCCTCGACCAGATGGACTCCACCGGGGCATCCTTCGCGGACGCACTGAAGGCCGCCCAGGACCTCGGCTACGCCGAGGCGGATCCCACCGCCGACGTCGAGGGCCATGATGCCGCCGCGAAGGCCGCGATCCTCGCCTCCCTGTCCTTCCACACGCGCTTCGCCCTCGAGAACGTTCACTGCGAGGGCATCACGACCGTCACTGCCGACGACATCGCCGCCGCGACCGAGGACGGCTACGTGATCAAGCTGCTGGCCATCGCGGAGATGCTCACGGACGACGCCGGCGCAGCCGGGGTCGGCGTGCGCGTCCACCCGACCCTCCTGCCGCGGTCGCACCCGCTCGCAGCGGTCCGTGGCGCCTTCAATGCCGTCTTCGTCGAGGCGGAGAACGCCGGCGAACTCATGTTCTACGGTCAGGGAGCCGGTGGCACCCCGACGGCGTCGGCCGTGCTCGGCGACGTCATCAGCGCCGCGCGCCGCATGGTGCTCGGCGGTCCCGGCCGCACCGAGACCACCACCGGCCACGTTCCGCCGCTGAGCATCGACACCGTCCGGACGAGCTACTGCATCGGCCTGCAGGTCGCCGACCAGCCCGGGGTCCTGGCGCGCATCGCGCAGATCTTCGCCGAGAACGGCGTCTCCATCGAGACGATGCGCCAGCGCATCCACCAGGGCGGTGCCGACGGCGGCACCACCGCCGAACTGAGGATCGTCACCCACCGTGCCCCCGAGGCGTCGCTCGCGGCGACCGTCAAGCAGGTCGCGGCGCTCGACGTCATCACCGCCGTCTCATCCGTGCTCCGAGTAGAGGGAATCTAAGTGGCCCACCAGTGGCGCGGAGTCATCCGCGAATACGCCGAACGACTGCCCGTGACGGATGCGACCGAGGTCATCACCCTCGGTGAGGGCGGAACGCCCCTCGTGCACGCACGGCACCTGTCCGAGCTGACGGGCTCCACCGTCTACCTGAAGGTCGAGGGCATGAATCCCACCGGGTCCTTCAAGGACCGGGGCATGACGATGGCCATGACCGCCGCCGTCGCGGCCGGCGCGAAGGCCGTGGTGTGCGCATCGACGGGCAACACCTCGGCATCGGCCGCCGCGTACGCCACGCAGGCGGGCATCACGTGCGCCGTGCTCGTGCCGGACGGCAAGATCTCCATGGGCAAGCTCAGCCAGGCCATCGCCCACGGCGCCCAGCTCCTGCAGGTCAACGGCAATTTCGACAACTGCCTCGACGTCGCGCGGAAGCTCGCGGAGGCCTATCCCGTCTTCTTGGTGAACTCCGTGAACCCGGCGCGGCTCGAGGGGCAGAAGACCGCGGCCTTCGAGGTCGTCGACACCCTGGGCGACGCCCCGGACTACCACCTGATGCCCGTCGGCAACGCCGGTAACATCAGCGCGTACTGGAAGGGCTACAAGGAGTACGCGGCGCCCTACGCCTCCATGCACCATGGTGAGCTGCCCGCCGTCGCCACCCGGACGCCGATCATGTGGGGTTTCCAGGCGGAGGGCGCGTCGCCGCTGGTCAAGGGCCACCCGATCACGGAACCCGACACCATCGCCACCGCCATCCGGATCGGCAACCCCGCGTCGTGGGACTTCGCCGTCGCCGCCCGCGACGAGTCCGGCGGACTCATCGAGGCCGTGACCGACGAGGAGATCCTCGACGCGCACCGCTGGCTGTCCTCCCGCGAGGGCGTGTTCGTGGAGCCCGCATCCGCTGCAGGCGTCGCCGGGCTGATCAAGAAGCACGCCGAAGGGCTCGTGCCGTCGGGCAAGACGATCGTCATCACGGTCACCGGCCACGGCCTGAAGGACCCGCAGTGGGCGCTGCGCACGGCGGACGGCGCCGACGTGGAGCCCACGAAGGTGGAGTTCGACGTCGTCAGCGTCGCGGCCGCGCTCGGGCTCGAGGACTGACATGGCGGGTGTGCAGGCAGCACCTGCGTCGTCGGAGGTCTCGGAGGTCTCGGACTTCCCGGCCGTCGAGGCAGGCCAGGACGTGGTGGTGCGGGTTCCCGCCACCAGCGCGAACCTGGGGCCCGGCTTCGATACCCTCGGACTCGCGCTGGCGCTGCACGACACCGTGCGTGTCCGCACCACGACGTCGGGCTCGACGACGGTGCGCGCCACGGGGGAGGGGGCGGCCGGACTGCCCGCCGACGAGACCCATCTCGTCGCGAGGTCCCTGATCAGCACGCTGCACCGCGTGGGGCGGCGGGCGCCCGGGCTCGAGCTCGACACCGTGAACGTCGTGCCGCACGGCAGGGGCATGGGCTCCTCCGCCGCGGCGATCGTCGCCGGGGTCCTCGCCGGCAACGCCCTGCTGCCCGCGGACGAGCAACTGGACGCCGCGCACATCCTGCAGTGGGCGGCCTCGATCGAGGGCCACCCGGACAACGTGGCCCCCGCGCTCGGCGGAGCCCTCGCCATCTCCTGGGAGAGCGGCAGGGCCTACCACACCACGCGCGTCGAGGTTCATCCGGACATCATCCCCGTGATCGCCGTCCCGGATCTCGCGCTGTCCACGGAGAGCGCCCGCGCACTCCTCCCGCCGTCGGTCTCGCACCACAGCGCCGCGGCGAATGCCGGCCGTGCCGCGCTCCTGGTCCACGCCCTCGGCGCTGATCCGTCGCTGCTGTTCCCCGCCACGCAGGACTCCCTGCACCAGGACTACCGCGCGCAGGCGATGCTCCCGAGCGCCACCCTCCTGCGAGGCCTCCGTGCGGCGGGATTCGCCAGCACCATCTCAGGGGCCGGACCGAGCGTCCTGACCCTGGCGGTGGGAGAGGCCGGTGCCCGTGCCGCCGAGGACGCCGTCCGGTCGCTCGTCGCACAGGGCGACACGCCCGCGTCCTGGCGGGTCCTCCGGCTCGCGGTGGAGCGGGAAGGTGCTAAAGTGGAGGTGCACCAGGGGTAGGAACGTCGGGCGAATCTTGCGTCTTGCGGAACTACCGTGTCTTTCACCAGACGCCATGTGCTTCTGTTGAGCTGGCCGTCCTCTTCTCTAGACCGCCGCGAAAACTGCAGGTTCCATCAGCAGCAGCACATCCTCCGGTGTAGCCTCCGACCTTATCTTTGTGCGTGCGGATCTCTCCTCCCGCACATCGACATCCGCGGGCTCCCAGCACACGCGGCCCTGCCGGATTGCCTCCGGCTCGGCCGAACCCCGCCTGCTTTCACCTGCGGCACGGGGCAAACCACCGCGGACCACCGATCAGGTGGCCGCCCGACGAGGGGGAAGGATCCTTCGTGACTGAAACCACTGACCTGTTACCAGGTGTGGCCACCCAAGACGCTGAAGCAACCGGCGCAACAACTTCCAAGAGCAGCGGCCTTGCAGGCCTGAAGCTCGCCCAGCTCCAGGCCCTCGCGGGCCAGCTCGGCATCACCGGCGGATCGAGGATGCGCAAGAGCGACCTCGTGTCGGCGATCTCCGACCACCAGCGCGGATCCGCAGTCGCCGACCGCCAGAAGACCCCCGCGGTCCGTAGTGAGCGCAGCGCAGACGCAGAGCGTCCCGCGACCGCCACGGTCCAGACCGGGACCGCCGCGGACAGCGGACAGGACGAGCAGTCGGCTCCGGCCGAGCGCCAGCCCCGCACCCGCAACCGCAACCGCCGCGCGGGCAGCGACGGCGTCGTCTCCGCACCCGCGTCCGACGCCGAACCGGTCGCCACCGAGCAGGTCGAGGCCCCGTCGCGCGACGCCGCCGAGGAGACTCCTGCCGGTGAGCAGCAGGACCGCGACAACGGCGGGCGCAACCAGCGGAACCGCCGCAACCGTCGCGGCGAGGACCGCTCCGAGGCCCAGGCGGGCTCGAACGAGTCCCAGAACGGCTCGCAGGGCGAGGGACGGGGCGACCGCAACGAGCGCCGTTCCCGTTCACGCAACGGTCGCGACGAGGACCGTTCGAACGTTCCGGGCGACGGCCAGAACGACAGCGGCCGCAACGGCAGTGAGCGCAGCGACAACCGTGGCAACGGCTCCAACGGAGCCAATGGCGATGACGACGGCCGCGGCCGCAACCGCCGCAACCGCGCGAACCGCAACGGCACCAGCGGTCCCGAGGACCGCAACAGCCGCTTCCGCGACCGCAACGACCGCAACGAGCGCAACGACCGTCGCCGCAACCGCAACCAGCCCGACGTCGACGACGTCGAGGTGACCGAGGACGACGTCCTGCTGCCGGTCGCCGGCATCCTCGACGTCCTCGAGAACTACGCCTTCGTGCGCACCTCCGGCTACCTGCCGGGCCCGAACGACGTCTACGTGTCGCTCGCCCAGGTCAAGAAGCACAACCTGCGCAAGGGCGACGCCGTCGTCGGCGCGATCCGTGCTCCCCGCGAGGGCGAGACCCAGGCCAGCGCACGCCAGAAGTTCAACGCCCTGGTGCGCGTCACCTCGGTGAACGGCAAGCCCGCCGAGGACCTCAAGGACCGCGTCGAGTTCGCGAAGCTCGTTCCGCTCTACCCCTCGGACCGCCTTCGCCTCGAGACGGACCCGAAGAAGATCGGCCCCCGCGTGATCGACCTGGTGGCCCCGATCGGCAAGGGCCAGCGTGGACTGATCGTCTCCCCGCCGAAGGCCGGCAAGACCCTCATCCTGCAGGCGATCGCGAACGCCATCACGATCAACAATCCTGAGGTCCACCTCATGATGGTCCTGGTCGACGAGCGTCCCGAAGAAGTCACGGACATGCAGCGGACCGTCAAGGGCGAGGTCATCGCCTCGACGTTCGACCGTCCCGCCGACGACCACACCACGGTCGCCGAACTCTCCATCGAGCGCGCCAAGCGCCTCGTGGAGATGGGCATGGACGTCGTCGTGCTGCTCGACTCCATGACCCGCCTCGGACGTGCGTACAACCTCGCCGCTCCGGCGTCGGGCCGCATCCTCTCCGGTGGCGTGGACTCCGCGGCACTGTACCCGCCGAAGCGTTTCTTCGGCGCAGCGCGCAACATCGAGAACGGTGGCTCGCTCACCATCCTCGCCACCGCGCTGGTGGAGACCGGGTCCAAGATGGACGAGGTCATCTTCGAGGAGTTCAAGGGCACCGGCAACATGGAGCTCCGCCTCTCGCGCAGCCTCGCCGACAAGCGCATCTTCCCCGCCGTCGACGTCAATGCCTCCGGAACGCGCCGCGAGGAGAACCTGCTCTCGCCGGACGAGGTCAAGATCATGTGGAAGCTGCGTCGCGTGCTGTCGGGTCTGGAGACCCAGCAGGCACTCGAGCTGCTCACCAACAAGATCCGGGAGACGCAGTCCAACGTCGAGTTCCTGATGCAGGTCCAGAAGACCACGCTGGGCTCCAAGGACTCCGACTAGCAACGGCAGCCGTTCGGGACGGGCCGGCCATCTGGCCGGCCCGCCCCGGGCGGCTTCGTCCGTTAACCGGGGCGGTCGTCCCTGCCCTCCCGACCTTCGTAGACTGGCGGTAGACGCCGAAAGAGGTACACCCGATGTTCGAATCCATCCAGGGACTGCTCGACGAGCACTCCGAGCTGCAGGACCAGCTCGCCGACCCCGCCGTCCACGCCGACCAGGCGCTGGCCCGGAGACTCGGCCGCCGGTACGCGGAGCTCGGCAGGATCGTCGACGCCCACAACCGGTGGACCGCCCTGCACGACGACCTCGAGGCCGCCCGCGAGATGGCGTCGGAGGACCCCGAGTTCGCCGCCGAGGTGCCCGTGCTCGAGGAGCAGCTCGCCACCGCCCAGGAGCGCCTGCGCCGCCTGCTCATCCCGCGTGACCCGAACGACGGCCGCAACGTCATCATCGAGGTCAAGGGCGGCGAGGGCGGTGACGAGGCGGCACTCTTCGCCGGCGACCTGCTCCGCATGTACGCGCGCTACGCCGAATCCCGGGGGTGGAAGACCGAACTCATCTCCGCCAACGAGTCCGACCTCGGTGGCTACAAGGACGTCCAGATGGCGATCAAGGGGTCCTCCAACGACCCCGCCGAGGGTGTCTACGCGCGCCTCAAGTTCGAGGGCGGCGTGCACCGCGTCCAGCGCGTGCCCGTCACCGAGTCGCAGGGCCGCATCCACACCTCCGCCGCAGGCGTCCTCGTGCTGCCCGAGGTCGACGAGCCGGAGGAGGTCGAGATCAGCCAGAACGACCTGAAGATCGACGTCTACCGCTCCTCGGGCCCCGGCGGACAGTCTGTCAACACGACCGACTCCGCGGTACGCATCACCCACCTGCCCACCGGGATCGTCGTCGCGATGCAGAACGAGAAGTCGCAGCTGCAGAACCGCGAGGCCGCGATGCGGGTCCTCCGTTCCCGCATCCTGGCACACGAGCAGGAGAAGATCGACGCCGCGAACTCCGACATCCGCAAGTCGCAGATCCGCACCATGGACCGGTCCGAGCGCATCCGGACCTACAACTACCCGGAGAACCGGATCGCCGACCACCGCACGGGCTACAAGGCCTACAACCTCGACGCCGTCATGAACGGCGATCTGGAGCCCGTGGTGCAGTCGGCCATCGAGATGGACGAGCAGGCCCGCCTGGACGCCATCGGCACGGAAGAGTAGGCGTGGAGGAGGCCCTGCGGGTCGCCGAACAACGGCTCCGCGACGCAGGGGTCCCCAGCCCCCGGGTGGACGCCGAGCTCCTGGCCGCCCACCTGCTCGGCGTCTCCCGCGGGAGGCTCAGGGCGCTGGCCCTGACCGGCGCCCCGGTGCCCGCGGGATTCGAGGCCCTCGTCGACGAGCGCGCACGGCGCGTCCCGCTCCAGCACCTGACCGGGGTCGCCCACTTCCGTCGCGTCGAACTCGCGGTGGGTCCCGGCGTCTTCGTCCCGCGGCCCGAGACGGAGACGGTCGCACAACTGGTGATCGACCGGGCATCGCAGCTCGAGGGACCGAAGATCGTGGACCTCGGGACGGGATCGGGCGCCATCGCCGCGGCCGTGGCCGACGAGGTGCCCGGTGCGGACGTGCACGCCGTCGAGCTCAGCGACCTCGCCCTGGCCTGGGCCGCCCCGAACCTCGAGCCGTTCGGCGTGCAGCTCAGCCAGGGCGACCTGGCGACCGCACTCGCCGACCAGGACGGCACCTTCGACATCGTCGTGTCCAACCCCCCGTACATCCCGGCCGATGCCGTGCCGAACGAGCCGGAAGTGGCGGAGCACGACCCGCAGATGGCCCTCTACGGCGGGGGGGCGGACGGCATGCGCCTGCCGCGTGCCGCGGCCGCCTCCGCCGCCCGCCTCCTTCGGCCGGGCGGATACTTCGTGATGGAGCACGCGGAGGTGCAGGCGCCCTGGGTCGCCGCCTTCCTCGAGCAGGCGGATGTCTGGACGACGATCCGGACGCACCAGGACCTCAGCGGACGGGACCGCGCGACGAGCGCCGTCCTCCGCGCCGGCACGACGCCGGACACCACCGGGAAGGCAGCGCGATGACCGAACGCACCACGGGCCCGGGAGCCGGCGGCCCCCTGACGGTACCCGACGCGACACCCGACGGCGCCGCGACCCGCACCGACACCGTCGCGGTCGCCGCCGTGACCTACGACCGGCACGAGGAGCTCGCGCAGCTCCTGCGCTCCCTGGTGGCGCAGAGCGCCCCGATCGCGACGGTCGCCCTCGTCGACTCGGGCACCCGGCCCGCGACCGACGTCGTCGAGGCCGCCGGCGGGACCATCCACTACCTCCGCTCGGAAGCCAACCTCGGCGGAGCCGGCGGCTTCGCCTTCGCGATCCTCGCGGCGATCGCGAGCGGCGCCCGGTGGATCTGGCTGATGGACGACGATGGGCACCCCGAGGACGAGCGCTGCCTCGCCGAACTGCTGCGCGCCGCCCACGACCACGACCTCGACATCGTCAGCCCGCTCGTCGCCGCGACGTCGGACCCCTCCCGGCTGTCCTTCAACTTCCGCATCAACGGCCTCCTCACCAACGACCGCGCCACGCTGGAGGCGATGGGCTATCTGCCCGACATGGTGCACTTCTTCAACGGTGCGCTGATCCGGGCGGAGGTGTTCGCCACGATCGGCCTGCCGGACATGAAGTTCTTCATCCGGGGCGACGAGGTCGACTTCCTGGCCCGCGTGCGGAAGGCGGGCCTGAAGTACGGCACCCTGGCGACCGTCGCCGTCCGCCACCCGGCCACCTGGTCCGAGATGAAGCCGATCTTCGGCGGCTTCATCACACCCGTCATCCCCGAGGGCGAGTTCAAGCGGTTCTCGTACTTCCGGAACCGCGCCTACCTGGCGCGCAAGTACCGCAACCTCCGCTGGTTCGGCGCGGACGTCATCGGCTTCCCGTACTACTTCCTCACCCAGCGCGACCTCAAGGGGCTCCGCGCCTGGTTCGCCGCCTACTCGGCCGGTCTGCGGGGCACGGGCTTCGGCCCTCCGCCGTCGTCCTGACCTGCACGCCGCCCCGCCCCGCCCTGCCTCGCCGGGTAGCACGATGTGCGGAGCCGCCTGCCCGGATGGAAGGATGGGCAGGTGACAACGAGCTACGACTGTTCCGATCCCGCCCAGCGACGCGACGGCCTCACGGCCGCCCAGCGGGCGGTGTCGCTCAAGCAATGCGTCGTCCTGCCCACGGACACCGTGTACGGGATCGGCGCGGACGCCTTCTCACCACAGGCGGTGGCCACCCTCCTCGCGTCGAAGGGCCGCGGCCGGAACATGCCCCCGCCCGTCCTCATCCCGCGTATCCAGACGCTCGACGGACTGGCGACCGATGTGCACCCGGACGCCCGTCGGCTCGCCGAAGCGTTCTGGCCCGGCGGGCTCACCCTGATCTGCCACGCCCAGCCCTCCCTGACGTGGGACCTCGGCGACACCCTGGGAACCGTCGCCCTCCGCATGCCGGACGACGATGTCGCGCTCGAACTGCTCGGGCTCACGGGCCCGCTCGCGGTGTCGTCGGCGAACAGGACCGGCGCGCCGGCAGCGACGACGGCGGCGGATGCCGCGGCGCAGCTGGCCGAATCGGTCGCCGTGTACCTCGATGCCGGTCCACGCACCGCCGCCGAGGGGACCGGATCCACCATCGTGGACGCCACCGGGGAGACTCTGCGGGTGGTGCGGCAGGGAACCCTCGCGCTGGACCGCCTCCGGGAGGTCGTCCCCGGCATTCTCGACATCGACGGGCATGCCGCGGACGGTGGCCCCGCCGCGCGGGACGACGCCGCCGACGACAGTGCTGCAGGGGGCCAGGCCTCCGCCTGAGCCGCGTCAGTCGGCGGGTGCTCCGCCGTCGTCCGCCCGATCCTGCGCGCGTGCGAGGACCTCACGGACCCGGGGGGCGGGCGGGATGCCCTGCTCCTCCGCCCAGCCCGGTACCTGGTCCTGGCCGAACCACATGAGCTCCACCCGGCGGACGTGCCCGTCGAGCCGGCCGCCCAGCAGGCCCGACAGTGCGTAGCCGCTTCCCACCGCGAGGCGGCACAGCGCCGCGGGCAGGATCCGGGGCCGTCCGCCGGCCGCCTCGAGGACGGTCCGCACGGTGAGTCCTTCCCACGGCTGCAGCACCCTGGACGGGACCGGCCCCGCGTGGCGGCCCACGGCGAGGACCAGACCGGCGAGGGCCTCGACGGACGTGATGGGCGACCTGGCGCTGCCCGGGGAGGCCACCGAGGCGAGGGGCGAGCGCGCGAGGCGGGTCAGCGCCGCCGTCGTCGGCCTGCCGCGCCCCTGCACGGACGTGGCACGGATGGTCACCACCGACAGCGCCGGCTCGTCCGCGGCCACGCGATCGATCGACTGTTCGCCGAGCGCCTTGCTGCGCGAGTACGTCGAGAACGGGTGCACCGTGTCCGTCGCGTCCAGTACCGGCGTCCTGCCCTGCACCGCGGCACTGCTCAGGTGGATGACGCGACCCACGCCCGCGGCCGCCGCGGCCCGGGCCACGACGGCGGGCAGCAGGGCGTTCGCACCCAGCAGTGCCTGCACGTCGCCGGATGACGGGGTCGCGAGTCCGGCGGCGTTCACGACGACGGAATGGCCCGCCATCGCGGCACGGAGGCCGGCGCCGTCGAGGAGCGCCGCTTCAGCGACGAGCGCCTCCGGTGTGTCCGCAGCCGTCACCAGGCGGGGTGCCGCAGCGGGCACCGCGTCCACGCCTGCCGCGCGGAGCGCCCGGAGGACCTCGGAACCGACGAAGCCCGAGCCGCCGAGGACGAGCCAGCTCATGCGGTGCCTCCCTGGCGGCCCGACGGACCGGACAGGGGCGCGAGGGGCGGCTCCGGCTGCCAGTCGGGGTCCTTCAGGATGACCCTGGCAGCCCGCCAGCCGCGCCAGAGGGCGGACAGGCCGGAGAGTGACCGCTCCACCGCCACCAGGCGCAGGACCTCCTTGGCGGCCGAGAGGAAGGTCCCGACGCCGAACGCCACGGCGCTGTGGCGTCCGTGGAGCCGGAGGTAGCGCGCGAGGTGGCCGCGGTTGCGCATGCCGCAGAACCGCGAGAGGTTGCTCGAGTCGTTGAGATGCCGGACCCGGAGGTCCACCTGGCGCTGGGCACGGGTCTTCCGCAGCACGAAGGCGTCGACGTACGCGACGGGATGCCGCTGCGAGATGAGCCAGCCGTACGTCAGGTCGTCCCCGTTGAGGAAGAACCGTGCGTCGGGGAGTCCGGTCTCGCGGACGACGTCGGCCGCCACCAGCATGCCCTCGAAGCAGCCGACATTCGTGTGGAAGACGCGCGACCGGGCGAAGACGTCGCCGCGGACCGGCAGGTGGACGCCGAGGGCCTCGTTCAGGATGTGCTGCCAGAAGAAGGGCTCACCCGCGGAGTCGTACCGGCGGCCGTGGATGCACGAGTAGCGGGGCATCCACGGGGCGAAGGACGCGAGCGCATCGGGGAACACGACGACGTCGTCGTCCATCAGCCACAGCCATTCGGCGCCCTCGGCCAGGGCCCTCGCCATCCCGGCGGCGAAACCACCGGCGCCGCCGGCGTTGTCCGGCAGACGGTGCACGATCAGCGGAACGGGCAGGTCCAGTTCGGCGAGCAGGTCCGCCGTGCCGTCCGTGCTGGCATTGTCGACGACGACCACGCCGGCCGGCGCCGGATCGAGCACCGCGATGGATGCGAGGAGTTCCCGGAGGTGGCCCACCCGGTTGAAGGTGGTGACGACGATGAACACGCTCGGAGAAGCGGCGTCAGGGACGTGCAACGTGTTCCTTCCGGGCCGCGCCAAGGCGGTGCGCAACGGACCAGGCAGAGGCGGTGCAGTTAGTATTCTCGGGTAGTAGCAGTCTATTACACCGTGTTCCGGTCCCGACCGGGCCAGTCCTGCACAGCCGGGCCGGGCAGCCCCCGGCGGTCGCGCCTCCGGGTGGAACGCGGTGTCGGCCTGCATGACACCGTTAGGAATCATGGCACTCAACGAAGGCCGGGCACCCGCCCGGAAATCCGGCTCCACTGCAGCGGCTCCGTCCGGCGACAAGCCGGCGATCTGGCTGTGGTCGCAGTACCTTCTCGACGCTGCGGCCTGGATCGTGGCCATCCTCCTCGCGCTGATCCTCCGCTACGAACTCCTCGTCAAGGAGGTCAACGTCCCCGGGATCGCGGCGTTCTGCGCCGTGGCCGTCGTCGCCCAGCTGGTGGTGGGACTCAGCTTCGCGCTGTACCGGGGACGCTACAGTTTCGGCAGCTTCCACGAGGCGAAACTGCTCGTGATCGTCGCGGTCCTCGTCGCCGTGATCCTGGTGCTCGTCAGCGTGGCGTTCTTCACGGTCATCGAGGTGCCGCGCAGCATCGGCATCATCGCCTTCCCGTTCGCCTGCATGTTCCTGGCCGCCACGCGCTACCTCAAGCGCATGTACGTCGAGAGCAAGGCGAAACCGGGGGAGGACGCCCAGCGCACGCTGATCTACGGAGCCGGTTTCCTCGGCAACTCCCTCGTCGGCCGCATGATGCAGGACCCGGGATCGCCCTACTTCCCCGTCGGCCTGATCGACGACGACCCCGCCAAGAAGCACCTGCGCCTGGCGTCGGTGCCCGTCCTCGGCAGGATCGACGACCTGCGCGACGTCGCGGCCCGCACCCAGGCCTCCGTCCTCGTCATCGCCTTCGCCGACGTCGAGGCCGCCCAGGTGCGCCGTGTCTCGGACCTCGTCGCGGGCCTCGGCATCAAGGTGCTGGTCCTGCCGCCGCTGCGGGACATGCTCGGTGGTGCCGGCGCGGGCATCGCCGACTTCCGGGAGGTCGCGGTCGAGGACCTGATCGGGCGGCGCCCGGTGGACATCCACCCGGACGAGGTCGCGGGCTACGTCACCGGGAAGCGGGTCCTGGTGACCGGTGCAGGGGGGTCGATCGGGTCCGAACTGTGCCGCCAGCTCGCCGGCTTCCTCCCCGCGGAGCTCATCATGCTGGACCGCGACGAGACCGGCCTCCAGTCGACGCAGATCTCGCTCACGGGCCGGGGACTGCTCACGGGCCGCGACACCGTCCTGGCCGACATCCGCGACGCGGACGCGCTGCTCGACATCTTCGAGGACCGGAAGCCGGAGGTCGTCTTCCACGCCGCGGCCCTCAAGCACGTGTCGCTGCTGGAGCAGTATCCGGAGGAGGCCTGGAAGACGAACGTACAGGGCACCCTGAACGTGCTCCGGGCATCCTCGGCCGTCGGCGTGACCAACTTCGTCAACATCTCCACGGACAAGGCGGCCGACCCCACCAGCGTGCTCGGCCACTCCAAGCGCGTCGCGGAGAGGCTCACGTCCTGGCAGGCGGAACGGACCGGCCAGAAGTACGTCTCCGTTCGCTTCGGCAACGTCATCGGGAGCCGCGGCTCCATGCTCCCCCTCTTCACGGAGCAGATCCGCAACGGCGGACCGATCACGGTGACCGATCCCGAGGTGACCCGGTTCTTCATGACCATCCCGGAGGCCTGCCAGCTCGTCGTGCAGGCAGGGGCCATCGGCAGGGGAGGGGAGGTGCTCATCCTCGACATGGGGGAACCCGTGAAGATCCTCGACGTCGCGCAGCGCATGATCGCGATGTCCGGCAAGGACATCGACATCGTCTTCACGGGCCTGCGGCCCGGCGAGAAGATGCACGAGGACCTGATGGGCGCGGGGGAGGACGACTCCCGTCCGCTCCACCCCAAGATCTCCCACACCTCCGTCGCCCCGCTCGACCCCCAGCGGCTGAGCCTTCGGGAATGGAAGGCCGAGGGCGGCTTCGACGGCCGGCGGAGCATCGCAGCCGTCGGCGGCGAAGGCGGTGCCGGACCGGCATCACCGGGCGGAGCGAGCGCCTCCCCGTCCCGCTCGGGTGCCGGCGGGCCGGCGTCATGACCGGACTCCTCACCCTCGTCGCTCTCGTCGCACTGGGTCTCTCCCTGGCGCTGCCCGTCGTCGTCAAGCCGTTGCTGAGGACGCTGGGCGTCATCGACATCCCGAACGACCGCTCCTCGCACAGCACGATCGTGATCCGCGGCATGGGAGTTGCCGTGGCAGTGGCGCTCCTGGTGGCGCTCGCGCTCTCCCTCGCGACGGGTCTGGTCGCCGTGGACCGGTCGCTCATCCTGATCATCATCTGCATGGTCGGCGCCTCGGCCACCCTCGGCTGGATCGAGGACTTCCGCGGCCTGTCCATCCGGGTGCGCCTCTCGGCGCAGCTGCTGGTCGGCGTGATCGGCACGGCGGCGCTGGCCACCACCATCGACGACAGCAGCTACTGGTGGGTCCCGATCGGGGCGATCGCCCTCGCCACCTACATCAACGCCGCGAACTTCATGGACGGGATCAACGGGATCTCGGGCATGCACGGACTCGTCGTCGGACTCTTCTACTCGCTGGCCGGCGTGCTCAGCGACCAGCTGTGGCTGACTGTCGCGGGCCTCGTGGTGGCGGCGGCCTTCGCCGGGTTCCTGCCGTGGAACCTCGGCCGGGGGTTCGTGTTCCTCGGCGACGTCGGCAGCTACCTCCTCGGTGCCTCCATCGCCGCGATCGCGGTCACGGGACTGCTGGCGGGGGTCTACCTCGAATACCTGCTCTCGCCCGTCCTGATCTACCTCGCCGACACCTTCACCACCTTTCTGCGCCGTGCCCGCCGGGGCGAGCGCCTGTACACCGCGCACCGGCAGCACGTGTACCAGCGGCTCACGGACACCGGCCTCAGCCATGTGCAGGTCTCGATCCTCGTCAGCGTCCTCTCCGCCCTGACGGCGGCGGCGGGATTCGTGCTGGCCACCGCGACGGCGCCCCTCGCCGTCACGGCGTCCCTGTTCGCCGCGGCCGTCGTCGCGCTGTACCTGTATTCGCCCCGGATCTTCCGCGCCCTCGCACGGCGGCGGGTGGCCGACCGGGCCTGAGGCCCGCGGCCCGTCTTCGTGGTGCTGTAGAATTTCAGGCGCCGGGTGCGACGACGACGGATCGCGCGGACCCGCACCAGCCCTCCCGACGCCGTCGACGGAGGACCAGCAGGGCGCCGGACGGCGCAGCCGACAGAGCGGACAGCACGTGCCACGACCGGAGCACCCGGCGACCGGAGCCGACCACCCGAACCTCGTGACCGCCTCGGAGGCCACCGCGTCCCCCTGGCTCGGCATCCTCGCGCGGAGTGCCGCCGCAGGCGGTGCCGTGGCGCTGGTGCTCGCGGCCGCCGCAGCCCTCGCGACCGCACCCTCCGCGGGCCTGAGCGTCGTCTTCGGCGCCGCACTCGTCATGGCGTTCTTCGGTATCAGCCTCCTGATCGGGCACTTCACCGGCAGGACCAATCCCTCGGGTGCCCTGGGCCTCTTCGCCGTCACCTACGCCATCAAGGTGGTCGGGTTCGCCGCGGTCCTGTTCCTCCTCGGGACGCCGGGCTGGCTCGACCGCACCTGGTTCTTCACCGGAGCGCTCGCCACCGTCATCGCGTGGCAGGTCGCCGAGGTCCTCGCGTTCTCCAGGCTGAGGACGCCCCTCTACGACGAGAGTGTTCCGGCAGCGACCGGTGCGCCGACGGCGTCCGACCCGGCAGAGGGGCACTGACATGGCAGGCACCGACCGGGGCCCGGACGAGGCTGCCGCCACGCCCCCGCAGGATATCGACGCCCGCTTCTCCAACGGCGGCTACAACGCGGGCATGGCCGTCTTCAGCTACATCATTGGCGGGATCCTGGTGTGGAGTTTGATAGGCTGGGGGCTGGATAATCTCCTCGACACGCGCTGGTTGGTGCTGGCGGGAGCGTTCTTAGGTGCAGCAGGGGGTTTCTATCTCTCCCACATGCACAATCTCACCCGGAACCATGCAGCGGACCCGCACAGGGGCTCGCCGGCTACGTCCCGCGCCGAGGCCGAACCCGAGTGATTCCCCATAACTTAACGAGTCGGACCAGTTCCACTGCGACCGAACAGATCTTGCCCAACGATGGACACTGCAGAGAGGAAACGCGTTGATCGCGCTTGCGCTCCCGGCCGCAACTACCGAAGAGGGATTCGTAGCCCCGACGATCGAGGACACCCACTACCGCGACATCCTCCCGTGGGGCGGCGAGTACGGCGTCCTGCTGGACCCCGGTTTCGGGAAGCAGATGCTGCTGACCATCCTCTCGGTCGTCCTCATCGCCACGTTCTTCCTGATCGCCTCCCGCCGCCGGCAGCTGGTCCCGGGGAAGGTGCAGTTCCTCGGTGAGGCCGCGTACGGTTTCGTGCGCAACTCCATCGGCAAGGACATCATCGGCGGCCGCGACTTCCTCAAGTACGTCCCCTGGCTCTTCACCGCCTTCTTCTTCGTGCTGGTGAACAACATCTTCGGGGCCGTCCCATTCCTGCAGCTGCCGACGTTCTCCCACCCGGGCAGCGCCTACGGCATCGCCGCCATCTTCTTCCTGCTCTGGGTCGGGATCGGCCTCAAGAAGCACGGCATCCGCTACTTCAAGCTCGCCGTCGTCCCGTCGGGCGTCCCCTGGTACATCCTCCTGATCGTGGTGCCGATCGAGATCATCTCGAACTTCATCGTCCGGCCGGTCACGCACTCGCTGCGACTCTTCGCGACCATGCTCGCCGGCCACCTCATCGTGACCCTGGCCGGCTCGGCCATCGAGTACATGGTCATGACGGGGAACATCCTGCTGCAGGGCACGAGCGTGCTGGTCCTCGTCGGATCGGTCGCCATGTACATGCTCGAGGCGCTGATCATGATCCTCCAGGCCTACGTCTTCACGCTGCTCGCCGCGATCTACATCGAAGGCGCGCTGCACGCCGACGCCCACTGATTCACACAAGTCTTCCCCGTCGGGGATGATCCCAAACAACCTGTCGCACCAAGGCGGCATCTTGAAAGGAACACAATGGAAGTACAGGGTAGCCTCAACCTCGTTGGATACGGTCTCTCCGCAATCGGCGGTGGTATCGGTGTCGGCCTCGTCTTCGCGGCCTACATCAATGGCGTAGCTCGCCAGCCTGAGGCACAGCGTGTCCTCCAGCCCATCGCCTTCCTCGGCCTCGCACTGACCGAAGCCCTCGCGATCCTGGGCCTCGTCTTCGCCTTCGTCATCGGCGCCTGATCAAGCCGTCCTGACCGACCGAAGACACGTTGAAGAAAGACGGGTGAAAAATGCTTAACGCAGCGATTATGGCGGCGGAAGAGGGCTCCAACCCTCTGATCCCTAACCTCTGGGAACTGCTGGTGACCGTTGTCGGCTTCGCCGTCCTGCTGTTCATCGTCTTCAAGTACGTCATGCCGGCGTTCGAGAAGACATTCGCAGAGCGCACCGAGGCGATCGAAGGCGGTATCGCCAAGGCAGAGGCCGCACAGGCCGAGGCCAACGCGGCCCTCGACGAGTACAAGCAGCAGCTTGTCGATGCTCGCACCGAGGCGAACCGCATCCGTGAGGAAGCCCGCGCCGAAGGCGCTCAGATCCTCGCGGACCTCAAGGAGAAGGCGGCGGCCGAGTCCGCTCGCATCACCGAGCAGGCTCACGTGCAGATCGAAGCAGAGCGCCAGGCCGCAGTGGTCTCGCTCCGCGCCGAGGTCGGTACGCTCGCCACCGATCTCGCGAGTCGCATCGTCGGGGAATCGCTCGCCGATGACGCCCGTTCGTCGCGTGTCATCGACCGGTTCCTCGCGGACCTCGAGACCTCGTCGCAGAGCGCAGGTGCAGCGAAGTAATGGCAGGAGTATCGAGCCTCTCCCTCGCAACGGTCCGTGAAGGACTGGAGTCCCGGCTGCCCGGCACGAGCCTGGCGCTGGCCGAGGACCTGTTCGGCGTGCTGTCGATCCTCGACAGCAATGCCGGCCTGCGCCGCGCGCTGACGGATCCCTCGCGCACCGGCAAGGACAAGGCCGTGCTGGTGGACCAGCTCATCGCCGGTCGCGTCTCGTCCGAGGCAGCCGGCGTGGTCCGTGACCTCGTCAACGAGCGCTGGGCGAATGCACGCGACATCGGCGATGCCCTGGAGACCCTCGCGGCCACCGTGGTCATCTCGGTGGCCGAGCAGGGCAGCGGTGTGGAGGGCTTGGAACAGCTCGAGAACGAGCTGTACTCCTTCATCCAGGTCGTGGCCTCGAACCACGCCCTGCAGAGGGCACTGTCCGAAGCACAGGCGTCGCCGGAGTCGAAGGTGGCCCTCGGCCTCAAGCTCGTGCCCCAGGCCGGCCCCGCCGGCCGGCTCCTGATCGCCCAGGCCGTGCGGTCGCCGCGCGGACTGAAGCCCGCGGCCCTCGTGGAACGATTCCTCGAGCTGGTCGCCGCACGCCAGCAGCGCTGGATCGCCGACGTCAGCGTCACCCGTCCGCTGACGGCGAGCCAGCTCGAGAAGCTGGAGTCCGGGTTGAACACCATGTACGGCCGCGAGCTCAAGGTCAACGTGAAGATCGACCCCTCACTGATCGGCGGAGTCCGTGTCAGCGTCGGAGACGAAATGGTCGACTCCACGGTGATCACGCGCTTGTCCGAGCTCCGCCGCAAGCTGGCGGGATAGGCGAACGCGCCTCGTGACATCCGTGTCACATCCACAGAATCACACACCGGTCGCCACGCATCCCACGGGGACCAACAACACAGGAGAGCAGGGACTGAGATGGCCGAATTGACCATCAACGCCGAAGACGTCCGTAGTGCGTTGAACGACTTTGCGGCGTCCTACGAGCCCGGAAACGCGGAGCGCGTCGAAGTCGGCCGCGTGACCACCGCAAGTGACGGCATTGCCCGTGTCGAGGGTCTCCCCTCCGTCATGGCCAATGAGCTGCTGCGGTTCGAGGACGGCACGCTCGGACTCGCCCAGAACCTCGACACCCGCGAAATCGGCGTCGTCGTCCTCGGTGACTACAACGGAATCGAAGAAGGCCAGGAAGTGCACCGCACGGGGGAGATCCTCTCCGTTCCCGTCGGTGACGCGTTCCTCGGCCGCGTCGTCGACCCCCTGGGCCAGCCCATCGACGACCTCGGCGAGATCGTCGCCGAGGGCCGCCGTGCGCTCGAGACCCAGGCTCCCGGCGTCACGCAGCGCAAGTCGGTGCACGAGCCCATGCAGACCGGGCTCAAGGCCATCGACGCGATGATCCCGATCGGGCGCGGCCAGCGGCAGCTGCTCATCGGTGACCGCCAGACCGGCAAGACCGCGATCGCCGTGGACACCATCATCAACCAGAAGGCCAACTGGGCTTCCGGTGACGTGAACAAGCAGGTCCGCTGCATCTACGTCGCGATCGGCCAGAAGGCATCGACGATCGCCGCCGTCCGCCAGACCCTCGAGGACAAGGGTGCCCTGGAGTACACGACCATCGTCGCGTCCCCCGCATCGGACCCCGCAGGCTTCAAGTACCTGGCGCCCTACGCCGGTTCGGCCATCGGCCAGCACTGGATGTACGGCGGCAAGCACGTCCTCATCGTGTTCGACGACCTGTCGAAGCAGGCCGAGGCCTACCGTGCGGTGTCGCTCCTCCTGCGCCGTCCGCCGGGACGCGAAGCCTACCCGGGCGACGTCTTCTACCTGCACTCCCGCCTCCTCGAGCGCTGCGCCAAGCTCTCCGACGAGCTCGGTGCCGGTTCGATGACGGGCCTGCCGCTGATCGAGACCAAGGCGAACGACGTGTCCGCCTACATCCCGACCAACGTCATCTCCATCACCGACGGCCAGATCTTCCTGCAGTCGGACCTCTTCAACGCCAACCAGCGCCCCGCGGTCGACGTCGGTGTGTCCGTGTCCCGCGTCGGCGGTGCCGCGCAGGTCAAGTCGATGAAGAAGGTCTCGGGCACGTTGAAGCTCGACCTCGCCCAGTACCGCGACATGCAGGCCTTCGCGATGTTCGCCTCCGACCTGGATGCGGCCTCGCGCCAGCAGCTGACGCGTGGAGCCCGCCTGATGGAGCTGCTCAAGCAGGGCCAGTACTCGCCGATGCCGGTCGAGCAGCAGGTCGTCTCCATCTGGGCCGGAACGAACGGCTACCTCGACGACGTACCCGTCGAGGACATCAACCGCTTCGAGACGGAGTTCCTGGAGCACCTCGGCCACACGTCGCCGATCCTCACCACGCTCGCCCAGACGGGCAAGCTCGAGGACTCGACCATCGACGAGCTGAAGACGCAGATCACCAACTTCAAGCAGGGCTTCTTCGGAGCCGGCGCGAACGGTGTCCACGCGGGCCACGAGGAGCACGAAGCGATCGACGCCGATTCGGTCGAGCAGGAAAAGATCGTTCGACAGAAGCGCTAGCGGACCTGCCGCCGGGAGGGTGAACCCCCTCCCGGCGGGCAGGACCCTGGCCTGATCGCTTCCCCCACCGGGAGCGGAGGAAAGGACAAGAATGGGAGCCCAGATCCGGGTCTACCGCCAGAAGATCGCCTCGACCACGTCGACGCGCAAGATCTTCAAGGCGATGGAGCTGATCGCGACTTCTCGCATCGGCAAGGCACGCGCACGTGTCGCATCGGCCCTGCCGTACGCGAACGCGATCACGCGGGCCGTGTCGGCCGTATCGTCGCAGTCGGAGATCGACCACCCGCTGACCACCGAGCACGGTCAGGTGCGTCGCGCAGCGGTGCTGGTGCTGACCTCCGATCGCGGCCTCGCAGGTTCGTACTCGGCCAGCGCCCTCAAGCAGGCGGAGGGGCTCTTCGAGACGCTCCGCTCGGAGGGCAAGGAGATCCAGGCCTATCTGCTCGGACGCAAGGCGCAGTCGTACTTCGACTTCCGCGGACGCGGCTACGAGCGGGTCTGGACCGGCGGCACCGATGCTCCCGAGTTCAGCACCGCCCGCGAGGTCGGTGAGGCTCTCCTGTCCACCTTCCTGAAGGACTACGAGGACGGGGGCGTGGACGAGATCCACGTCGTCTACACGAAGTTCCGCTCCATGGTCGTGCAGGAGCCGTCGGTCATGCGCCTGCTGCCGCTCGAGGTCGTGGACGAGCAGGTGCCCCAGGACGGCGAGCTCCTCCCGCTCTACGAATACGAGCCGGAGCCGGAGCAGGTCCTCGACGCACTCCTTCCGAGGTACATTGAGTCGCGCATCTTCGCTGCCATGCTGCAGGCCGCCGCGAGCGAGCTCGCCGCACGCCAGCGGGCCATGAAGTCCGCGGGTGACAACGCGACCGAGCTCATCAAGAAGTACACCCGCCTCCGCAACACCGCACGCCAGGCGGAGATCACCCAGGAACTCTCGGAGATCGTGGCCGGCGCGGACGCGCTCAACGCGTCCTGACGCTCCTGCCCATCCGGGCCCGCGAGGGCGCCGGGTGCACCGCTAGACTTAGTTCCACGCCATCTACGTAAATGAAGTGAGAGAGATGACTGCCCAGACTGTTGAACACGGTACGGACTCAGTTGCCCCCGGCGCCACCGGCCGTATTGCACGTGTCATCGGCCCGGTTGTCGACGTCGAGTTCCCGGCCGACGCAATCCCCGCAATGTACAACGCCCTCACCACCGAGATCACTCTCAACGGTGAGACCCGCCTGATCACCTTCGAGACCTCGCAGCACCTCGGCGACAACCTCGTTCGTGCGATCTCGCTGCAGGCCACCGACGGCCTCGTCCGCGGCACCGTCGTGCAGGACACCGGAGCAGCGATCTCCGTGCCCGTCGGCGACGGCGTGAAGGGCCACATCTTCAACGTCCTGGGCAAGCCCCTCGACGTCGAGGAGTCTGCGCTCGAGATCACCGAGCGCTGGCCCATCCACCGCAAGGCCCCCAGCTTCGCGTCCCTCGAGGGTTCGACGGAGATGCTGGAGACCGGCATCAAGGTCATCGACCTCCTGACCCCCTACATCAAGGGCGGCAAGATCGGACTGTTCGGTGGTGCCGGTGTCGGCAAGACCGTCCTCATCCAGGAGATGATCACGCGTGTCGCCCGCAACTTCGGTGGCACCTCGGTGTTCGCCGGGGTCGGCGAGCGCACCCGTGAGGGCAACGACCTCTGGGTCGAGATGGAAGAGGCCGGCGTCCTCAAGGACACCGCCCTCGTGTTCGGCCAGATGGACGAGCCACCGGGAACGCGCCTCCGCGTGGCTCTCTCGGCGCTGACCATGGCCGAGTACTTCCGCGATGTGCAGAACCAGGACGTGCTGCTCTTCATCGACAACATCTTCCGGTTCACGCAGGCCGGCTCGGAGGTGTCGACCCTCCTGGGCCGCATGCCGTCCGCCGTGGGCTACCAGCCCAACCTGGCCGACGAGATGGGTCTCCTGCAGGAGCGCATCACCTCGACCAAGGGCCACTCGATCACGTCCATGCAGGCGATCTACGTGCCCGCGGACGACTACACCGACCCGGCTCCGGCAACCACCTTCGCGCACCTCGATGCGACCACCGAGCTCTCGCGCGAGATCGCGTCCCGTGGCCTGTACCCGGCCGTGGACCCGCTCGCCTCGACCTCGCGCATCCTGGATCCGCAGTACATCGGCCACGACCACTACAACACGGCCGTGCGCGTGAAGCAGATCCTGCAGAAGAACAAGGAACTGCAGGACATCATCGCGATCCTCGGCATCGACGAGCTCAGCGAAGAGGACAAGGTCATCGTCGCGCGTGCGCGCCGCATCCAGCAGTTCCTGTCGCAGAACACCTACACCGCCAAGCAGTTCACCGGCGTCGAGGGTTCGACGGTCGCCATCAAGGACACCATCGAAGGCTTCTCGGCGATCTGCAACGGCGACCTCGACCACATCGCGGAGCAGGCGTTCTTCAACGTCGGTGGCCTCGACGACGTCGAGCGCCAGTGGGCCAAGATCCAAGAGCAGACCGGTAAGTAACGCCGATGGCATCACACGGCGAACTCGAGGTCGAAATCGTCGCGGCCGACCACTTCGTGTGGTCGGGCGCGGCGCGTACGGTCAACGCGCGCACCGCCAACGGGCAGATCGGGATCCTTCCCGGCCACGCCCCGATCCTCGCGATCCTCGAAGCGGGGGAACTGTCGGTGGAACCGGTCAACGGCGAACGCCTGGTGGTCGGTGTGGACGGTGGTTTCTTCTCCGTCGATTCGAACCGCGTCGTGATCGTGGCGGACAACGCCAGGGTCGGCGGTTCGGTGACTCCGGAATCCGTCTAGGCTTCCCTGCATGGAGGCACTCGGTGTGACGTTCATCTGCCTTGCGGTCGTCTTCGGCCTGCTCGTGCTCGTGATCGCCGCGTTCCTCCTCCGTCGCTACCAGCTCAACCGTGCCCTCGGCACGTTCGACGCCTCCATCCGCCTCCCTCCCAAGGGCTGGCGGGTGGGGGTTTGTCGTTATACGGACAAGAACCTGGAGTGGTTGAGCCTCCTGTCCCTGAGCCCCATCCCGAGATTCCGCTTCCTCCGCAGCTCGCTGGAGGTCGAGGGGTGGCGGGCGCCCACCGAGGCGGAACGCGTCCGGATCCAGCCGGGGGCGATCATCGTCCAGCTGGCCTACGAGGGCGAACCCTTCGACCTCGCCATGAAGTACGACGTCTACGCCGGGCTCTCCTCCTGGATCGAGGCCGGTCCCGTCATCGGTATCGGCACCTGGCGCTGAGCGGACGCCTCCCGAGGCAGCCGGGCCGGGCGGCTCAGATGTCCAGCGGCCGGACCCACGCGCCGGCGCGGAGCACGCCCCTCAGTTCCAGGTCCGGCGACACCACGACGGCGTCGGCACGCAGCCCGGTGCGCAGGCTGCCGAGCTCGTCGGCGAGTCCCAGGACCACCGCCGGGACCGCGGCCGCGGAGCGGACGGCGTCCGCCAGGCCCACGCCGGCCTCCACCGTGCAGCGCACCACATCGAGCAGGCTCCCTGAGCCCCCGGCGAGTGCTCCCGTCGCGGTCAGGACGGCGGAGTCCCCGACGAGCGAGATCTCGCTGCGCCCCAGGCGGTAGGTGCCGGTCGCGCACCCCGCCGCCGCCGTCGAATCGCTGACCAGGCAGATGTTCTCCGACCCCGCGATCGTGAAGGCCATCCGCACGGTCTCCGGGTGCAGGTGCACGTTGTCGGCGATCAGCTCGACGGCGATCTCGCCGGCTCGTGCCCGCTGCAGGAGCAGGGGTACCGGGCCGGGGGAGCGGTGGTGGATGGCCGGCATCGCATTGAAGAGGTGCGTGGCGGTCGGGCGTCCGCTGAATCCCGCGAACCCCGTGGCTGCCAGCTCCTCGTTGATCAGGTCCAGCCCTGCCGTGGCTTCCTCCGTCGTGCTGTCCGTATGGCCGATCGACGGGATGACCCCGTGCATCACGAGTTCGTAGACGAGCACGTCGCTGCCGGGCAGTTCCGGGGCGTAGGTCATGGAGGCGAGGTGCCCCCGGCCAGCGGTCACCAGCCGGGCGACGTCCTGCTGCGTCGGCAGGAGGAGGAACTCCGGGTCGTGCGCCCCGTTGCGCCGGCGTGAGAGGAACGGGCCTTCCGCGTGGATGCCGGCGACCAGCCCGGACTCCGCCGCGGCGGCGAGCCTGCCGAAGGCCGACTCGAGGTCCTCGAGGGGCGCGGCGCAGGTACTGGCGAGCACCGTCGTCGAGCCGCTGCGATGGAGGTGGGCGGCGGCCGCCTCGATGTCGGCGGCGGACCCCGAGGTGAAATCGCCGCCGCCCGCGCCGTGGCAGTGGAGGTCGATGAGCCCGGGCAGGATCAGGAATCCCTCGGGCAGCTGCTCCACCGCCTGGTCCTGGTCGTCCACCCCGGCGCCGGTGATGCGCGTGCCCTCCCAGCGCAGGACGCCGTCCTCGACGATCCCCGACTCGGTCACCAGTCGTCCGGACAGGGCAGTGGGCGTTCCGCTCGCGAGGGCCATGGTCCGATTCTAGGGTGTCGGCCCCAGGGCCGTGCGGGCTAGAAGAGCCGCGACGCGCTGTCGTCGACGCCGCGCATGGCGTCGTAGTCCAGGGTGAGGCAGTCGATGCCCCGGTCCAGCGCGAGCACGCGGGCCTGCGGCTTGATCTGCTGGGCGGCGAAGACGCCCCGCACCGGCGACATGAGGGGATCGCGGTTCAGCAGCTCGAGATAGCGCGTGAGCTGCTCGACGCCGTCGATGTCCCCGCGGCGCTTCAGTTCGATGGCGACGGTGCGCCCGGCCGCGTCCCGGGCGAGGATGTCGACGGGACCGATCGCGGTCATGTACTCACGCCGGATCAGGGTGAAGCCCGTTCCCAGCAGTTCGATCTGCTCTGCGAGCAGTCTCTGGAGGTCTGCCTCGACCCCGTCCTTGACGAGTCCCGGATCCACCCCGAGGTCGTGCGAGGAATCGTGCAGTTGCTCACGGATGCTGATGACGAGCCGATCATCGCTCTTGGCGTGCTGCACCGTCCAGACCGCGGTGATGCCCTCGGCGCGGTCCGCGTCGTCGGGCTCGCTCACGCGGAGCGTCGCGGGCGGGCTCATCCAGTTGAGGGGTTTGTAGGAGCCGCCGTCCGAGTGCACCAGGACCGACCCGTCCGACTTCACCATCAGGAGCCGGGTGGCAAGAGGGAGATGCGCCCGGAGGCGGCCGACGTAGTCGACGGAGCAACGGGCTATCACTAAACGCACAAGCATCCTTCAGATCTACCGGACGGACCGTCCTGCGGGCGATGGACCATCGGTGCGCAGGACCTGTCCATTCTAGGGGCGCACGGCACGCCCACCGAACCCGACGGGTACCGTCCACGACCTCGTGAGTGGCGTGCGGGCGAGAGGCCAGTAGCGCCGGCCGCAGAATACGCGCCCCTCCGGGGAAGACGAGTATCCGCGGGCGTTGTCCGCACCATCCTGCCCGCTCAGACTTTAGGGGGAGCCGCCACGCAGGAATCCGATGCGATCGTTCTCCTTCGCCTGGTCCTCCCCGAAGATCCCACATGAGCCGACTACCCGCGACGTCGCGAGGCAGGAACACAACCATGAGATCACGCAGATTCGCGACCAGCGTCGCCGCCGTCGCTCTCCTCGTCGGCGGTGCGGTGGGACCGCTCGCGCCGGCCGCCCATGCCGACCACACCCGGCAGCACACCTGCGACCAGGCCGGCGGCCAGTTCACCCAGGGTGCACTGCCGGGACAGGACCGCTGCGTCGTGGTCGTGACCACTTCGATCACCGGGCCGTTCGGCCGTCCGACGAGTTCGCTGGGCGATCCGGTGGCCGTGAACTCCCCATTGACGACCGAGACGCCTGTCGTCCCGACCGGTGCGCCGGGCGTGCGGACGGAGACGCGCGACGTCGGGGACCCCGTCGTCGTCGAGGGTGAGCGTCGCGGGGAACCTGAGGTGACCTCGGAGGAGGTCGACGCCGGCGAGGCCACGGTAGCTCCGGTCGTCGTCGCCGGGACACCCGAGGTCGCAAGCCGCACCGAGCGTGGAACACCCACCAGCACCGACGCACCCGGCACGCGCAACTGCGAGCGGGTCAACAACGAGAACGGAACAAGGGGCATCGAGCGGTGCGAGCGGACCGTCGTGACCACCACGACCACCCCGACGACCGTCACCACCACCACCACCACGCCCCAGCAGCGCGTCACCACGACGACCCAGCCGAGGCAGACCGTCACCACGACGACGACGCCGGTGACGGACGTCTTCACCTCGACCCAGCAGCAGGAGTCGTGCGTCACCACCACGCAGCCGACGTCGTTCACCAGGACCAGCACCCAGCTGACCACGCAGTCGCAGATCGTGACCTACCAGCAGCGGACCATGACGACGACGACCACGAGCACCTTCCGGTACGTCGGCGGCGGACCCGGCACGCTGGAACTGGTCGTCTTCCCGGTAGCCCCCAATCCGCGGGTGCAGACCTCCACCACCGCCGCGGAGCCGCTCGTGGCGACGGTCGGACTGATCGCCGGTCCGCCGCAGGTCACCGTCGAGACGCTGCCGGGCCAGGACATCGTGACCACGACCTGCGCTCCTATCGCCCCCGAGATCACGACGGCCGACGGCGAGACCACCGAGGACGTGGAGAGCGTCTCGGCTCCGGCCGCCCCCGTGATCACGGTCGCACGAGAGGATCTGGACCCGATCGTCACCGAGACCACCGTGCCCGGACCACCCGTCGTGACCGTCAGCACCCGCGGAACCGGCAGCACCTGCTTCAACAATCCCTCGACGGCGGCCCAGCGCGCCAACCGCTGCTGACAGGGTCCCCCGACGCGCGACCCTTCCCGTCCCCACCAGGACCGGGAAGGGCGCCGACGGACGCAGGCTCCGGTAGCACCGGTCCGCGCATTCCCCGTCGATCGTGCAGACTGGGACGGTGCCCCGTTCCAACCGTCCGAACCGCCCGCGTGGTTCCGCCCGACCCAAGTGGGCCGCACCGCCGGAGGTGGACCTCGAGCGGGCCCGCGCGGGACTGCCGCTCCGTGAGTCGGCTCCCGACGGCGAGTGGTCGGTCCGGCGCATCACCGAACGGAACGCGGCCAAGACCTACACCTGCCCGGGCTGCAACTCGGCCATCCTGCCGGGTATCGCCCACCTCGTCGTGTGGCGCGAGGATTCGCTGTTCGGACCCGAGACGGCCCTCGCGGACCGGCGGCACTGGCATGTGAGGTGCTGGCAGACGCGGAGCTTCCGCTACTGACTCGCTACTGATGCGCTGCCGGTCGTCCTGCCGACACGCTACTGATGCGCTGCCGATCGTGCAGCCCGTCGTCCTGCCCGTCGTCCTGCCGGTCGTGCAGCCGGGCGGAACGCGGCCGACCTAGACTGGGGGGATGGCCAGCGATACCCCCTCCTACACCTTCACGACCAGCGACGAGGCGGTGGAGATCCGGGCGTCGACGGTACTCCCCGCGGACCGCCGGAACATCGAACTGCGGACCGCGGACGGCCTCACCCTCGTGGGGGAGTTCGCGGCGCCCGCAGGACGCGCCCCCGCAGCCACCCTGGTGACGCTCCACCCCCTGCCGACGCACGGCGGTTTCATGGACTCCCACGTGTACCGCAAGGCGTCCTTCCGGCTGCCCGCCCTCGCCGACATCGCGGTGCTGCGCTTCAACACCCGCGGCACGTGCTCGCCGCGCGGCTGCAGCGAGGGGGCGTTCGACGGCGGCGACGGGGAACGCCTCGACCTGCAGGCCGCGGTCGACTGGGCGGTGGCGCAGGGACTCCATCACATCTGGCTCGTGGGCTGGTCCTTCGGGACGGAACTGTGCCTGAAGTACGGAGCCACGGATCCGGTGGCGGAACTCATCGAGGGGGCCATCCTGCTCTCGCCGCCGCTGCACCGCGCCGACGACGGCGATCTCGATGCCTGGGGCGCGAGCGGACTGCCCCTGAAGGTCCTGGTCCCCGAATTCGACGACTACCTGGTGCCCGACGACGCCGCGGCACGCTTCTCGCGGGTCCCGCAGGCCGACGTGACGGGCATCGACGGGGCCAAGCACCTGTGGGTGGGGGAGAAGTACGCGGCCCGGGCGCTCAACGAGATCGTCGGCGTCGTCCGCCCCGAGCTGTCCCTGCCGCTGCCCTCGCAGTGGCTGGGACCGGCCGCCGTCGCGCCGTCACCGGCAGGCTGAGCTCGGAAGCGGTTACTGGCTGTCCTGGCGCGCGATGAAGACTTCCTTCAGGAGCAGCATCACGGCCGCCGCCGTCGGGATGGCGATCAACGCGCCGAGGACGCCGAGGAGGCTGCCTCCCGCGATCACCGCGATCACCGCGACCGCGCCCGGTACGGCGACTGCGCGCTGCATGATGCGCGGTGAGATGAAGTACGCCTCGAACTGCAGGTAGGCCACGTAGGGGATCGCGAACAGCAGGGCCGTGTGCCAGCCGACGGTGAGCGCGATCAGGCTGACCAGGACGGCGGCGATCGTGCCGCCCACGAGCGGGATGAAGGCGAGGAGTGCGACGACGAACGCCAGCAGCACGGAGAACGGGACGTCGGCGAGCGACATCACGATGAACGCGAAGGAGCCGTTCAGCAGTGCCACGCAGGCCTGCCCGATGACGTACATGCCGACGCTGCGCGTGATCTCCTCGGAGAGGACCTCGACGCGGGGCCTGCGCGAGCGGGGGGCGAGCCTGTACGCCCACTTCTTGATGGAGGGCAGGGATGCGAGGAAGTACAGCGCGAGGACCAGGATCACCAGGGTGCCGAAGAGTCCGTTGAGGATCACGGTGCCCACCCCGAGGACGCCGCCGAAGATGCCGCCGACCGCCTCGCTGTTGGCGAAGAACCTGTCGATCTCCGAGCTCACGCGGTCCCGCAACTGGAACTGTGCGTCCACCGTGGTGAAGAACTCCGACTTGAGGAAGTCGTCCGCGTAGCCCGGGGCCCGATCGACGATCTGCGAGGTCTGGCTGACGATCGTCGGGATCAGGAGGGCGAAGAAGCCTGCCACGATACCGACGAGGATCGAGAGGGACACCGCGATGCCCGCCGGCCGCGGTACGTGCTTGGTCTCGAGCCACCGCACGATCGGGTCGAGTCCGAGCGCGATGAACAGCGCCGCCCCGATCCAGACGAGGAGCTGGCCGACGTTCGTGATGATGAAGAACGCCAGGAGCGCGAGCCCCACGCCCACGCTCATCATGAAACCGAAGTGGATGGGGTGCGCGCGCATGCTCCGGGGATAGGCGCCACCGAACTTCAGCCGTTCGTCGCTCAGTGACACGTCCGGGTCGACGGCGACAGGATCAGGCTCGCGCTCCGGCGGGAACTCGAAGCGCGGCCGGGGCTGGGCCGACGGGAGCGCCCTGCGTGCGACGGTGAAGAGCGACCGCAGGGTCGACGGCGGGGTTCCACCGATCGGAGGACCCGCGGGAAGCGGTGCGTCCTCGCTCCCCGTCTGCTCGGGCCGCGGGAGCGGCTGGTCGAGCGGGACGTCCTGGTGGTCTGTCAACGAAGAGCTCTGCTTTCACGTGTCCGGTGCTGTCACCGCGGGTGGTCCGACTAGCGAAACCCTAACAGTGAGGGGGATCCGGACGGCGTTCTTGACGAAGAGGGACCCGCGCCGTGTGCCGTGCGGCCCCGGACTCACCCTGGTGCTGGTGGGCCTGTGCGCGTGACCGGTCCGGCCGGGCGATGTTCGTTACCATTGGGTGACTATTCCTGAGTGGCCTGGCGCGGCATGCTGCGCCGGGCCATCAGAGCGGAAGGGGCCACGCGGTCCGCCGTAACGGACGACGATAGGCAATCAGTGCGCGGAAAGACAGCAGTACCGATCATCGTGGCAGGGCTCCTGCTGATGCTCCTCGGCATCGGGCAGCGGACCGTGTGGGCTCCCGCCGAGACCGTGACCGCGAGTCTCGCGCAGGACACCCAGGCGGCGCCCGTGACGGTGATCGAGTCCGGCGCGCGCGGTGGGACGAGCGGACCCGTGGAGGTCACCGTGGAGGCGGACGGCCCCTTCACCCTCGCCGTCGGCCGTGCCTCCGACGTCGAGGCATGGGTGGGGGCGGCCGCCCACCTGAGCGTCACGGACATCAGCGAGGAGACGCTGACCTCGGAGTACTCCGACGGTGAGGCGAGCGTGCCCGATCCCCGCGGCAGCGACCTCTGGGTCAGCGAGGAGCCCGGCGACGGCACGCTGACCTACCGCTGGAGCGAACCGGCGGAAGGCGACTGGTCCATCCTGCTCGCGGCCGACGGCCAGAATCCTGCGCCGAGCCAGGTCTCGGTCACGCGACCCAATGACGAGTCCACGCCCTTCGCCCTGCCGCTGGTCATCGGCGGCGCGCTCGTCACCGTCCTCGGCATCGCGCTCCTGTTCATCGCACCGCGGAGTCGGGGCGACCGCGGGACCGACGCGGCCGAGGGCACCCGGGCCTACGCCCGCAGGCACGCACAGGCAGGGAAGGGGGGCGCGACGGCCACCATGGCCGCGCCCGGTCCCGTCCTGATCGTCACGGGCCTGGTCGGTGCCGGATCGCTCCTGGGCATCGCGCCGGGGATGGCGACGACGACGCCGTCGCCCTCGGTCACCCCGTCCTCCACGTCCACCGCCTCCCCGACCGCGGCTGCCACCGGCGCGCCGTCGGCCGGCAGCGAGGCCAGCGGTCCGCCGGTCGTCGTCGAGAGCCAGCTCGAACGCATCCTCGATGCCGTCGCCTCGACCGTGTCCGACGCCGATGCCGCCGCCGACGCAACACTCCTCGCACCCCGGGTCGCCGGTGCTGCGCTGGACCTGCGCACCGGTTCCTACGCCGTCCGCGCCAAGGACCAGAACGCTGCCGCTCCCGCGCCCGTCGCCGCCGACCCGGTCCTGCTGGACATGATCCCGACCGGCGCCGAATGGCCCCGGACGATCGTCGCGCTGACGCAGGGCGACGACAACGCGGTGCCGCAGGCCCTGCTGCTCGTGCAGGACACGCCCCGCGACAACTACAGGCTGACCTCCGCGGTCCAGATGCTCCCGGGCAGCACCTTCCCGTCGCCGCCGGCGCCGGGCGCGGCCGGCCCGATCCCGCTCGACGCGTCCGGGCCACTCGCGGTCGCGCCGCAGGGTGCCGTCGCCTCGATCGCCGACTTCCTCACGACCCCTGCGGGTGCCAATGCCGGTACCTTCGAGGAGAACTCCTTCGCCGAGGCGATCACGGGGTTCCAGGCCGGCGTCGTGGCGGACCCGGGCAACACGGCCGCGAACATCACCTTCACGCACCAGTCCCAGGCGGACCGCACCCAGGCGCTGCTGACGGGCGACGGCGGGGCGATGGTGTTCGGGTACCTCACCCACACCTACTCCAGCGTGCCCAAGGCCGCCGGTGACACGATCGACCTCACAGGCACGGTGTACCAGTCCCTGACCGGCACCGACACCAGCGAGAAGGGGATCGACGTCAACTATGGGGAGGCCGTCATGATGTACGTACCACCCGCAGGCAGCGACGATAAGATCCGGGTCATCGGCGCCGCCCAGCAGTTGCTGTCCGCCACGCTCCGCTGAGCCGAACCGGCAGGAAGCGACCCGGGTCCCACCACCAGCAGTCAGAGAAAGGCAGAGCATTGTCCACACCAGCACAGCGCGGCGGGATGCCGCCGTCGAGCATGAACCTGCGGGGAGCGGTGGACCTGTCCGCGCTCAAGGCACGCGCCGACGCCGCCGCACGCCCTGCAGCGGCGCGGCAGGCGTCCGCGGCGCCCAGCCCGTACATCGTCGAGGTGACGGAGCAGACGTTCCCGCAGCTGGTGCAGCTCTCGTCCCAGGTGCCCGTGGTGGTGAACCTCCGGGCCACCTGGAGCGAGCAGTCCAACCAGGTGACGGCCGTCCTCGAAGCCGCGGCCGTGGAGTTCGACGGACGGATCCTCCTGGCCAATGTGGACCTCCAGGCGCAGCCGCAGATCGCCCAGGCGTTCCAGGCGCAGGGCGCTCCCACGGTCGTCGCCGTGGTCAAGGGACAGCCGGTACCCCTGTTCGAGGGGGTCCTGCCCGACCCCCAGATCCGTGCGTACCTCGACGAGCTCATGAAGGTCGCCGAGGCCAATGGCGTGACCGGAACGCTCAACGACGGTTCCCAGCCCGGTCCTGCCGACGCGGAGGAGCCGCCGCTGCCGCCGCTGCACCAGGCGGCCTTCGACGCCATCGAGGCGGGCGACTATCCGGCTGCCGCGGCGGCCTACCGCCGGGCGCTCGCCGAGCAGCCGGCCGACGCCGACGCCAAGGCCGGGCTCGCTCAGGTGGAACTGATGCAGCGCGTCCAGGACCTCGACGCCGCGGACGTGCGGCAGCGCGGGGCCGACGAGCCGGACGCGGTCGACGCCCAGCTCGCCGTCGCCGATCTGGACATCACGGGTGGCCATGTCGAGGACGCGTTCAACCGCATCATCGCCTTCATCGGACGCACCGCAGGCGAGGACAAGGAAGCGGCGCGCAAGCGCCTGCTCGAGCTGTTCGACGTCGTGGGCGTCACCGACCCGCGCGTGACCAAGGCCCGCGCGGCGTTGGCCCGCGCCCTGTTCTAGGCGTCGTCCGGGCCCTGCCCCGATCCACACGTTCCGACCCAGTTCCCGATCCCGAGGATGGCATGACCTCCCCAGCTGCAGCGGCCGGTACCTCCGGCCTCTTCGACCCCATCTCGCTCCGATCCCTCGACCTCGCGCACCGCGGCTGGGTCGCGGCCATGTGCCAGTACTCCTGCGATCCAGCCGTCGCGGCCGGCGTGCCGACCGACTGGCACCTCGTGCACCTCGGCCAGTTCGCGACGGGCGGTGCAGCGCTGATCATCACGGAAGCCGCGGCCGTCAGCCCCGAGGGGATGATCAGCCCCCGCGACGCCGGCATCTACACGCGCGAGCAGGCCGAGGCGTGGCGCCGCATCAACGACTTCATCCACGAGCACAGCGCCGTCGGGACGAAGACCGCCGTGCAGCTCGCCCATGCGGGCCGCAAGGCGTCGACCTACTGGCCGTTCAGCGGCAGGAACGGCTCGGTGCCGGAATCGGAGGGCGGCTGGCAGACGCTCGCTCCCACCGACGAGGCGTTCGGCAGGTACGCGGCGCCGCGCGCCATGACCGAGGACGATATCGAGAAGGTCGTCCGCGACTTCGGAGCGGCCGCCGCACTCGCCGTCGACGCCGGCTTCGACGCCCTCGAGATCCACGCAGCCCACGGCTACCTGCTGCACCAGTTCCTCTCGCCCCTGGTGAACACCCGGACGGACGGCTGGGGTGGCTCGGAGGAGGCACGTTTCCGGCTGACCCTCGACGTGATCCGCGAGGTCCGCCGCACCGCCCCGGAGACCATGCCACTCCTGCTGCGCATCTCGGCGTCCGACTGGACCGAGGGCGGGCTCGACGGCGCCACCTCCGCACGGCTCGCGAAGCGGGCTGCCGAGGAGGGCGTGGACTTCGTCGACGTCTCGTCCGGTGGCGCGGTACCGTCGGCGTCCATCCCGGTCGGGCCGGGTTACCAGGTAGCCCTCGCGGAGGAGGTGCGCACCTCCGGCGTGCCCACCGGTGCCGTCGGGATGATCAGCGAGCCGGCCCAGGCGGACGAGATCATCCGGAACGCGCGTGCCGACGTCGTCCTGATCGCACGGGCGGCGCTGCGGGATCCGCACTGGTGGATGCGGGCGGCCCACGAGCTCGGCCAGGACCTGGTGCCGGCGCCCCAGTACGAACGCGCGGGATCGTTCTGACGGGCGTGCCTTCTCCTCCTTTGGGATGACGAGAGGCGCGAGGGCGCGTTGCTAGCGTGGAAGCATGAGTTCCCTTGTGCCACCACCGTCCGACGAGAACAATTCCGAGGCGAAGGCCGGCACGGCTGCGTTGAGCATCCGCGGACTGGCCAAGCGCTTCGGCGAGAAGATCGCGGTCAACGGTGTCTATCTCGAGGTGCCGCCGGGTTCGTTCTACGGGCTCGTGGGACCGAACGGTGCCGGCAAGACCACCACCCTGTCGATGGCGACGGGCCTGCTGCGCCCCGACTTCGGGCAGGCCCTCGTCCACGGTGTGGATGTGTGGGCACAGCCCCTCGAGGCCAAGAAGCTGATGGGCATCCTGCCCGACGGCGTGCGGCTCTTCGACCGGTTGACCGGCGAGCAGCTCGTCACCTACGCCGGGTTGCTGCGCGGCATGGACCGCGAGACCGTCATGGAGCGGACAGGGGACCTGCTGCGTGCCCTCGACCTCACCGGTGACGCAGGCACGCTCGTGGTGGACTACTCGGCGGGCATGACGAAGAAGATCGCGCTGGCGTCGGCGCTCATCCACGCCCCGAAACTGCTGGTGCTCGATGAGCCCTTCGAGTCCGTCGATCCCGTCTCGGCGGCGAACATCCGTGACATCCTCGCGGGCTATGTCCGGTCCGGCGGTTCGGTCATCGTCTCGAGTCACGTCATGGACCTCGTGCAGCGCATGTGCGACCACGTCGCCGTCATCGCCGCCGGCACCGTCCTCGCCGCAGGGACGGTGGACGAGGTGCGCGGAGAGGCGACGCTCGAGGAGCGCTTCGTCGAACTGGTCGGGGGACGCAACACGTCGGAAGGGCTGTCGTGGTTGCGGACCTCCTGAAGCTGAAGCTCCTCCTGCTGCGCAATTCGTTCAAGCGGAGTACTGCGCAGCTGATCGGCGTGATCCTGGGTGGCCTGTACGGCCTGGGCCTGCTGTCCGTCATCGTGGTCGGGCTCGTGCTCCTGGGCACCGCGGACATCTCCCTCATCCGCACGATCCTCGTGATCGGCGGATCGGCGGCGGTGCTCGGCTGGATCATCATCCCGATCGCAGCGACCGGCATCGACATGACGCTCGATCCGGCGAGGTTCGTGACGTTCGCGATCCCGATGCGGCAACTGCTGGCCGGCCTCGTCCTCGGCGGCCTGCTGGGTATCCCCGGAGTGGTGACGCTCATCGCCGCACTGGCGCAGGTGGCCACCTGGATCCGTTACCCCGCCGCCGCCCTCACCGCACTGGTCTGTGGCCTTGTGGCCGTCCTGCTGTGCGTCGTCGCGTCGCGCCTCGTGACGACGGCCGTGTCCTCCATGACGGGGTCGCGCCGTTTCAAGGACGTGAACGGCATCGTGGCGTTCATCCCGCTGATCTTCCTCGGACCGATCATCGGGGGAGTGACGGCCGGATTCCAGAATTCGCCCGGCTTCGCCGCGTCCCTCGCCGACGTCCTCGCCTGGACTCCACTGGGCGCCCTGTGGGCGGCCCCGGCCGATGTCGCCGCGGGGGAGCCCGGGCTCGCCGTCGTACGCTTCCTGATCGGTGCGGCGACCCTGGTGCTGTTCCTGGTGCTGTGGAGCCGCAGCCTCGGTCACGCCCTCGTCACTCCTCCCTACAACGCGGTCACCAAACGAGCGGGTGGCAACCTCGGCTGGCTCGGCCGGTTCCCGTCGACGCCCGCAGGTGCCATCGCTGCCCGGGCCTTGACCTACTGGCTGCGGGACCCGCGGTATTTCGCCTCGCTCATCGTCATCCCGTTCATCGCCGTGCTGCTCTACTTCTCCGGAGGGGCATCGGGCGGCGGGTTCGCCTTCCTCGGACCCATCAGCGCGTTCCTGCTGGCCTGGTCCATCTCCGCCGACATCTCGTACGACAACACCGCCTTCAGCCTGCACCTCTCCACCGGGGTGAGCGGACGTGATGACCGTCTGGGCCGGGCGGCGGCCCTGCTGGTCTTCGCGCTGCCCATCACTCTGGCGTTCACGGTGGTGCCGCCGCTCATCACGGGGCGTGCCGAGGACCTGCCGGTCCTGTTCGGCCTGTCGATCGGACTGCTGCTCACGGGGACGGGACTGGCCAGCGTCGTGTCGGCCCGCTACACCTACAACGTGCCGCTGCCCGGCGAGAGCGCCTTCAAGACGCCGCCGGGGACGAATTTCACGATGTTCGCCGTGCAGTTCATCGGCTGGTTCGTGATGCTGCTGCTCTCGTTGCCCGAGATAATCCTGGCCATCGTGTACTTCGTCACGGGAGACGCGCTGTTCGGCTGGCTGACCCTGGTCATCGGATCGGTGCTCGGCGTGATCCTGCTCGTCGTAGGCATCCGCTCCGGAGGTCGATGGTACGACCGGAGGGCTCCGGAACTGCTGCTGTCGGTGTCCGCCAACCGGTGACCTGCTGATCGGCCCGGCGGGGTCGAAGCACCTGAGCGGAGTCAGTACGGCTGGCGAGGGTTGCTCCGGACGTCGGAATTTTCACGGCTTTGGTCTGTGCATAACCTGTAGCTGCCCGATGGCTCGGGGCTATGCTAGGGCGATTCCGGGTAGGTGACCGACTTCGATGGGGGCGTGCCGTGTTCTCTGTGGGTGCAAGGAGCCGGGAGCGGGGAACGCCGGCGCTGGCGGGAGCGGTCATCGCGGTGATGCTGCTGACGGGATGTCAGGGCGACGGCGATCCTTCAGCCAATCAGACGACTGCGAAGGCGTCATCGCCGGCAGCACCCACCACGGGTGGGCCAACCCCCACAGCTCCGGTGGCCCCAGAGCCGTCGCCAGCGTCGTCGGCGGGTCCTGCTGCCAATGTCCCGGTCCCCGTCAAGCCTGCTCTTGCGGACGAGAACTCGAAGGAGGGCCTGGAGGCCTTCACCAAGTACTGGTTCGAGTTGTTCTCCTATGGCTACGAAACAAATGACTGGGCGGCGTACGACGAAGTAACCGACCCGGGCTGTCAAACTTGTGCGAACTTGACGGGGCAGGTCCGCGATTTGTACGCAGAGGGAGGCTGGATAGAAGGAGGACTCGTCCGACTGAACTCGGTACAAACTGAATACATAAAAAACACCGCTGGCTCGATCAACTCCTTCGTCGACTTAGAGCAGGACAGCCTGATTTATTATGATCAAGAGGGCTCTGAAATTAATAGGTCTGAGGCGCTCCCATCAACGATAAATGTTACGATTGCTTTATGGAGTGAAAGTCATTGGATAATGCTTGACTTCGGCTCTCCTGAAGGAACATAAAATGGGACAGCAATCAGTAGTCGGTGTTAGCCTTATCGCCCTACTTTTTACCGTATTCCTAATTCCTGTCCAAGTTACATCGGCAGACATGAAAGACGTGGGCGCGGGATTCTCCGACGAAGGTCTAGTTAATGCGCGCAGCGTCTCTAGGACTGAATCCCGAGGCGTCGCGTTGCAACCTGCGGTGCCACCGGCGGAGACTGCCGCCGTGGATCTTCCAATTAGCGACGGCATCGAGTACATCTTCCAGCGCGCGTGTACTGCCGGCGTTGGCGAGGCTTTGAATCCTGCCACGTGCCCCATCGTGAACGCCCAGTGCGATGCCCGCGAGGGCGGTGTCCTCGTCAATTGGATCGAGGTGAACAACAACGTGCAGCCCGCGACCGAGACCCCGACTGGTCGCTCGTCGTGCATGTATCCGGGCGAGGTGCCCGAAGCGCCGATCGCGGGAGCCCCTGCTGCCGAGGAAGCGCCGATCGTGATCACCCTCGAGGAGTTCCAGAAGCGCCCGGTCCTGGCCGCCACGATCATCTCCCAACCCCTGAATTTCGGTCTACGGAACGCCCACTCGAACATCTACGCCGAAGCGCAGGAGCAGGAGTTCACCTTCGAGTTCCAGGACGCGACGATCGTGCTCAAGGCCCGGCCCGTGACGTATCAGTGGGACTACGGGGACGGAACGACAGCGACGACCACGACTCCCGGTGGGCCGGTGGAGGGCGACGCGTTCGATACCAGGACACCGACCAGCCACCAGTACGCGCAGACGGGCGACTTCGATCTCACACTGACCACCTACTTCGCCGGCGATTACTCGGTGGACGGAGGCCCGTTCCAGCCCGTTGCGGGCGAGGCTGCTGTGGTGTCCGCGCCACACCTGATGAGCATCTGGCGTACCAAGGGCCACAGCGTCAGTGAGAACTGCATCGAGAACCCAGCAGGTATCGGCTGCGAAGCGCCCACCCGCTGATTCGGCACGCGCAACGCGCTTCAGATGCACGACCGATGAGCAGGCACACCTCTCCGCGACATCCGCGCTAGAAGGGTGGTGGTTCGGGTTCGCTGGTATACGTGCGGCCTGTCGGTGACGTTGCGGTGAGGGTGCCGGCGTCGGACTGTCGGTAATGCCAGATGCCCTCGCTCTTGAGCATGTGGTGCTTGCGGCAGAGGTGGGCGAGATTGGTCTGCGTCGTGGTGCCCTGCTGGGACCAGGGTTGGATGTGGTCGAGTTCGCATCGTGACGCCGCGACGTTGCAGCCCGGGTGCCGACAGGTTCGATCGCGGACACGCAACCATTTCTTGAGGTCCGCGGGCACGGCGTAGGTGGTCCGACCGACACTCAGGACTGCACCCGTCTCGGGGTGCGTGAGCAACCTGGTGAAGGAGGGGGCATGGGCGGCGAGGCGCCGGGCGATGTCCGCGGGGACGGGACCGTATCCTTCGAGGTCTGCAGGTGCGTCGTCGACCCCGAGGAGTGTCAGGACCGGCACGGTGACGTTGATGGAGGCACGAACCCTGTAACCGTCTGCATGGAGCCGGCACCCGGTACCACCGTCATGACCAAGGCTGGAGCGAGCACCTGCGCCGGTTCCGGCGCCTGTGGCCGAACCCGCCCCTGGTCCTGCTCCTGCTCCTGCCGGAACCTTTCCTTCCGCGGCCTCCGTGGTGGGACAGGTGCAGTCCGCGAGGAGAAGGTCGGTGAGGACGTCGGTGCGGAGCTGGGGCAGGGTGCGGTGTTCGCCGGGTGATTGCAGAGCCCGGGCGGTCGTGGTGAGGCGTGTGTCGATGGCCGCCGCGTCGGTGGCGGGAAGCTGGATGTGGAGCCAGGCCATGGCGTCGTCGGCGGGTTCGAGGTCCACGCGCCGGTGATCGACCGCGTTGCGCGCGCGGGTCTCGAGGGTAGTGGGATGGGCCTGCGTGCGGAGGCGGCGGGCCCGGTAGGACAGCCGGGGCACCGTGGTGGCGGATGCCACGGGCAGCAGGGCGTCCTCGATCCGGGCGGCAGTGCCGGCTGGCAGTCCGGCGTACTCGTGGAGGAGCGTGGTGGCGTGTGCCCAGGTGATCGTGCCGGTGCGCAATGCCGTCAGCGTCCTCGGGTGATGCTGGGCGAGGAGTGCCGCGTGCTGGACGAGGCGGTGGGCGGACCGTTCGCTGATGCGCAGCAGGCATGCGATCTCGGTCGCGGTTGCCGTGTCGGCGAGGTTGGTCCGCCGCCGTCGTGAATTCCCCCGCCCATTCTCCGGGGGTAGCTTCGGGGTGGGAAAATCCTGCAGGAAACGGTCTTCGAGGAGTTCACGCAATTCATTGGCGGCGTCGACCATCTCCGCGTCGATCCGGGCTTTCTCGGCGCTCAGTGAGGTGATACGGTCGTTGATCCGCCCCATGTCCCTCAATTGCTCCGCCGAGTTTTTCATACCGCTATTGTCGCCTCCACCACTGACAATTCGGGGAGGGAATGAACCGGTCGACGGGCGGCCGCACGAAGAATCGGATATGACAGCTGAATTGTTTCCGCGGCCGTCGACGGCGCGTCATCCCTCGCGCCCCTGCCTGTCGCCCGGCCGAGCGATAGACTGGATGCATGACGATGCCTGCAGACCCCTTCGCAAACGATCCCCTCGACGCCGGCATGGGCGGCTCCACGGCGACCATCGAACGTGAGGAAGTACGCCAGGAAGTCGAGCCCGGTGACGCAGAGCGGTTCGCGCACTACGTCCGCAAGGAGAAGATCATGGAGTCGGCCTTCACCGGCGAGCCAGTGATCGCACTCTGCGGCAAGGTGTGGACCCCGGGCCGTGACCCTGAGAAGTTCCCCGTGTGCCCCGAGTGCAAGGAGATCTACAACGGCCTCCGCCCGGGGAACGACAAGCCCGAGGGCTGAACAGGTTCCACCCAGCGCTTCCGGGAGGAAGCGTCGGCCGGGGCGTGCCCGCAGCGAGGAGCGCCCACGGTCGTCACGGCCGGCCTGAGGACGGCGGGTCCCAGGACCGAAGCGACACCGGCCTGACCGAAGACGCACACGGAAACGCACCCGAGCCTGACCCGAAATTCGAGTCCGAAATTCGAGCCCAGAATTCGAGCCCGGACATTCACCCGAGCCCGGACACGCAGCGGCGCCCGACCCGGAATTCGAGCCCGGAACTGGAGCCCGGAATTCGAGCCCGGACACGCAGCCGCGCCCGACCCGGAACTCGAGCCCGGACACGCAGCCGCGCCCGACCCGGAACTCGAGCCCGGACACGCACCCGAGCCCGACCCGGAACTCGAGCCAGGACCCGAGCTCCTCAACGCGCACGGACCCGAACACAGTCCGGCGACACACACGCACCCGAACACGAACCCGGACACGAACCCGAACAAGCAGGACAAGGTGGCATGAAGAAGACCGCGAGCCAGGACGCCGGAGCGATGTCGCCCGAGCTCCGCCCCCTCACCATCGGGATCCTCGCGATCATCACCTGCGCCGCCTTCGAGGCGATGGCGGTCATCACCGCCATGCCCGTGGTCGCCGATGAACTCTCCGGCGAATCGAGCTACGGGCTGGCCTTCTCGATGTACCTGACGGCGTCGCTGCTGGGCACCGTGGTGGCCGGGTCCTGGTGCGACCGCAAGGGACCGCGGCCGGCCCTTGCCGTCGGGATGTCCCTCATGATCCTCGGGCTGCTCGCAGCAGGAGCCGCCCCGGACTTCTGGCTCGTGACCGTGGGGCGGGCCGTATCCGGCCTGGGTGGCGGATTCATGATCGTGGCGGTCTACGTCGTGATCGGCAGGTCCTTCCCGCAGCGCGCCCAACCCGTCGTGTTCGGCTGGCTGGCAGCCGCGTGGGTGCTGCCGGCACTCATCGGCCCGGTGGTCGCCGGCTTCGTGACGCAGCAGTTCGGGTGGCGGTGGGTGTTCCTCGGCGTCGCCCCGGTGGTGATCGCCGCCGTCGTGATCGTATGGCCCAAGACGAGGGAGCTCGGGGCCATGGCGGCGGCCGACGCCGCTCCGGCGAAGGCGCGGGTGGTCCGTGGTCTCGCGCTGGCCGGCGGGGTGTTCGCCGCGCAGTGGGCGGTCGTCCGGCTCGCCGACACCGATGATCCTGGAACCGGGACCGTGGTGGGACTCGTGGTCCTGGCGGCCGCCGGGGTGGTCGTCGCGCTCGCGGTCCTGCCCGCGCTCCTGCCCCGGGGCACCCTCGTCCTGGCCCGCGGGCTTCCCAGCATCATCGCGACGCGAGGGATCGTCAATGTGGCGTTCTTCGGGACGGAGGCCTTCATCCCTCTGATGCTCGTGAGTTCCCGCGGTATCGACCCGGGAACCGCCGGCCTGACCCTGAGCGCAGGTGCCCTCGGCTGGAGCGCCGGGTCCTTCGTGCAGGCCCGGGTCACATTCGGCCGTCAGTGGTTGCTCGTCGCCGGTTCCTCCGTGCTGTCCCTCTCGCTCGGGGGGTTCGCCCTCGCCACGGCCACGGAGGCCCCGCTCTGGGTCCTCGTCGTCGTCTGGGGGCTGTCGGGCTTCGCCATGGGGATGACCCTCTCGAGCACCTCGGTCCTGGTGCTGAAACTCTCGGCCGCCACCGAACAGGGACGTAATTCCGCGGCCCTGCAGATCTCCGACCAGCTCGGCGGTGTGGCAGGCACCGCCGGCGCGGGTGCGCTCTTCGCCCTCCTGCACGACCCGGCGGATCCAGGACAGGTGCCAACCTTCGTTGCCATTTGGCTCGCTCTGTGGGTGTTCACGGCAGCAGGTATAGTTTCGGGTCTGAGAGGGGCCCGGTCATCGGATGACGGCTCCGGCCTCACCCCCAGCAAGTCAATGGAAGGTACTGTCCCGGCGTGAGTAGTGACACCCTGTTCGGTACCGGCGCAGCCCTGCCTCCCGCATATCCGGAGCGCGCAGCCTGGGGGACCGCCCCCAAGCTGCGCCAGTGGCAGAGCGAAGCGCTGGAGAAGTATTTCCGGGAGTCCCCGAGCGATTTCCTCGCCGTGGCGACCCCGGGCGCCGGCAAGACGACCTTCGCGCTCCGCGTGGCCACCGAGCTCGTCGACCGGGGCATCGTCAACCGCATCACGGTCGTCGCTCCGACCGACCACCTCAAGCGCCAGTGGGCCGACGCCGCGGCGCGGGTCGGTCTCGCGATCGACCCCAACTTCAAGAATGCCGACGGCCGCCACGGTGGCGCGTTCATCGGTGTCGCCGTGACCTACGCGCAGGTCGCCAGCAAGCCGATGCTGCACCGCGCCAAGACGGAGGCGGCCCGCACCCTTGTGATCCTCGATGAGATCCACCACGGCGGTGACGCGCTGTCCTGGGGCGACGGTATCCGGGAGGCCTTCGAGCCCGCGGCCCGACGCCTCGCGCTCACCGGGACGCCGTTCCGGTCCGACACCGCCGCGATCCCCTTCGTCGAATACGCCGAGGACCGCGACGGGATCCGCCGATCGCGCGCCGACTACACCTACGGCTACGGCCAGGCGCTCCGGGACCATGTGGTCCGGCCCGTCATGTTCATGGCGTACTCGGGCCAGATGCGCTGGCGGACGAGCGGCGGCGAGGAGATGGCGGCGTCGCTCGGCGAGGCCGCGGTCACTAAGGACATCACGGCCCAGGCCTGGCGCACGGCGCTGAACCCGGCGGGCGAATGGATCCCCGCCGTTCTCGCGGCCGCCGACAAGCGGCTCACCGAGGTGCGGCGCACCGTGCACGACGCCGGGGGCCTCGTGATCGCGACGGACCATGACGACGCGCGGGCGTACGCCGGCCAGCTGAAGAAGATCACGGGCGAGTCCCCGACGGTCATCCTGTCCGACGACGCCAAGGCTTCCTCCAAGATCGAGGAGTTCTCCGAGGGGGACAAACGCTGGATGGTCGCGGTCCGCATGGTGTCCGAGGGCGTGGACGTCCCGCGACTGGCGGTCGGCGTCTATGCCACCTCGACGGCGACGCCGCTGTTCTTCGCCCAGGCCGTCGGCCGGTACGTCCGTGCACGCCGGCGGGGCGAGACGGCGTCGATCTTCCTGCCCTCGGTGCCGAACCTCATGGCGCTGGCGAACCAGCTCGAACTCGAGCGAGACCACGCCCTCGACCGCCCCGAGAAGGACGACGAAGGCTTCGGCCTCGAGGACGGGCTGATGGAGGCCGCGAACCGCGAGGACAAGGCGTCGGACGCCCTGACCAAGCAGAAGTTCGAGGCCCTCGAGTCGCAGGCGTCCTTCGACCGCGTCCTGTTCGACGGCGGCGAGTTCGGCACGGGTGGCGAGATGGGCAGCGAGGAAGAGCTCGACTTCCTCGGGATCCCTGGCCTGCTCGACGCCGACCAGGTGGGCCAGCTGCTGCGCCAGCGCCAGCAGGAGCAGCAGTCCCGCCGGAAGGGCAGGCCGACGGCAGCTCCTGCAGCCGAGCCGATCGTCGTCGACCACCGGCAGCTCACGGAACTGCGGGGGCAGCTCGCCAAGAACGTCTCCGCCTGGGCGGCCCGGACCGGCATGCCGCACGGCCAGGTCCACACCGAGCTGCGCCGCCAGTGCGGCGGACCCGCCGTGGCGCAGGCCAACGAGGACCAGCTCCAGCGCCGACTGCAGAAGCTGCAGGACTGGTTCATCGGCAAGAAGTAGGACCGTCCCGACGAGAACGAGAACGAGAACGAGAACGAGAACGAGAACGAGAACGAGAACGAGAACGAGAACTAAGGCCGGGCTGGTCGGACCAGCCCGGCCTGTCGCGTCGAGGGCCTAGCGCGTCAGTTCGACGCCGGCAGCTTCCATCTCGTCCAGCGCCTCCTCGGACCGGTCCGCGTGGACGCCCCGCGTGAGGTCCGCCAGGACCGTCACGGAGTAGCCCGCCTGCAGCGCGTCGAGGGCCGTCGCCCGGACGCAGTAGTCGGTCGCGAGGCCCGCGACGACGACGTCGTCGACCTCGTGGTCCTGCAGCCAGTCATCGAGCGTCATGGGTTCGACATCGCTGTCCTCCGCCGCTCCGCCGAGCTTCTGCTCACCCGTCGGCACCTCGTCGTCGGGCGCCTTCACGCCCTCGAAGCCCGAGTAGGCCGCCTCGAACTGTCCCTTGCGGAACACAGCGTCGATGCTCTCGGTGTCGAGATCGCGGTGGAAGTCCGAGCCCTTCGTGTCCGCCACGCAGTGGACGGGCCAGGAGTCGACGAAGTCCGGGGTCTCCGAGAAATGGCTCCCCGGATCGATGTGCCAGTCCTGCGTGGCGACGATGTAGTCGTAGGCGCCGGCCTGCTCGTCGATGTGGTCGCTGATGTCGGCCGCCACCTGCGCACCGCCGGCGACGGCGAGCGAGCCGCCCTCGCAGAAGTCGTTCTGCACGTCCACGATGATCAGTGCGCGTGTCATGGTGCTGCCTCCTCGTACTCGGTGGGGATGACCGGTTCGCCGCGCTGCAGGCGCCGGACGGCTCCGGGAAGTTCGGCGAGCGACTGCTGGTGGCGCTCGGCGGCGCGGACCACGGCCTCGGGTCCGGTCCAGCCGGGCAGAAGGACGCCGTCGGCCACGAACTGCTGGGTGAGCGGGCGATCGTTGCCGTCGTCGGCCGGGCTGATCCCGATGCCCACCACCTCGGCCTGCGCCGTGCCGTGCCCGTCGAGGCGCCGCAGCGCGCGCTTCAGCCCGCCCACGGAGGCCTTGTTCTTGGCGGCCTTGGCCACGGACACGAAGGTGCCGTCGTCGTCCTCCCGGCTCACGAGCTTGTAGACCATGCCGGCGGTCGGCGCACCCGACCCGGTGACCAGGGACGTGCCGACCCCGTAGGAGTCGACCGGCGCCGAGGCGAGGAGGCCGATCGCGAACTCGTCCAGGTCGGACGTCACCACGATCTTGGTGCTGTGGTTGCCGAGGTCGTCGAGCAGTTCACGGACCCAGCGGGCCTGGGCGACGAGGTCGCCGGAGTCGAGGCGGACGGCGCCGAGCTCGGGACCTGCCACCTCGACGGCGGTCCGCACGCCCTGTTCGACGTCGTAGGTGTCCACGAGGAGCGAGGTGCCGCGACCGAGCGAGGCGACCTGCGCCTCGAACGCGGCACGCTCGGAATCGTGCAGCAGCGTGAAGGAGTGCGCCGCCGTGCCGACGGTGGGGAGGCCGTAGCGGCGCCCCGCCTCGAGATTGGACGTGCTGGCGAAGCCGCCGATGATCGCGGAACGCGCGCAGGCCACGGCTGCCTCCTCGTGCGTGCGCCGCGAGCCCATCTCGATGCAGGGCCGGCCCGCTGCCGCACCCGTCATGCGGGACGCCGCCGACGCGATGGCGCTGTCGTGGTTGAGGATCGAGAGGATGAGCGTCTCGAGGATGCACGCCTCGGCGAACGTCGACTCCACGGTCAGGATCGGGGAGTTCGGGAAGTACGCCTCGCCCTCCGCGTAGCCCGAGATCGAGCCCGAGAACCGGAAGCCGGCCAGCCAGGCGAGCGTGGTGTCGTCGACGATCCGGTGATCGCTCAGGAACGCGAGCTGCGCGTCGTCAAAACGGAACGTGGCCAGTTCCTCGAGCAGGCGTCCGGTCCCGGCGACGACGCCGTACCGCCGGCCCGCGGGGAGTCGGCGGGCGAAGGCCTCGAACACCGAGCGGCGGTACGCCGCCCCGGAGTGCAGCGAGGCCTGCAGCATGGTGAGTTCGTACTGGTCGGTGAAGAGCGCGCTGTTCGCCGCGTTCACCGCCGCAGGCGTCGGACCGGCGTCGGCCGGAGGATCTGTGGTCAGGGCTTTGGTCACCCACAGAACGATAGCCGGGCGTCCGCCGTGAGAGTACCCGGCCACCGGGGCCGGGTCATCGCACCTAGAATGAGGGATATGACCGTAGGCTTTGCAACCGGCACCGACACCCAGGAAGAGGTGCGGACGGCCGAGAAGACCGACCTGGACCAGCCCTGGGTGGTGGTGGTCTGGAACGACCCAGTGAACCTCATGAGCTATGTGAGCTTCGTCTTCCAGACCTACTTCGGGTACAGCGAGGCCAAGGCTCGCACGCTCATGCTGGAGGTCCACGAGCAGGGCCGTTCCGCCGTCGTCTCCGGCAGCCGGGAGAAGGTGGAGCAGGACACCGTCGCGCTCCACTCGTACGGACTGTGGGCGACCTTCGAAAAAGCCGGAAGCGAGTAGGCCCCTTGGCGAAACCGTTCAAATCGACGCGCCGCGGCATCACCGGTGCGCTGGAACCGGGGGAGGCGCGGCTCCTGGGCGCCCTGCTCGACGACGTCATCTCGATGCTGGAACCCGAGACGGGCCCCAGCGAGGACCCCCTGGCCGCCCTCGTGGGCATGTCCGGGGCGGACGCCGAGGCCACCGCACCCGACGATTCGGCCGTCCGGCGCCTGCTGCCCGACGCCGTGCGCGGCGACGACGACGAAGCGCTCGCCTTCCGGCGGCTGACCGAGCGGTCCCTGCGCGAGCAGAAGATCGGCGCGCTGCGCGGCACGGCGCTCCTGATCGAGTCGAGCCCCATGACGCTCAACGACGAGCAGGCCCGCCTCTTCGCGCAGGCGCTCAACGACGTCCGCCTGGTCCTCGCCGACCGGCTCGCCATCGAGACGGAGGAGGACGCCGAGCGGCTCCACGACATCGCCGACTCGAAGGACGTCGACAACGTCGAGTCCTATCTCGCGCTGGTGTACAACTTCATCACCTGGCTGCAGGAGTCACTGGTGCAGGCGATGCTGAAGGCCGTCCGGCTCGAGCGCTGACCCGCCCGGGCCCGCCGAGGAGGCCTGTGACATACCCCACGGGTCGGCGGATAGTTTTCGGGGGCAGCACGTCATATTCTCAGAGGATCATGAGCCCAGAGCGAGCGAACACGGACCGCAGCGAAGCGCCGATCGGCATCTTCGACTCCGGCGTCGGCGGACTGACGGTCGCACGAGCCGTCATCGACCAGTTGCCCCACGAATCGATCATGTACGTCGGCGACACCGCGAACGGCCCCTACGGACCGCTGCCGATCGCCCGTGTACGCGCCCACGCCCTCGGGGTGATGGACGAACTGGTGGACTCGGGCGTCAAGCTCCTCGTCATCGCCTGCAACTCGGCCTCGGCGGCCGTGCTCCGCGATGCGCGCGAGCGCTACACGGCTCGCTACGGCATCCCCGTGATCGAGGTCATCCAGCCCGCCGTCCGCAGGGCCGTCGCCGCCACCCGCTCGGGTCGCATCGGCGTCATCGGCACGACGGCGACCGTCGGATCGCGCGCCTACGACGATACGTTCGCGGCCGCCCCGCATCTCGAGGTCACCTCCGTGGCGTGTCCGGCGTTCGTCGAGTTCGTCGAGGCCGGCATCACCGGCGGTCCGGCCCTGCTGCGGACGGCCGAGGAGTACCTCGAGCCGCTCAAGGACGCGGGCGTCGACACCGTCGTGCTCGGCTGCACCCACTATCCGCTGCTCACCGGCGTCATCTCCTACGTCATGGGCGACGCCGTCACCCTCGTCTCCAGCGCGGAGGAGACGGCCAAGGACGTCTACCGTGCGCTGGTCTCGCACGACCTCGAGCGGGACAGCGTGGATCCCGCCGTGCACCGCTTCATCGCGACGGGCGACGCCGGGAACTTCGAGGTGCTGGCGCGCCGGTTCCTCGGCCCCGAGGTGCTGAGCGTGCAGCACGTGGACCACGTCGCCGCGCAGTACCCGACCGGCAGCCTCGCCCGGATCACCCCCGAGATGATCGCCGCCGCCGGCTTCCCCCGGGCATGAAACTCACCATCGTGGGGTGCAGCGGGTCCTTCCCCGGCCCGCAGTCACCGGCCTCCTGCTATCTCCTCAGCGCCGAGTGGGAGGGCCGCACCTGGCGGATCCTGCTCGACCTCGGCAACGGATCGCTCGGCGCGCTGCAGCGGTACATGGACCTGCGCGAGATCGACGCGGTGTTCCTCTCACACCTCCACCCGGACCACTGCATGGACCTGTGCGGACTCCACGTCGCCGTCCACTGGGATCCGGCGGGCTGGGGCCTGCCCCGCATCCCGGTCTGGGGGCCGGCCGCGACGGCCGATCGGATGGCGAGCGCCTACGGGCTGGAGCTCGACCCGGGCATGCACGAGGACTTCGACTTCCAGCCCTGGCGGGATCGGGACCCGGTGACCGTCGGTCCCTTCACCATCACGCCGTTCCAGGTCCTGCATCCCATCGAGGAGGCGTACGCGCTGCGCGTCGAGGTCGCGGAGACGGACGAGCACGGTGTCCTCCGCCCCCATGTCCTCACCTACTCGGGGGACACCGACGCGTGCGACGGACTGGTGGACGCCGCCCGGGACGCGGACGTCTTCCTCTGCGAGGCCGCGTTCCACGAGGGGCGCGACGACGCCATCACCGGTGTGCACCTGACCGGTAAGCGCGCAGGGGACGTGGCGACCCGCGCGGCCGCCCGACGGCTCCTGCTCACCCACCTGCCCGTGTGGAACGACGCGAACCTGGCCGTCAGCGAGGCCCGCCAGAGCTACGACGGCCACCTCGCCGTCGCGGTCGCCGGGGTGTCCTACACCGTCTGAACCGGCAGGCAGCCGGTCGCCGGTCGACCGTCCACTGCGGCACTGCCAGCGATCTCCCATGTGCTCCCGTCTAGACTGGAAGTCATGACCCCCGCGAATTCCCCCTCCCTGCCTCCCTCCGCCGGCACCGCTGCCCCCGTGCTGCGGGCGGACGGACGGACGCCCGACCAGCTGCGCAACATCAGCATCACCCGCGGCTGGTCGAAGCAGGCCGAGGGGTCCGCGCTGATCGAGTTCGGCAACACGCGCGTGCTCTGCACGGCGTCCCTGACCAGCGGGGTGCCCCGGTGGCTCAAGGGCGAGGGCAAGGGCTGGGTGACGGCGGAGTACGCCATGCTGCCGCGCGCCACCAACACCCGCTCCGACCGCGAGTCCGTCAAGGGCAGGATCGGCGGCCGCACGCACGAGATCTCCCGGCTGATCGGACGCTCCCTGCGCTCGATCATCGACACGAAGGCGCTGGGCGAGAACACGATCGTCCTCGACTGCGACGTCCTGCAGGCCGACGGCGGCACGCGTACGGCGGCGATCACGGGCGCCTACGTGGCGCTCGCCGACGCGATCCGCTACGCGAAGGACAAGAAGCTCATCCCGGCGTCGGCTTCCCCGCTGACGGACACCGTCGCCGCGATCAGCGTCGGGATCATCGACGGCGTCCCCATGCTGGACCTCCCGTACGTCGAGGACGTGCGCGCGGAGACCGACATGAACGTCGTCGTCACCGGATCTGGCACGTTCGTCGAGGTGCAGGGCACCGCGGAGGGCGCCCCCTTCGACCGCGCCGAACTCGACGCCCTGCTCGACCTCGCGCTCCTCGGCACCGCGCAGCTCGCCCAGATCCAGCTCGACACCCTCCGGGACTCCTCCGGTGGCTGATGCGCCCCGGCTCGTCCTCGCCACCCGCAACGCCGGCAAGCTGCGGGAACTGCGCGAGCTGCTGCGCGGCCAGGTGCCGGGGCTCGACGTCGACACCCAGGTCGTCGACGCCGCCTCGGCGGGCGCGCCCGACGTCGTCGAGAGCGGTGTGACCTTCGAGGAGAACGCCCTGCTCAAGGCGGAGCAGACCGCGCAGGCCACCGGGCTCATCGCGGTCGCCGACGACTCGGGCCTCGCCGTCGACGTCCTCGGCGGAGCGCCCGGCATCTTCTCGGCCCGCTGGGCCGGGCGGCACGGCGACGACGCCGCGAACCTCGAACTCCTCCTGGCGCAGCTCTCCGACATCCCGGCCGACCGCAGGGGAGCGGCGTTCGTCTGCGCGGCGGCCCTCGCACGACCGGGTGCTTCCGGCGGGAGCCGTGCGGAGCGCGGAGAGCTGCGCGGCACCCTCCTGACCGCCCCCCGCGGGGCAGGTGGCTTCGGCTACGATCCGATCCTCGTGCCCGAGGGGCTCCAGCGCACCTGCGCCGAACTCGCGCCGGAGGAGAAGAACGCCATCAGCCACCGCGGCATCGCCTTCCGGGCGCTGCTGCCGCACCTCGTCGACGCCCTGTCCTGAGAGCGCCGGGCAGGACGGCAGCGCAGCACGAACCCGAGTAGACCAACCAGCACCGCACGCCGTCCGTCCAGCAGGACGGACAACGAGAGGGACGAATACCACCGTGAGCATCATCCAGACTGTCCAGGCCGTCCAGGCCGTCCAGGCGACGACGGCGAGCCCCACGTCGGACGGATCGGCCCTCGGCGCAGTCACGGACTGGGCCGTGAACCTCATGGAGACCATCGGCGCGCCCGGCGCCGGGCTCGCCATCGCCCTCGAGAACCTCTTCCCTCCGCTGCCGAGCGAGGTGATCCTGCCCCTCGCCGGGTTCACCGCCAGCCGGGGCAACTTCTCGCTGTTCGAGGCGATCCTGTGGACGACCCTGGGCTCGGTGGTCGGAGCCTACGCGCTGTACGCCCTCGGCGCGTGGCTCGGCCGCGACCGCATGCGCCGCCTCGTCTCCAAGGTCCCGCTCATCGACATCGAGGACGTCGACAGGGTCGAGGACTGGTTCAACCGGCACGGGTACCGGGCCGTGTTCTTCGGCCGGATGATCCCGCTGTTCCGGAGCCTCGTCTCCATCCCGGCGGGCATCGAACGCATGCCCGTCGGCAAGTTCCTCCTGCTCACGACCGCCGGCAGCCTGATCTGGAACTCCCTCTTCGTGCTGGCCGGGTTCTACCTCGGGGAGAACTGGCACATCGTCGAGCAGTATGCGGATGTCTTCCAGAAGATCGTGATCGTCGCTGTCGTGCTGTTCGCCGTGTACTTCGTCGTCTCCAAGGTGCGCAAGCACCGCGCGGACAAGCGCGTGCAGTGACGCCGGCCCCGGGCATGGTCGACGCGACGGACCCGCTCGTGCAGGTCTGGCCGCTGTTCGGGCTGGAGATCGCCACGCCGCGCCTGGTCCTCACGCCGGTCCGGGACGAGCACCTGCCGGGGCTGGTCGACGCCGTCCTCGCCGGGATCCACGATCCCGCCGAGATGCCCTTCAGCGTGCCCTGGACGGACGCGCCCCGCAACGTGCTGATCACGGAGACCGCCAAGCACCAGTGGCGCCTGCGGGCGGGCGTCTCGGCAGGGGAGTGGACCGTCAACTTCGCGGTCCTGCACGAGGGCCGCCTGATCGGCGTCCAGGACCTGGCGGCGCGCTCGTTCCCGCTGCTGCGCCGTGTCGAGACGGGATCCTGGCTCACCCGGGCCGCCCACGGCCGGGGATTCGGGACGGAGATGCGCGCCGCCGTGCTCCAGTTCGCTTTCGACCACCTCGGCGCGACGTCGGCCGTGTCGGGAGCGGCCGCGTGGAACGCCGCGTCGCTCGGCGTGTCGCGCCGGCTCGGCTACGTCCCGAACGGGACCGCGCTGGCCGAGGCCAGACGGGGAGAGGTGCAGGTGCTCCAGAACCTGCTGCTCGCGCGGGAGGACTTCGTCCGGCCCGACTGGGTGGCCGAGGTCCGGGGACTGCAGGCCGCGCTGACCCTGCTCATTCCCGGGTCGCTGCGCGGGGCGGCAGGCTGAGTTCCGTCCCCGGCGCGGGCGTCACGGCGGACAGGACCCGGTCGGGCGCAGGTCCTGCGAGCACCCGCGCGAGATCCGACGCCGGCTCGAACAGCCGGGCGTCGAGGCCCAGGGCGCGGGCCGCGGCGACGTTCGCCGGAGTGTCATCCACGAAGGTCACGAGGCCCGGCTCCACCGCCAGCTCCGTGAGCACATGGTCGAAGACGGCCGTCGACGGCTTGACGAGGCGCAGCGACGAACTGAAGAAGCGGTGCCGGAACAGCCGGGTCCAGCGGGCGTCGCCCAGCTGGGCTACCATGGCCGCCGGCATGTTCGACAGCAGGGCGAGGCGCTCGCCCCGGCCGTCCAGGTCCTCGAGGACATCCAGGGTGTCGAGGTTCAGGTGCGACCACTGGTTGCCGTCCAGGACGTCGAGCCAGGCGGAGCGCGCGCTGCCCACGCGCCCGCCCGTGACGAGGGACCAGTAGTCCTCGGAGGTCAGCGCCCCGATGTCGTAGGCGTGGCGGTGCTGCCAGTAGGTCGACGCCTGCCCGTGCAGGCCCTCCACGCCGGTCGCCTCCGCGAGCAGCTCCCAGTCCTGCGGCGTGGGGGCGGTGGAGACCACGTTGCCGTAGTCGAAGAGGTACCACCGGCGGGAGCTGTCGATGCGGGCCATGACTCAGGGTAGGACGCCCAGCCGTCGAGAGGACCCCGCCACCGGTGAACATCGGGTGAACGGGCGGGACGGGCAACGGCGGTAAACTGGCTGCGTGGGAATCGCATTCACGGCCATCGACTTCGAGACTGCGAATGGCTTCCGTGGCTCCCCGTGCGCCGTCGGCCTGACGAAGGTCCGGGACGGCCGGATCGTCGAGGAGGCATCCTGGCTGATGCGCCCGCCGGAAGGCCACGACCACTTCGACTCGCGGAACATCGCCATCCACGGCATCACCTCGGGCATGGTCCAGGACGCCCCCCGCTTCGGCGAGCTGTTCCCCGAGATCGGCGGCTTCATCGGCTCCGACGTGCTGGTGGCGCACAACGCGGCCTTCGACCTCGGCGTCATCCGGTCCGCGCTGGAGGTGTCGGCTCTCGCCGGCCCTGCCTGGGACTACGCCTGCACCGTCGTGCTCTCCCGCAAGAGCTACTCCCTGCCGTCCTACTCGCTGCCGTTCGTCGCGGAAGCGGCGGGGGTCCCGCTGCTCAACCACCACGACGCCGTCGAGGACGCGCGGGCGTGCGCCGGGATCATGATGGACCTCGCCCGGCGGTACGAGGCAGGCACCGTCGAGGACGTCCTCGGGTGCCATGGCCTGCCGCTCTCTCGGGCAGAGGCCTACGCGCCGGGCGTGGACGAGCTGTCGAAGGCCACGCGCACCGCACTGGGTCGCGGCTCGTCGCCGTCGGGCTGGTCCGGCTGGCCGGAGGAGGGCGCGAATCCGCACGCCAATCCCCAGGCCGATCCGCGCCACCCGCTGTACGGACAGACGGTCGTCTTCACCGGGACCCTCGGCATCCCGCGGCCGCAGGCCAAGGAACGGGCAGCCCACCTCGGCGCACAACCGGCGAGCTCCGTCACCCGACGCACCACCGTCCTCGTCGTCGGGGACGGCTTCGTCGCATCCGACCTGCGCAACGGACGCGTGACCGGGAAGGCCCGGCGCGTGCTGGAACTGCACGAGCGGGGCCAGGCCATCGAGGTGCTCTCGGAAGCCGAGTTCCTGCAGATGACCGGCGACCGCTGGCCCGCCGCGAGCCCGGCGGCCGGCTAGAGACGCAGCGGGACGCCGGTGAGTCGGGCCGACAGGTCGATCAGCCGCGACGCGGCATTGCGCTCACGGGCGTGCGGTTCCGCCGGGACGAGGGCCGGCGGTCCCGTGAGCTGGAATCCGCCGCCAGGACCGCAGTAGGCACCGTTCGGGATCCCGGGATCGGCCGTCGCGCGGACGAGGGGCCACGCCCCGGCGTCCTTCCCCTGCGCCACGTGGGCCAGGACGGTCCGCCGCCACCGGGGCGCGTCCTTGCGGGCCGCGACGCCCGGCCGGTCCGGCGTGAGCATCCCGAGTGCGAGGCCGGGATGGGCCACGACGCTCGTCGCCGCGCTCCCTGTCGCATCGAGGCGCCGGGCCAGCTCGAACCCGAAGGCCGTGACCGCCAGCTTCGACGTCGCATACGCGACGGAGCCGCGGTACGACGACGGCTCGAGGAACGACGGCGTGAGGCGTGCCCAGCGGTGGCTGATGCTGCCGAGGTGGACGATCCTGGTCCCGGCGGCGGTCAGCGCGGGGAGGAGCAGGGCGATCAGGGCGTAGTGGCCCAGGTGGTTGGTACCGAACTGGAGCTCGAAGCCGTCCGCCGTCGTGCGCTCCTCGCGGGACCCGACCACCCCGGCGTTGGCCAGCAGGCCGGTCAGGGGCGGGCCGGCCGCTATCGCCGCGGCCGCGCCCCGGACCGATGCCAGATCCGCGAGGTCGAGGAGCTGGAAGGTGACGTCGGCGCGGGGGTGGACGCCCCGGATGGCGCTGATCGCGCGTCGTGCCCTGTCCTCACTGCGTGATGCCAGCACCACGCTCGCGCCCGCTCCCGCGAGTTGCTCCGAGGCGAAGTAGCCGAGACCGGCGTTGGCGCCCGTGACGAGGAAGCGACGGCCGTCCAGACGGGGGAGGGCGGACGGATCCCAGTCCGAGGCGTCCGAGCCGTCCCGGCCCGTCGTCGGGCCGCTGCCGCCGTCGCGGGTCCGCCGCGGCACTCAGGTGCCTGTCGTCGCGGACAGGAGTGTCCGGGCCATGGAGCGGACGACGGCGGGAACCCCCGGCGAGGTCAGGTAGCCGGCCGGCAGGGCGCGTGTGCCGTGCAGTGCGCCGACGATCCCGCCCGCCAGGGACGCCGCGACCACCGGGGAGGCATCGGGCCTGCCGGCGTGCGCCGCATGCCGGAGGGCCGCGACGAGATGGTCCCGCGGCGACGAGGACTCGTCGGCGCCCTCGACGGCCGCCTGCAGTGCCGCCTCGAACGTGCCGGCCGCCGTCGCTCCGTCGGCTGCCGTGCCGTCCGACCCGGCATCGGAGGTGTCCGCTCCGTCAGCCAGCGCGCGGCCTGCATCGTGCCCGGCGTCCGCTGCGGAACTCCGTTCACCGGTGCGGGCGGTGGTGACCGCATCGTCCAGGGTCGTCCCCTCGATCGCCAGCGAGCGGATCACGGCGCTGAGGAGGCCTGCGGTGGCCCGGGCGGAGTGCGAGCCGTGCGTCAGCGCGGCGGCGTCGAGCGTGAGGCGCTCGACCATGCTGGCGGGGATCCGGGGGACCAGTCCGAACGGGGCCGAGCGCATCAGCGCACCCGGTCCCTGCGCCCGGAGGTTCAGGGGGCGGCCGAACGTCCCCATCTCGCCGGTGAGGAGGGCGCGGACGGTCTCGGCGTCGGGATTGTGGACGGCCACCAGCTCCTCCTGCCGGTCCAGCCACCTCGGCGGAGGAACCGGTGCGTTCGGCGGCAGGTGCTCGCCCTGCCGCGAGAGCCAGCGGAGATAGGCGAGCCACACGCAGGCGGTCTCGTCGGCGGCGACGCCGTCGTTCGCCCACTCCAGTGCCTCCACGAGGGCGTCCACGGTGTAGAGGGTGAGCTGCGTGGCCTCGGAGACGGCCACGGCTCCCGGCTCGTCGAGGGCGGTCGCGGGATCGTCACCCGCCACGGTGAGGACACCGTAGGCGTCCCCGGCCATCGTGCCGAGCAGGCACCCCAGGACCCGATCCTCGTACGTGTCCGGCGTGGTGTCCCCGGGGCCGGGACCGGCGGTGCTGTCAGTCGTCACCCGTCCAGTCTAGGGAGGAGTAGGACGGACCAGAGCCACCGGAGCTCCCAGCAGCCGTGCAGACTAGGATGGAAGGCTTGTCCGCGGCCCGGACCCTCCGGGCCGTCCCACTGCAGCACCGATCGAAGGAATGCGCATCCATGACCCACCACACGACGACGGCGGACGCCGTTCCCACCGGTACCGCCGGCACCCCGCAGGTCGGTACCCGGCGTGCACCAGGACTCGCGGCACGCTCGATCGCCGAGGGGGTCGGATCCTTCCTCGTCATCCTCGTCGGCCTCGGAGCCACGATGCTGGCCACCGAGACGTCGCTGCAGCCCACCCTCGTCTTCGGGTTCGCCGTCGTCGCCGCGATGATCGCGTTCGGCCACGTCTCGGGCGGCCACTTCAACCCGGCCGTCACCGTCGGATCGGCGGTGGCGGGGCGGACCGACTGGAAGTCCGTGCTGCCCTATCTCGTGGCCCAGGTGCTGGGCGCGGTCGCCGCATCGGGACTCATCTGGCTGGTCCTGAGCGCCAACGCTCAGCTCTCCGACATCGGAGGGTTCTTCAGTTCGGCCTCCAACGGGTTCGGTGAGCACTCGGCGGCGCAGTTCCCCCTGACCAGCGCCTTCCTGCTGGAGGTCGTCGCGGCGGCACTCCTCGTCGCGGTCTTCCTCGGGGCGCGGTCGCAGCGCGGCGGGCGCGACCTCGCGCCGTTCGCCGTCGGCCTCACCTACGCCGGACTGCTCTCCTTCCTCCTGCCCGTCACGAACGGCGGCGTCAACCCGGTCCGCTCCACCGCCTCGGCCGTCTTCGCCGAGCCGTGGGCCCTCCAGCAGCTGTGGCTGTTCTGGGCCGCACCGGTGGTCGGCGGCGTGATCGCGGGACTGGTCTACCGCAGCCTGGACTCGGGCCGCCCGTCCCGCACGGAGGGGAAGACCGTTCCGGCGACGCCGCATGGCGACAGCGACGGCGCCGTGCACCAGCACGATGCGCAGCAGGACGCGGAGCAGCCCGTGGCCCAGCCGGGCACCTCCCAGTACGACGCCCCCGGGGCCGGCGGCACGGAGCGCCCTGCCGGCGACGCCGAGTCCTTCTTCGATGCACGGTCCTCCTCGGGACACGACGCCTCCCGGGGCGACGATTCCCCGAGCGGGCCGGTGCGCTGAGCCGGATTCCGGGCCCGCCGAGCGCTGATCCTCCGAATGTCGGCATGCGGCGGTAGCGTGAAATCCATGAGGATCCTCCATACGTCAGACTGGCACCTGGGCCGGTCCTTCCACGGGACCGGGACCCTCGACGCCCAGCGGATCTTCGTCGACAACCTCGAGAAGACGGTGCGCGAGGAAGCAGTCGACGTGGTCCTCGTGGCGGGGGACGTCTACGATCGAGCACTGCCGGCGGTGGACGTCGTCGCCCTCTTCGACGAGACACTGGACCGGCTCACCGTCGCAGGCGCGCAGGTGGTCGTCAGCAGCGGGAACCACGACTCGGCCACGCGGCTCGGCTTCGGCGGCCGCATCCTCGCCCGCGGCGGCGTGCACCTGCGCACACGCATCGAGGACATCGGCACGGCTGTGACCTGGCCGCTCGGGGCGGAGGCCGAACTCGCGATCTACGGCGTACCGTACCTAGAGCCCCGCGTCGTCGCGGAGGCGCTGCAGGCGGACGGCACCACGCACACCGCCGTGACCCGCGCCGCCCTCGACCGCGTGCGCGAGGACATCGCGCTCCGGAGCAGGGAGCGCCGCGTGGTGTCCGTCGTGATGGCCCACACCTTCGCTGCCGGGGGCGAGGGCTCGGACAGTGAGCGCGACCTCGCCATCGGCGGCCTCGGATCCGTGCCGCTCGCTTTGTTCGAGGGCTTCGACTACAGCGCGCTGGGCCACCTGCACGGCAGGCAGAGGCTGTCCGAGACCGTGCGCTACTCGGGGTCGCCCCTCGCGTACTCCTTCTCCGAGGCGAACCAGCACAAGGGCGCGTGGCTCCTGGACGTCGGCGCGGACGGGATCGGTGCCGTCCGGCCCGTCGAGTGGCCGGCGCCGCGCGACCTCGCCGTGCTCACCGGCACCCTCGACGAGCTCCTGGAACGCGACGACCTCGCCTGGGCGGAATCGGCCTACTGCTCCATCACCCTCACCGACCGTGAGCGGCCGGCGCGCGCCATGGAGCGCCTGAGAACACGGTTCCCCGACACCCTCGTACTCTCCTTCGCCCCGGAGGGCGGGGACCGACAGGACGTGCGGACGTACAGCCAGCGGATCGCCGAGGCGCGGGACGACGCCGAGATCTGCTGCGGTTTCCTCGACCATGTCCGCGGCCGGAGTGCCTCTCCCGAGGAGCAGGCGCTCATCCGCTCGACCGTCGACGCCGCATTGAGCCTCGCCCACGAACGCTAGGACGCGCGCATGAGACTGCACCACCTCGAGATCCAGGCCTTCGGCCCCTTCGCCGACCGGCAGAGCGTCGACTTCGATGCGCTGTCCAGCCAGGGCCTGTTCCTCCTGAACGGTCCCACCGGCGCCGGGAAGTCGAGCGTCCTCGACGCCGTGTGCTTCGCACTCTACGGTTCGGTCCCCGGCGCCCGTCAGGCGGCGAAGAGGCTCCGCAGCGACCATGCTGCGGAATCGGTGGCTCCGGAGGTGTCCCTCGAATTCTCGGTCGCGGACCGTCGTTTCCGCGTGGTGCGGTCACCCGCGTGGGACAGGCCGGCGCGACGCGGGAACGGGACCACCACGGAACAGGCCCGCACCCTCCTCAGCGAACGGGTGGACGCCGAGTGGGTGCAGAAGTCGGCGCGCAACGACGAGGCCGGACTGGAGCTGCAGTCCCTCCTCGGCATGGACAAGGAACAGTTCACCAAGGTCGTGATGCTTCCGCAGGGCGAGTTCGCGGCCTTCCTCCGGGCCGACGCGAAGCCCCGACGGGAATTGCTGCAGAGGCTGTTCTCGACCACGCGATTCGAGGATCTCGAGAGGCTCTTCACCGAGGAGAGTCATCGCACCGCGCGGAACCTCGCGGACCAGGAGGGCAAGCAGCGGCACGTGTTCCTGCGCGCGGTCGACGAGGCCGAGCGCCATGACCTCAGCCTTGCCGAGACGGGGATCGACCCGGACAGCCCGGGCGGCTGGTCCGAAGCCCTGCAGGCACTCGCCGCGGCCCTCCACGACCGCCGGGACGCGGCAGCCCTCGAGAGCACCGAGCTCGCGGAACGGAGTGCGCTCGCGGACGGCGCAGCGGCAGCGTTGAGGCAGCGCCGGTCCCGCTGGACCGCGCTCGGCGACCTGCGGAGGCAGCAGGCGGACCACGACGCACGCTCCGACGGGATCGCGGACCTGATGGAGCAGGCTCGGCTGCACGACCAGGCCCGCGGGCTCGCCCCGCTCCTCGAACTCGAGTCCGAGGCAGGCATCGGGGTGGAGGGCGCACGTGCCCGGCACGGCGAGGCCCTCCAGCGGCTGCGGAACAACGACGTCGTCCGGGACTATCTCGACGTCGATCCCACCGTCCAGGACGAGGTCCCGCGGAGCGTCCTCACCGGCGGCTGCACGGCGTCGTCCTCCGCGCTGGGGGTCCTGCGCGCCGCGCTGCCCGACGAGCAACGGTTGCTGGACGTGCGGTCCGAGCTCGACGACGGGTCGGCCGGGGTCCGGCGGCTCGACGAACGGCTCACCGTGACGGGCGAAGCCCTCACCGCGCTCCAGCATCGGCGCGCGGCCGATGCCGGACGCGTCGCGCCCCTGCGGCTGGCCGCCGACGGCCTGGTCCACCTGCGAGCGGACCTTGCCGCCGCCGTCACGGCCGAGGAGACGGTCCGGCAGTACCGGGCGGCTGAACTGCGCCGCGGTACCGCGGACGCCGGGTACGATGCCGCATCGGGGCGCTTCCTCGCGCTCAAGGAGGACTGGCTCACCAAGCTGCAGCTGCGGCTGGAACAGGCTGCCGAGGAACTCGCCGAACAGTTGGCGGACGGCGAGCCGTGCCCGGTGTGCGGCAGCGCGGAGCATCCCGCACCCGTGGCGTCGCCGGGCGGCGAGAGGATCACCCTGGAGGAGGAACAGGTTGCGCGACGCCTGCAGGCCGAGGCCGAGAAGGAGCTCCAGGACCTCCGGGAGGTCCGGGACCGTGCGCGCCTCGACGTTGCCGACCTCGCCGCCCGGGGCGGTGAGCTGTCACCCGAGGACGCTGCTGCGTCCAGGCTCGCGGCGCGGACCAGGGTCCAGGCCGCCGAGACAGCCCAGGCCGAGTGTGAGCAGATCGAGGAGCGCATCCGGCGCGCCACCGAGGACGAGGAACGGATCCGCGCCGAGCGCGACGTGCTGCGGGAGGAACGGGCCGCCGCCGAGTCACGGCGGTCGTCGCTGCTCGACCAGGAGGACGTGCTGGCGCAACGGCTCACCGGGCTCCAGGGCGATGCGCCGTCGCTGACGGCCCGCATCGGCGACGTGCAGCGCGCGTTCGACGACCTGGAAGCGGCGCGGGACGCCCTGGATGCGCTCACATCGGCCGTGGGCCGTCGGCAGGATGCCGTGCAGCGCGTCGAGGACGCGCTGCACGGAACCCCCTTCGGCTCGTCGGACGAGGCCCGCGCGGCGCTCCTCCCGGAGGACCGCCGCAGCCGGATGGCCGAGGCGGTGAAGGAGCACGAGGCACGCGGGCACCGACTCTCCGGCGCCTGGGAGGACGGCGCCGTCCGGGAGACCCTTCGGGAGGAGCAGGAAGGCGTGGAGCCACCCTCCGACGAGGACGAGCGCACCGCCGCCGCCGGCGCCGACGAACTCCGGGTGCGCGCACAGCGGGCCGGTATCAGTGCCGAGGTGCTGGGGCACTCGGTCGCCCAGCTCGAGACCTACTCCCGGCAGTTCGACGAGCTCGAGCGGCAGATCGCACCGCTGCGCGAGGAAGCGCGGCTGGCGGCCGCCGTCGCCGACACGGCCCGCGGGGGTGGGGAGAACCTGTACAAGATGTCGCTGGCCACCTACGTCCTCGCCTCACGCCTCGAGCAGGTCGCGGCCGCCGCGACGGAGCGGCTGCTGCAGATGTCCGACGGCCGGTACGCGCTGGTGCACAGCGACGCCACGGCGGGCAACAAGCGCTCGGGACTCGGGTTGAACGTGATCGACGGCTGGACGGGGAACCGCAGGGACACCTCGACGCTGTCCGGCGGGGAGTCCTTCATGGCCTCGCTCGCCCTGGCGCTCGGGCTCGCCGACGTGGTCCAGCAGGAAGCGGGTGGGCTCGACATCGAGACCCTGTTCGTGGACGAGGGATTCGGTTCACTCGACGACCAGGCACTCGAGCAGGTCATGGATGCGCTCGAGGGCCTTCGGAGCGGCGGGCGCGTCGTGGGACTGGTCAGTCACGTGCCCGAACTCAAGCAGCGGGTCAGCACGCAGCTGCAGGTGGTGAAGGGCCGCCAGGGCTCGGTCCTGCGCTACGTGGAGCAGCCTGCCAGCGTGTAAACTCGAGCCGTTACCGGGTCGGGCGCATCGGGAGGGGGGACGATGCGCGCTTGATGCACCCGGAAAGCGCATGTACAAGAATCCCTCACCGGCGTCGCCGGACTCCTCCCCGTCCCCTCTGCCGGGTCCGGTCCGCTCCCGGCGGTCCCGACTCGGCAGGTTCGGTATCCTCCCGGACCTCGCGGGCACCTCCTTCCTCCTGATCGGCCTCTTCGCGCGGCTGCCCCTCGCGATGCTCACGGTCGGCGCCCTCACGCTCGTCACGACCGCCAGCGGCTCCTACGCCGCGGGAGGTTTCGCGGCCGGAGCGGTCGGGCTCGGCTCGGCGCTCGGGGCCCCGCTGCTCGGCCTCCTCGCGGACAAGCACGGACAGCGCATCGTGCTCCTGGTCTCGGCGGTCCTGAACACCCTGGCCATCGCGGGCGTGCTCGTCGTGACGCTGCGCGGCGGAAGCATCACGGGCAGCACCCTCGCCCTCGTCCTCGCGGCGTCACTCGCCATGGGGTTCACGTGTCCCCAGATCGGCCCGCTGGCCAGGGTCCGCTGGATGGCGATGACCCGCCGCAGCCCACGCTCGGCCCTGGACACCGCCCTCTCCTACGAGGGGACGGCGGACGAGCTCACCTTCGTCCTCGGCCCCGCCCTGGTCGGCCTGCTCGCGAGCCTGATCGCCCCCTGGCTCCCACTCGCCCTGGCCGCGGTGCTGACCATCACCCTCGTCAGTGCGTTCGCCGTCCACCCGACGGTCGCCTTCAGCGATGCGGGCCGCGATCCCGGTGCCGACGGGAACGGGCACGACGGCGATCAGCCCCCGGAGTCCGCGGAGTACCGCCCCGCGCTCGTCCTGCTGCCCGTCGCCGGGATGATCGCCATGGGGACGTTCTTCGGCTCCACGCAGACGTTCCTGACCGCGTTCGCGGGCCAGTTCGGGGCAGCCGAGTCCTCCGGGCTCCTGTACGCGGTCATGGGCCTCAGCTCGGCCGTGGCCGCACTGTCGGTCGCCTACTGGCCCGAGCGCTTCGGCCCTACACGCCGGTGGATGGTGGCTGCTGCCGCCATGGCGATGGCCGCCGCCGCGCTGGCCCTGCCCGGCGCGATCCCGACGATGCTGGGAGCGCTCTTCCTCCTCGGCATCTTCGTGGGTCCCACCATGGTGACGATCTTCTCGATCGGCTCGATGGTCGCGCCGGCACACCGGCTGGGTACGGTCATGACGCTGCTCGCCTCCGGGATCGTCACCGGCACGGCGACCGGTTCGGCGCTGGCAGGGGCCCTCGCCGAAGCCTCCGGGCCGGCGGGCGCCTCGGTGGTCCCGGCAGCAGCAGCATGCGTCCTGCTGCTGCTCGGAGCGGCATCGGCCGTCGCCCTGCGGAGCACCAGCAGAGCCTGAGGCAGGTTCATCAGCCGGCTGTGCAACCGCCCGGGCCGAGCATAGGATCGAAGGACATCCAAGACGCAGGAGGACGCATGAGCACCGAAGGCAGCAAGCAGAACGACACCGAGGATGCGACCGGCGGATTGGGTCCCGAGGGGACGATCCCGGTCAGTGACGACGGGGTGGCCGCGGGATCGACGGACGAGGCGAGCAACTTCGAACCCGAGGAGGACGACGGCGACGGTTCCTAGGCCGCCCGGGCGTCACCGGATGCTGGGGGCCCGATCGGGCGGTTCGGGAATCCGGACGTTACCCGTGAAGACTCCGCCGGTGACGCTCTCCGCCTCGGGGGAGCCGGAGGCGGACAGCACGGGCCTGGCGGCTCCGGCCGCCGGCCCCGGGGCTCCGAGGTGCTCGTCGGCATAGTTCCGCAGCTGCAGTGCCACGTCGTGCGCGTACGGCCTGGCCGAGGGATTCCTCGATGTCATCCTCCGCAGCAGGGCGCTCCAGTCCGGTCCGAGCGAATCCGGCACCTCGGGATCCCGCAGCAGCCGAGCGAGGGCAGCCTCGACCACGGGTCCGGGGAAGGCCTTCACTCCCGTCAGGCACTCGAGGAGGACGAGCCCCAGCGAGTAGATGTCACTGCGCTCGTCCAGCGGACCGCCCTCGGCCTGTTCCGGGCTGAGGTAGTTGGCGGTGCCGATCGTGGCTCCCGCGGCGGTCGCCATGGTGGCCTCCACCATCCGTGCGATGCCGAAATCCGTCAGCTTGGCGTACAGGCGGGTCGCGTTGTCCCCGCTGTGGAACATGAGGATGTTCGCCGGTTTCACGTCCCGGTGCACCACGCCCTCGGAGTGGATGTAGGCCAGTGCATCGGCGAGGTCCGCGCCGAGCTGGGCCACGTCCTCCGCTGGGAGGGCGCCGCGCTTGAGCAGGTGCCGGAGGTCCTCGCCGTCGACGAGTTCCATCACGAGGAAGCCGGTGGTCCGTCCCGTGTCGTCCTCGTGGATGCCTGCGTCGTGCAGCGTCACGAGGCCCGGGTGGTTGAGGGTCGACAGCAGCATCGTTTCCGTGTGCTGGCGCCGGTAGTTGTCGTCGTCCGCCGTCGTCGGATTGAAGATCTTGATGGCGACGTCGCGTCCGAGGTTCCGGTCGACGGCCCGGTAGACCGACGCGGCTCCGCCGACGCCGAGGAGTTCCATGGTCTGGTACCGGTCAGCAAGGAGCACATCCATGGGTGTCCTCCCGCAGCAGATTGGAATTGTGGATCATCGCCGAGCCCCACCATAAGGCTGCTGATCAGTTCCGAGTATACCGGCCGCGCTCCTGCACGGGCAGCGACGCGCGCACCGCCGGAGCCCGGTCCGGCTCTCAGGAGAGGAATGCGAGGGCTGCATCCTTGAACAGTCGCGAGGTGATGGCGTTCGAGTGGCTCCTGCCGGGCAGGGTCGCCGTCTCGGCGAACGGGGCCCAGTCGGCGAGGTCGCCGATACCGCCGGCGTAGTCGTCCTGGTCCCCGGCGACGAGGAGCAGGGGCATCTTCGGGACGGCGCCCCGGGGGTCGAAGGGTTCCGTCTTGATGGCCGAGACCATGGCAAGGAGCGAGGGCAGATCGTTGCCGGACCCCGCCTGGGCCATCCGGAGGAGGTCCGCCGTCGTCGCGTCCTGCGGGGCGGGCCCCCCGGCGAGGTGGCGCTCGGCTCCCTCGAGGTCGAATGCGGCGAGAGGGTCGTCGCTGCCGGGCCCCCCGAGCACCATCCTGCGCACGAGCTCGGGCTGCGTCGCGCCGAACTCCCAGGCGAGGCGGGATCCCAGGGAGTAGCCGAGCAGATCGACGCCGGAGGCGGGGTCGTCCTCCCGGAGGGGGGTGATGCGTTCGTCGAAGAGCGCCTGCAGGATGTCGGCGCGCATGCGGCTGGGTGCGTAGGCGCCGGCGTCGTCCGGCGCCGCGCTATCACCGTGTCCCGGGAGGTCCACCATGACCACGGAGCGGCCGGCGTCGTTCAGGAAGCGGACCCAGCCGGTCTCCACCCAGTTCTGCCGCGACGAGGAGCCGAACCCGTGCAGCAGGAGGATCGGGGGCAACGCTCGGGGAGTGTCCGCGTCGCTGCGGGTGATGGCCAGGCGGGGATCGATACCCTCGACGTCGTGAACGGAATGGTGGTCCATGACCCCATCGTAAGGGCGGCAGAGATATGTGCGTCCTTGAACACATCTCCGCCGCGCGGCCCCTGCGGACCGACGACTGTGACTTTAGACACTTTCGGGAGCGGTGGCAACCCGCTGACTGAGGCTCCCCGTCCAGAACTCCTCGACGGACCATGACCGTCGGCTGCCTGCCATGAGTTATAGTCATCCTGACTCTAACAAGGCGTCGACGATCACCCAGGCGGAAGGCCGGTCATGTACAGCTCCGCCAACGTCTCGGAACGGCAGGCCCAGGCGCCCTCCCTCGCCATCTCGACCGTCATCTTCGCGCTCCGGACGGATGCGGCCTCGGACCGATCGGAGATCTGGCTCCCGCTCGTCCGACGTATCCGCCAGCCGCACCTCGGGCGCTGGGCGCTGCCGGGCGGCCCGCTCGACGGCCGCGAGTCCCTGCAGGACGCCGCGGCACGGAACCTGCGGGACACCACGGGGCTCGAGCCGACCTACCTCGAGCAGCTCTACGCCTTCGGCGGGCTCGATCGTTCGGCGACGCAGCGCCTGGTGTCGATCGTCTACTGGGCGCTCGTGCGCCCGGACCAGGCCGATCTGGCGCAGGAATCGGAGAACGTGCGGTGGTTCCGGGCCTCCGACGTCGTCGGGCTCGCGTTCGACCACGACGAGATCGTCGCCTACGCCCTCGAACGGCTCCGCGGCAAGATCGAGTACGGATCGGTCGCCTACCACTTCCTCGGTGACCGTTTCACGCTGGCGCAGTTGCGCGGCGTCTACGAGGCGGTGCTCGGACGGCACCTCGATCCGGCGAACTTCCGGCGACAGCTCCGCTCCGCGAAGGACATCGCCGCCACGGACGAGGTGCTCCAGGGCGGGCGCAACCGGCCGCCGCGCCTGTACAGGTACACCGGGCCGCACGCCGGACGGCCTCCGTCCTAGACGGGTCCGACGCCCGGCCCCGGGCGATGCACCTCGAGCCCTGCAACCCACCCCGTCCACGACCCCAGTCCGCCGCCCAGCCCGGCGCCGGCCCATCGAGGGAGAAGCACGTGTCCGTTTCCACCGCCATCCAGCTCATCTCGCGAGGCGAGGCAGGATTCCCTGCGCCCGCGACCACCTGCACACCCGACCTGGCGCGTGATCCGTGGGTCTTCGACGCTCTCCCTCTGCCCGACTACGGCCCCGGTGCTTCCATGCACGACCCGGTCCCTCCCACGACCCCGCGCCAGGGTGAGCTGCCGGAGGAGTACCGGACCGCTTCCGCCGACGACCTCGATCGGAGGATCCTCGCCGCCAAGGAGACGCTGGGGGAGTCCGTCGTCGTCCTGGGCCACTTCTACCAGCGCGACGAGGTGGTGAAGTACGCGGACTTCGTCGGCGACAGCTACCAGCTCGCCCGCGCAGCCACCGAGCGCAGTGCCGCGGAGGCCATCGTCTTCTGCGGTGTCCACTTCATGGCGGAGACCGCGGACATGCTGTCGACGCCGGAGCAGGCCGTGATCCTGCCCAACCTCGCGGCGGGGTGCTCCATGGCGGACATGGCGGACATCGACTCGGTGACGGAGTGCTGGGACCAGCTGACCGCGCTCTTCGGATCGGAGCCCGACGCGGACGGCCGGCGGCCCGTGATCCCCGTGACGTACATGAACTCCTCCGCGGCGCTGAAGGGATTCTGCGGAGAACACGGCGGGATCGTCTGCACGTCGTCGAACGCGGCTGCCGTGCTCGAGTGGGCGTTCGAGCGGGGGCAGCGCGTGCTGTTCTTCCCCGACCAGCACCTCGGCCGCAACACCGCCAAGGCGATGGGCGTCCCGCTCGAGCGGATGCCCCTGTGGAATCCCCGCAAGGCGTGGGGCGGCACGGACGAGCAGACACTCCGCGACTCCCGGGTGATCCTGTGGCACGGGTTCTGCTCGGTCCACAAGCGCTTCACCGTGGCCCAGATCGAGAAGGCGAGGGCGGAACACCCCGGAGTGCGCGTGATCGTGCATCCCGAGTGCCCGATGCCCGTCGTCGACGCCGCCGACGAGGCGGGCTCGACCGACTACATCCGGAAGGCGATCGATGCAGCCGCACCGGGCAGCACCTTCGCCGTCGGGACGGAGATCAACATGGTGAACCGGCTCGCCGCGCAGTACCCGCAGCACACCATCTTCTGCCTCGATCCCGTCATCTGCCCCTGCTCGACGATGTACCGCATCCACCCCGGCTACCTGGCCTGGGTGCTGGAGGGCCTCGTCGAAGGACGCGTGCCGAACCGCATCACCGTGCCGGAGAGCGTCGCCGGGCCGGCACGCGTGGCCCTGAACCGGATGCTCGCGGTCCGCCCGTGACCTCCGGACGCGTGCGGGAGGAGCCGGAGGCCACCCGGGGGCCGCTCCGCGTGGTGATCGTGGGCTCCGGCATCGCCGGTTTGCAGACGGCACTCGCCGTGCGGCGGCTCGACCCCCGGTCCGACGTCGTGCTGGTCTCCAAAGCCGCGCTCGGCTCCGGCAACACGGGCTACGCGCAGGGCGGCATCGCCGCGGTGCTCGCGGCCGGGCACGGAGCGTCCGGCCGCCCGTCCGGACCGGCCGGCGGCCGTCGCGACTCGGTGGAGGCACACATCGCGGACACCCTCGCGGCCGGCGCCGGGCTGGCGGACCCGGAGGCGGTCGAAGTCCTCTGCCGGGGCGCAGCCGAGGGGATCGACGCCCTGCAGCGGGCCGGGGTGGTCTTCGACGCCGCGCCGCACGACGCGTCGTCGCCCGCACTGGGCCGCGAGGCGGCTCACTCCGCGGCACGGATCCTCCACCTCGGCGGCGATGCGACCGGCGCAGGGCTCATCGCCTCCCTCACGGCGGCGGTGCGCCGGGACCCGGCGATCCGGGTCCTCGAGAACGCCTTCGTCGAGCGGATACTGCTCGACGGCGCCGGGGGACCGCCGCGTGCCGCCGGCGTCGAGGTGCTGCAGGACGGCATCCGGCGCCCGATCGCGGCCTCCGCCGTGGTGCTGGCGACCGGCGGGGCCGGACAGCTCTTCGACCACACGACGAACCCGGCGATCGCCACGGGGGACGGCGTGGCGCTGGCCTGGCGGGCCGGCGCGGTGGTCGCCGACCTCGAGTTCTTCCAGTTCCACCCCACGGCGCTCGACGTCCCGGGGAACCCGCTGATCTCGGAGGCCGTGCGCGGCGAGGGCGCGCACCTCGTCGATGCCCGTGGCCACCGGTTCATGGCGGACTACCACCCCGACGGCGACCTCGCGCCGCGGGACGTGGTCTCGCGCAGCATCGCGCGCCACCTCGCCCAGGAGCCCACCGACGCCCCGGGCGTCCGTACCGGGGCCGCGGCCGGTGACCGCAGGGCACGGTGCGTCTACCTGGACGCGACGGCCCTCGGTGCCGACTTCCTCGCCCGGCGCTTCCCGTCGCTCACCGCGCTGACGGCACGGCACGGGTACGACTGGTCCGCCGCCGTCGTCCCGGTGGTCCCGGCCGCCCACTACTGGATGGGCGGCGTGCGGACGGACACGGACGGGCGCACCTCCGTCCAGGGCCTCTTCGCCGTCGGTGAGGTGGCGCGCACGGGTGTGCACGGCGCCAACCGGCTGGCCTCCAACAGCCTCCTCGAGGCCGTGGTCTTCGCTACGCGGTGCGCGGCGGCGCTCTCCGACGGAGACGGCGCGGCGCCGGTCTTCGAGGCCGAGGTCCTCGACCTCGACGCGGAGACCGGAACCCACCCCGTGACGCGCCGCGAGCTCCAGGCAGTGATGACAGACCACGCCGGCGTCCTGCGGACGGGCAGCGGTCTGGACGTCGCCGCGAAGCAGCTCGCGTCCTATCGCGCCGGCACCGATCCGGAGACGGCGAACCTGCTGCTGTGCGCGCGGCTGCTCGTGCGCGCCGCCTCGGACCGGCCCGGGTCCTGCGGAGCGCACCACCGCTCCGACCAGCCCGACCCCGCACTCCGCCGGCCCGCCCCGAGCCGGTCCTACCTCCGAATCCCCGAAGGGACACAGCCATGACGCAGACCGCCGACAGCCCGCTGGACACCGCCGCAGCGCCGGCGCGGCCACCGCAGCACCTGGTCGACGCCATCGTCGCGGCGGCCCTCGCCGAGGACGCGCCGTGGGGTGACGTGACCTGCCAGTCCCTCATCGACCCCGATCTGCTGACGACGGCGGCCGTGACCGCACGCGAGCCCGGCATCCTCTGCGGGACCTCGGCGATCGAGGCGGCGATGAGGCTCACCGACCCGCGCATCCACGTCGCCTTCCCGAGGACCGACGGCACGCCGTTCGGGACCGGCGACACGATCGCGTACCTCAGCGGGCCCGCGGCCGGCATCCTCACCGCGGAGCGCACGGCCCTCAACATCGTGCAGCGCCTGAGCGGGATCGCGACCATGACGCGGGCCTTCGTCGACGCCGCGGGTGGTACGCGTGCCCGCATCGTCGACACCCGCAAGACCACACCGGGGCTGCGGGTCCTGGAACGCTGGGCCGTCCGCTGCGGGGGCGGATCGAACCACCGCGCCGGTCTGTCCGACGCCGTGATGGTCAAGGACAACCACCTGGCGCTGCTGGCGGTCGACGGGCCCGCCGCACTCACGGCCGCACTGCGGTCGGTGAGGTCCCGGCTGCCCCACACCGTGCATGTCGAGGTCGAGGTGGACGGGCTGGACCAGCTCGAACCGGTCCTCGCTGCGGAGGTCGACACGATCATGCTGGACAACTTCACCGTCGAGGACCTCGCGGAGGGAGTGCGGCGGGTGGCCGGCCGGGCGCTCGTCGAGGCGAGCGGCAACGTACGGCTCGACACCGTGGCGGCCATCGCCGCCACCGGCGTGGACATCATCTCCGCAGGGGCACTCACCCACAGCGTCCGATCGCTCGATCTCGGCCTGGACTTCGTCCCGCCGGTCCACCAGCCCCCGGTCGGCGGCCATGCTGTACCTTGACGCCGCCGCCACGGCACCGGCACGCCGCGAGGTCCTCGAGGAGATGTGGCCCCTGCTGACGTCGACCTTCGGCAATCCGTCCAGCCACCACGCCTACGGCGAGGCAGCCGCGAACGCCTTCGCCGCGGCCCGGTCGAGGATCGCGGGTCTGCTCGGATGCCGTCCCGCGGAGATCATCTTCACCTCGGGCGGCACCGAGGCCGACAATCTCGCGCTCAAGGGCATCGCCCTGGCCGCGCCTCGCGGACGCCACATCGTCACCAGCGCCATCGAGCACCCGGCAGTGCTGGACGCGCTGTCCTACCTCCGGGACTTCCACGGCTTCCGCATCACGACCCTGCCCGTCTCCGGAACAGGACGGGTCGCCGCGGAGGAGCTGGCGGCCGCGCTCGAAGCCGGGACGACGCTGTGCACCGTCATGTACGCGAACAACGAGGTCGGCACGGTCCAGGACATCCCGGCGCTGGCGGCGGTCTGCCGGAACGCCGGAGTCCCCTTCCATACCGACGCCGTGCAGGCGGCGGGATGGCTTCCCCTCGACGTCGACTCCCTGGGCGTCACCGCGCTCAGCATCTCGGGCCACAAGCTGGGCACCCCGAAAGGCATCGGCCTGCTGTACCTGCGCGCGGGCACCCCCTGCGAACCCGTCCTGCACGGCGGCGGCCAGGAGCGCGGCCGTCGCTCGGGAACGGAGAACGTCGCCGGAGCGGTCGGGCTGGCGCGAGCGCTCGGCCTCGCGCAGCGCGCCCTGCCGGCCGCGGCCACCCGATCGCGGTCGGCGCAGGACGCGCTGGTCGCCGCCGTCCTCGCCGCGGTGCCCGGCGCCCTCGTCACGGGTGACCCCGACGCGCGGCTCCCGAACCTCGCCTCGTTCTGCTTCCCGGGGGTCGGCGGTGAGGCGGTCCTGCTGGAACTCGAGCGCCGCGGGGTCGTCTGCTCCAGCGGTTCGGCCTGCGCCGCCGGTTCGTCCGAGCCGTCGGCCGTGCTGCTGGCACTCGGGATCGACGAAGGGACCGCCCACTCCGCCGTCCGGCTGTCCTGGACACAGGACACCCCGCCGACGGATCTCGCGGAGGCGGCACGCGCCGTGATCGCGTCGGTCGAGGCGGTGCGATCGCTCGGCGCGGCGCGTGGAGCCTAGACTTGCGGCACCGGATTCCGCCGGGGAGGGACGCCATGGACAACGGTAGTGCGGCACGGCTGTCGGTGCGGCGCGTGCTCCGGGCCGTCGCCGGCGGGGCGCTCGCAGCGCTGCTGCTCACAGCGTGCACCGGGAGCCCGGAGGGCGGAAGCGCTGCGCCGTCGTCGGACGCCCCCTCGGCCACCCCGACGGTGCCGCCGGTGCCCCTGCGCGAGGCGCGCGAGGGCTGGAAGATCTTCACCGACCCCGGCCGGCTCGTGAGCTTCGAACTGCCGGAGGCCTGGGTGGTGCAGCCGCTGGAACCTGCACCGGGCGCCTACGCCCCGGACTCGCTGCACTATGCCGTCCGTACACCGGAGGGAACGACGGCGGCCGAACTGCACTCCGGCATCCTGACGCCGGAACTGCCCTGTCCCGATGCCGAACGCACCTCCTACTACGTGATCGGCAGCGAGCCGCTCGCGCTGACCGGGGGACCGCCGGCGGACACCGGCATCGAGCCACGCTTCGTGGTCCGCCTGATCACCGGCTTCCGCTTCTTCGGCGCCTACGGCATCACGGACCAGGTGGGCGGCGCGGACGGCCTTGCCTGCTCCCTGCCGAACACCGTGCAGGGGAGCGAGGCACTCGGCCGGTTCAGCTTCGGCGACCTCGAGGCGCTGGCGCCGAAGGCACCGGCGAACACCGGTCCGCAGACGGTGTCCTTCGGCACCCTCGGGGAGGCCGAGGCCTACTACGCCACGCCGGACTTCGCGATCATCCGCGAGATGATCCGGTCCGTGCAAGTCGCCGCCGAGCCCGCGGCCTAGCTGAGGGTCAGGCGGCGGGCTGCAGGGCCGCGAAGTCCACCCCGGTCAGCTCGACGCTGCGATTCCAGAGCCGCACGGCGATGTCGTGGTCCAGCACCCGTGCCACGGGGGCGACGAGGCGGGGAGCGCCGCGCGTCTCGCCCGGGCCGGAGGGCCCGTAGTAGTCGCCGCCGCGGACATCGTCGGCGGTTGCCGCGTACAGGGTCGGCAGGGCTCCCGCGGCGTCGGACTGGCTCATCAGTCTGGAGAAGCCCGCGAGGACGTCGAGCACGGCGGGCGCCTGCATGCCTGCCGTCAGGTTGGTGTCGGCGAGGCCCGGGTGGGCGGCCACGGAGGTCAGGTCCCAGCCGGCGGCGCGCGCACGCCGATCGAGCTCGACCATGAAGTACAGGTTCGCGATCTTGCTCTGTCCGTAGGCGCGCCACCTGCGGTACCTGCGCTCGGACTGCAGGTCGTCGAAGTCGATGCGTCCGCCCTTGTGGGCGAGGCTCGACAGCGTGACCACGCGCGCCGGACCCGCCTCCCGGAGATTCGGCAGCAGGAGGCCGGTGAGCGCGAAGTGACCCAGGTGGTTGGTGCCGAACTGCAGTTCGAAGCCGTCAGCCGTCGTGGACTTCGGCGTGGCCATGACCCCCGCGTTGTTGACGAGGATGTGGACGGGACCCGTGACGTCGGCCGCGAAGGCCCGCACGGAGGCGAGGCTCGCGAGGTCGAGGAGGCGCATCCCGACGCGCTCGCTGCCGGACAGGGCCCGGACCTTCTGCTCGGCGTCCCGCCCGCGCTGTTCGTTGCGGCAGGCGAGGACCACGTCGGCGCCCCTGCGGGCCAGGGCGACGGCGGTCTGCAGTCCCAGCCCGCTGTTGGCGCCGGTGATGATGACACGCCTGTCCGTCAGATCGCCGATCGCGTCCGCGGTGAAACTGCTCATGGGGAGCCTTCCGTGCTGGTGCGTCCTGCCCGGCCGGATGATGCCGGCCGGCGTCGAGGGTCGCCGCCTCCAACAGCTTAGAGTTGGAGGCGATCACGCCGCCTACCGGGAGCAACGAACCATGCGACGCACTGTCTCCGCCGACCTCGGTGCCACGACGATCGCCGGCACCGAGGTGGTCCTGTCGATCGCCGTCGCACACCCCGGGGACTACCGCGAGGTCGACGAGCGCCTGTCCGTCCTGGTCGACGGGCAGCCGGCGGAGGTCCGCGAACGGCAGGCCGGGGACGGCACGCGACTGCACCTGCTCACGACGCCGCACGCGTCATCACTCGAAGTGGAGTACCGGGCCACCGTGACGGGGACCTCGGAGCGGTCCCCCGGGGACGACGTCGACCTGGTGCGGTACGTGCGACCCAGCCGGTACTGCGAATCGGACAGGATCCTCCCGACGGCGTACGCCCTCTTCCCCCGCCTGCAGGGCGCCGAGCTCGTCCAGGGTATCCGTGACTGGGTGTCGGGTGAACTGTCCTACGTCCCCGGGTCGTCCCGTTTCACCGACGGCGCCGTGGACACCCTCCTGTCCCGGAGGGGGGTGTGCCGGGACTACGCCCACCTGGTGATCGCCCTCCTCAGGTCCCGCGACATCCCGGCGCGGCTGGCGTCCGTCTACGCGCCCGGGCTCAGCCCCATGGATTTCCACGCCGTCGTCGAGGCCTGGACCGACGGCGGCTGGCACCTCCTGGATGCGACCGGCCTGGCCCCTCGTGCCTCGATGCTCCGCATCGCGACGGGCAGGGACGCGACCGACACCGCGTTCCTCTCCACGGTCGGCGGCTCGCTGCAGCTGACCCGCCTGACGGTGACCGCGACGGTCGACGACCTCCCGCTGGAACGGACGGGCGAGAGGCACTTCCTCCGCTGACCACGCTCCGGGGGAGCGCCGTCGGGATCAGGCCAGCGCGGCGTTGATCTTGTCGGTCAGCGCCTTCAGCTGCGCCATCTCGGCGGGATCGAGGACGGGCGCGAGCACCTCCTGGATGCGGTGGACGTGGGCGGAGCCGATGCGTCGCTGGAGGGCTCGGCCCTCGTCCGTCAGAGCGAGCTCGACGCCGCGCTGGTCGGTCTCGGCGGGCCGGCGCCGCACGAGCCCCTTGGCCTCGAGGCGGTCCACCATGCGGCTGAGGCTGGGCTGGCTGATGAGCAGGTGGTGGTTCAGCTCGTTCAGGCGCGTCCATCCGGTCGGGCAGCGGCTGAGGTTGAACAGGACATCGTACTCGCCGATCGGCAGTTCCCGGAACACCGGATCCTGCCGGAGGCGGCGCATGACGCCGACCTGGGCACGGAAGAGCGATTCCCAGCTCTCGGAGGCCTGCCGCACGGAGGCGCCGCTTCCGTCGTCGCCGGTCGCCACCGCCTCCCGCTGCTCCGCCGCGGCGTCCACCTGGTCAGCCATGACTGCTTCCCGCCTCCTGCCGGCGAACCGGCAACTAGATGTCTTTGCATCTAGTATACGCTCGGCGGCGGTTGCGCGGCAGGTGGATCAGCCCGCGGGCGTCGCCGCCCGGCGCAGGGCCCGTTCCTCGCGCCGCCCCTCGACCAGCCGGTACAGGACCGGTACCAGGACGAGCGTGAGGGCCGTCGACGAGACGAGCCCGCCGATCACGACGACGGCCAGGGGCTGCGAGATGAAGCCGCCCTCGCCCGTGAGCCCGAGCGCCATCGGCGTCAGTGCGAAGATCGTGGCGAGAGCGGTCATGAGGATCGGCCGGAGGCGCTGCCGAGCGCCTTCCCGGATGGCATCCGCGACCAGCAGGCCGCGGGACCCGTCCTGCGGCCGCCGGTACTGGTTGATGAGGTCGATCAGCACGATGGCGTTCGTGACGACGATGCCGACGAGCATCAGCATGCCGATGAGGGACGGCAGTCCGAGCGGGATCCGCGTGATCAGGAGCAGGGCGATCGCGCCCGTGGCGGCGAAGGGGATGGACACGAGGAGGATCAGGGGCTGCACGAGGCTCTTGAAGGTTGCGACCATGATGACGTACACGATCGCCACGGCGGCCCACAGCGCCAGGAACAGCTGGTCGAAGGATTCTGCCTGCTGGCTCGAGGCGCCGCCGATGGTGGCGGTGGCGCCGGCAGGGAGGTCGATGGCGTCGAGACGCTCGGTGACCTCTGCCGTGAGGGTTCCGAGGTCGTCGCCGGACGGCGTCACGGAGACCCTCGCCGTGCGCTCCCCGTTGGAACTCGTGACGGAGAGCGGTACCTGGACCTCCTCGACCGACGCGACCGCCGTCAGCGGGATCGGCCCCCGGGCGGTCGGTATCTGCAGGTCACGCAACTGGCCGAGGCTCGTGACGGGCGTCCCCTCGCCGATCAGGACCGGGAAGTCGTCGGCGTCGAAACGCACCGACCCGGCGGGCACGGGGCTGATGCTGCCACCGAGGAGTCCGGCGATCTGGCCCTCGCTCAGTCCCGCCGCCACGGCAGCCGCCCGGTCGACGTCGATCTGCACCTGCGGCTGCGCGGCCGACAGGTTGCTCGAGACCTCACCTGCGCCCTCGAGTCCCTGCATGCCATCGAGGACGGCGCTGTTGGCGGACTCGAGATCGGCACTCGCCGGGGCCGTGATGTCGATGTCGATGGTGCTCGAGGTACCGAAACCGCCCTGCTGGCTCGAGAGCGAGAACGTCCCGGCACCCTCGAGCGCCTCGAGCTCCCGGCGCACCGACTCCTGCAGGTCCTCCTGATCGGCCTCCTCGTCGGTGATCACCGTGAACGACGCCACGGAGGCGCCACCCGAGAACCGGGCCGCGAATCCGCCCTGTGCGTTGCCCACGGTCAGCTGGACGTCCTGGACCTCCGGCGTGTCCGCCAGGATCTCCTCGGTGCGGCCGGCTGCCTCCGTGGTCGTCGCGAGGCTCGACCCCGGGGGAAGGGTCTGGGTGATGGAGAAGCTGTTCTGGCCCGACCCGCCGAGGAGGTTGGTCGGGAGGAACGGCACCATGGCGGCCGTCGCGCCGAGCACCACCACACCGCTCACGAGGGTGATGACGGGATGCCGCTGGGTGCCGGCGAGGATCGGGAGGTAGCCGCGCTGGAGGAACGACGGGCGGTCGGGGGCATGCGACGCGGCCGGGTCGCCGGTGGCGTCGGTGGCATCGGTGGCATCGGTGGCATCGTGGCGGGCCCCGTGCCGGCCGCGCGACGCCGTGCGGGGCAGGAACCAGTAGGCGAGCACCGGGATGATGGTCAGCGCGACGGCCAGGGATGCCAGGAGGGCGATGCCGGTCGTGACGGCGAAAGGCCGGAAGAGTTCGCCCGCGAGGCCGCCCACGAACCCGATCGGGGCGAAGACGGCGACCGTGGTGAGGGTCGAGGCGGTGATGGCACCGGCCACCTCACGGACCGCGGTGAGGATCGCGACCCGTTTCTCCTCGCCGTAGCCGAGGTGCCGCTTGATGTTCTCGATCACGACGATGGAGTCGTCCACCACGCGGCCGATGGCGATCGTCAGGGCGCCGAGCGTCAGCAGGTTGAGGGAATAGCCCGCGGCGTAGAGCCCGATGAAGGTGATGAGCAACGAGAGGGGGATCGAGATGGCCGTCACCAGCGTCGACCGGACCGACAGCAGGAAGACGAGGATGATGACCACGGCGAAGCCGAGTCCCAGGATGCCCTCCGTGGTCAGATCGTCGATGCTGCGCTCGATGAAGGGCGCCTGGTCGAACACGACCGTGATGTCGGCGGCATTGCCGAGCTCGGCCTCGAGCTCGGGCACCAGGGCCACGATCTGCTGGGAGATCTCGACGGTGTCGCCGTCGGGCACCTTGGTCACGGCGAGCGCGAGCGTCTCCACCGAGTTGGTCCGCGTGATCGATGTCGGCTCGTCATCGGCGAGGTCGACGTCCGCGACGTCGCCGATCGTGGTCGCCCGACCTGACGGTGCGCTGCCGGACGAGGGCAGCACCGGCAGGGCGCTGATGTCCTCCAGCGACCCGATCCGGCTGCCGGCCTGGATGGTGAGCGACCGCGGGTCCTCCTCGAGGGTCCCGACCGGGAACAGCGCGCCGTTGTCCTCCAGCGTGCTGGTGAGGTCGGCGACGGTCAGCCCTGCGGCTTCGAGGGCGCCGGCCCGCGGCAGGATCGCGACATGCTGGGTGGTCCCGCCGGAGACGTCCGCGGTCCGCACGCCCTCGATCTTCTGGAGTCTCGGGACGGTGAGGCGGGCGAGGTCGCCGTTGAGTTCGCTGAGCGACTGGTCCGAGGACACCGCCATGAAGACGATGGGCAGGTCGCTGATACTGCCGGCGAGCGCCTGTGGCTCGACGTCCTCGGGGAGGGTGGGTCGCACCGTGGAGATCGCCCGGTCCACCTGCGCCCTCGCGCGGTCCAGGTCCGTCCCGTACACGAAGACGAGGCTGACGGTCGAGACACCCGTGCGCGACGTGGACGAGGACGACTCCAGGCCCTCGACCCCGCTGAGTGCGGATTCGAGCGGCTCACCGACCTGCTGGTCGAGATACTCGGCCGAGGCGCCCGGTGCCGAGGACAGCACCGTGATCTGCGGGAACTCGAGCGACGGGATGAGCTCCTGCTTGAGCGACCCGAGCGTGATGACGCCGAAGACCGAAGCGAGGATGGTGATGAGCGCGATGAGCGCCCGGTTGCCCAGGGACAGCTGTGCCAGACGGAACAAGAGACCTGCCTTCGATGCTGACGGTCGCCTGGCTGGCCGGCGGCGCCGTGGCTACTTGAGTTTGAGGACCTGATCGGTGAGCGACTGCACCTCGGCGGCGAGGGACGGGTTCTCGTTGAGCCGCACCCCGTACCCGGGCAGCATCTCCTTCAGCTTGGGCTCCCAGTCCGCCATCCTGGTGGGGAAGCACCGCTTCAGCAGTTCGACCATGATCGGGGCCGCGGTCGAGGCGCCCGGCGAGGCGCCGAGCAGTGCTCCCACGGAACCGTCCGACGATGTGATGACCTCGGTGCCGAACTGGAGGACGCCACCCTTCTTCGGGGCCTTCTTGATGACCTGCACCCGCTGGCCCGCGGAGATCAGTTCCCAGCTGCCGCCCTCGGCCGTCGGGAGGAACTCGTTGAGCGACTCGTTCTTGGCGTCGCGGTTCTTCAGGACCTCGGTGACGAGGTACTTGGTGAGCGACATGTTGTCCTTGGCCACGGCGAGCATCGGCACCAGGTTGGAGGTCCGGATGGAGGTGGGGAGGTCCAGGTAGGAGCCGCGCTTCAGGAACTTGGTGGAGAAACCGGCGTAGGGGCCGAAGAGCAGCGACCGCTCGCCCTTGACGAAGCGTGTGTCCAGGTGGGGGACGGACATCGGGGGAGCACCCACCGACGCCTGCCCGTACACCTTGGCGTTGTGCTGTGCGACGAGCTCCTGGTCCGTGCAGCGCAGGAACTGGCCCGATACCGGGAAGCCGGCGAATCCCTTGCCCTCCGGGATGCCGCTGCGCTGCAGGAGGTGCAGGGCACCGCCGCCGGCGCCGATGAAGACGAACCTGGTGGTGACGGTGCTCGTCTCGCGCGTGGCCCTGTTCCGGACCTTGACGTCCCACCGGCCGTCGGTCGCCCGCGCGACGTCGAGCACGTCGAAGCTGTAGTGCAGATCGACGCCGGCGCCCTCGAGGTAGCCGGTGAGCTGGCGGGTCAGGCCGCCGAAATCGACGTCGGTCCCGCCCTCGACACGCGACGCGGCGACGGGCTGCGAGGGATTGCGGCCCTTCATCAGGAGCGGCGTCCACCCGGCGATGGTGTCGTGGTCCTCGCTGTGCTCCATGGTGCTGAACAGCGGCTGCGGGCTCAGCGCCTCGTAGCGCTTCCGCAGGTAGGCCGCGTTGGCCTGGCCCCAGACGAAACTCATGTGGGGGACGGCGTTGATGAAGTTCCTCGGATCGCCCAGGTGCCCCTCGGACACCATGTGCGACCAGAACTGGCGCGAGACCTGGAACTGCTCGTTGATCGCCACGGCCTTCGCCGGGTCCACGGAACCGTCCTTGCCGGCGGGCGAGTAGTTCAGTTCGCACAGCGCCGAGTGTCCGGTTCCCGCGTTGTTCCAGGGGTCGGAGCTCTCGAGGCCGGCAGCGTCGAGGCGTTCGAACAGGGAGATGTCCCACTCGGGCTGGAGCTGGCGCAGGAAGGCGCCGAGCGTCGCGCTCATGATCCCGCCGCCGATCAGTACGACGTCGGTTGTCGTGGCGGGTGTGCCCTGGTTGTGTGTGGTCAACGTTGTCTCCAGTCGCGAGGTCCTAGCAGGGAAAGCCTAGCGTCTGGCAGTGACCTTATTTAAATCAGGGAAGCCCCCGGAGGCGTTCCGCTGGCACGGCCGGTGTGTCATCCGGAGGGAGTGGGCCGGGGCTCGACGTCCGCCAGATCGATCCGGTTGAAGACCTCGTTCATCACGGGGCTGACGGGGTAGGTCGTGACGCGGGCGCTCATCGCGAGCGCCGAGATGGGGAAGGCGAGCGGGACGGCCGGGAGCCGCGCCGAGACCTGCGCACTGATATCCGCGTAGGCCTCCGTCCGGTCCTCGCCGTCGGGCAGACCCCGCGCACGGTTGATCTTGCTGAACAGCTGCGGATCCTCGTAGGCGAACTCGTCGCTGTAGCTCCCGAAGAGTGCGCCGACGAAGTTGTCCGGGTCCTGGTAGCTCCCGCTCCAGCCGAGGAGGTGGAAGGCACGGTCACCGGATGCCTGGACGGCGTCCACATAGCCCTCGCTCCACTCGACCGGCACGGGCCTGATGTTGAAGCCGGCCGCGGTCAGCTGGCGGCTGAGCTCCGCGTAGGCCTTCTCGGGCGACGGCAGGTAGGCCCGCGAGACGTTGCGCGGGTAGTAGAACGGCAGCTCACGCCCGTCGTAGCCGGACTGCTCCAGCAGCTCCCGGGCGCGATCGACGTCGTAGCCGTAGTCCTCGACCGCGTCGGTACCCACCCCCAGCTTCTCTGGGATGAAGTGCCGCGCCGGCTTCGTCCCCTCGAGGAACCGTCCGTCGATCAGCGAGTCCTTGTCGATGGCGTGCGCGACGGCCTGTCGGAACAGGACGTCGTCGACGCCCGGGAACGCCTCGTTCAACCCGAGGTACAGCACGGAGTACGGGTCGCGCTGGAGGAACTGCAGGCCGTTGCGGGCGAGGTCCACGGCGCTGTCGACGGAGACGAAGTCGTACCCGTCGATGCGTCCCGAGGTCAGGGCGCGGGCACGCGAGTCGGGGTTGGCGATGGTGGTGAACAGCACACGGTCCACGTCGCCGCGCTCACCCCAGTACCCGTCGAAGAAGGCGAGCTCGACGGCGCCCGGTTCCCAGGAGACGAAGCGGAACGGGCCGGTCCCGACGGGCGCCCGGCCGTAGCGGGACACGGCCGTCCCGCCCTCCGATTCGCTCGGCTCGTCGGCCGCACCTGCCTCGAGGGCGGCGGGGGAGGACATGGCGAAGGCCGGGGCGGCGAGCGCGGGGACGAGCCCGGTGATCCGGCTCGCGAGGCGGAGTTCCACCGTCTCGTCCGACGTCGCCGTGCAGCCCCTGTACAGGCTGACGTCGGGCTGGTCGGAGAAGGCCTTGAACACGTTCTCGAACGGCAGGCGGGAGGTGCCGGAGCGGGCGCTCGCCGGCAGGTTGTACCAGCGGTCGAAATTGGCGCAGACGGCCGTCGCGTCGAAGGGCTCGCCGTCATGGAAGACGACGTCGTTCCGAAGGGTGAACTCGTAGGCCCGACCGCTGTCCTTCTCCTCCCACTCCTCGGCCAGCAGCGGTGCCGGCCCGGAGGTGAGGGGGTCGACACCGACGAGTCCCTGCAGGACCTGCTGCGTCACGCGATAGGACTCGGTGTCGTTGGCGAGTGCGGGGTCGAGCGTCCTCGGGTCCGCGGAGGTCCCGAAGGTGAAGGTCGAGGCCTCCGCTGCCTGTGTCGCCGTCGTCGCGGACGGTTGCGGGGGAGCGACCTCGCCCGCGGTGCAGGAGGTGAGGAGCAGAGCCGCCGCCACGGACGCTGCCAGCGCGCCACCGCCGACCCGTCGGTGGCGGGTGCGGCGCGGGGCAGGGGTCTTCACAGGCTTCGATCTCCGAACAGGCAGGGGTCTCCCGATCCTTCGGGAGCGGGGTGTCTGGAAGCCCAAGTGTAGGTGATCGTCCTGTCCGTTCCACCCAGGAGCGGCCGCGGGGGAATGCAGGACGGACCCCCCACCACGAGGGTGAGGGGTCCGTCCGTAGTCCCTGGATCACGTTAGAGGACGACACCAGGGAGGTCTGCGTGGTCCTTAGCCGGCGGGGGGCGTGAGGACGGTGTCGATGAGGTAGACGACGGCGTTGGCGGTCTGGACGCCGCCGCAGACGACGTTGGCGTCGTTGACCTTGAGTTCCTGGCCGGAGCCGGTGACTTCGAGG
>NZ_JBTNDU010000014.1:0-103913 GCF_054510835.1 Arthrobacter sp. TmT3-37 | reverse complement strand
TGTTTTTTTTTTGGGAGAGGTGTTTGCGGGGGGGGGGGGGCCCCCCCCCCCCCCCCCACCCCGCACGGCTAGCTGGAGACCCGGACGGCCCGCCGGCGGGAGGCCGCTGCCGCACCGCCGAGCAGCACCAGCAGGAAGGCACCGATGCCGACGGCGGCTCCGTTGTCGTCCTCTGCCGCGAGGCCGGACTGACCGCCGGGGACGGCACCGGGAGCGGAGTGGAGGCCCTCGATGACCTGTGTGGCCAGCGCGAGGTTCCCCGCCTCGAGGCTTCCCCAGGCGTAGACGATCGTCGATGTGCCTTCGGGGAGGGTGAGGTCCGCAGGGCCGATCACCGGAGCGGTGGTGCCCGTGGCAGCCACCGATGCCGACACCGTGCCGGCGTCCGTGGTCAGGGATGCCTCACCCGGATTGCTGAGGTTCTGGAGGATCGGCGCTCCCCCTGCGAGGACGTCGACGGCGGGGGCGGCTGCGACATGGCGGACCGTGACCCTCGTCCTGCCGGCCTCGACGGCGGAGAGGTCGTTGGTGTAGAAATTCGCGGTGGGGTTCCCCTCGGCATCGAGATTGGCCGTCGCGGTGTAGTTCCCGCCCGCCGCCAGGTCGACGTCGACAGGACCGATGAGCGGCGCGCTCGCGTCGGCTGCATCCGCCGCCGTGACGGCCAGCTGGTAGGCCCCCGCCGGCAACTCCAGCGGACCGGCGAGCTCGCCGGGAGCGAAGTCGTCCAGCGTGAGGGCACCGTTGACGTACACATCGACGGTGAGATCAGGAACGCCGTGAAGCACCGACAGCGATGCGACGGCTGGTGTTTCTGCGGCCGTTGCCGGAGCAGCGATGGACGCTGCTCCCACGACTGCGGCGGCTCCTACGGCGTACAGGCTTCTTTGCATGACATCTCCTCGATCCGGCCCCTTCGGGGGCTGTTTCCACTGACATCCGGTAATACCCGGAGGCGCAGCCGTTTGGATGCAGGAGGACGAGGAATCTTTCCGGCTCAGGCGTTCCAGAGACCGTAGGAGTCGGCGAGCGAGGAGATCTTCTGCGCCCGTGCGAGGCGGGGGAGGTAGGAGCCGTCGCCAACCACGGCACCCGCGGCGTGCTCACGCAGCAGTTCAGCAGCCCAGTTGATCTCTGATTCGCTGGGCGACAGTCCCCGGTTGATGGTGTCGGTCGCGTCCGTGAGCAGGCACAGCTTGCCGGTCATGCCCATGGAAGCCGTGACCTTGCAGGCCTCGAGCAGCTCCTCTCCCAGGGCGCCGACCGTCGGGCCGTCGATCGGGCCGGGCAACTGCCCGACGCGCGAGGCGACCACGAGCTTGGAACGCGCATAGGCGAGCGCCATCGGATCATCGGACGCACCGGTGTCGCGACGGAAGTCGCCGACGCCGAAGGCCAGGCGGAAGGTACCGGGCGCGCTGGCGATCGCCGTCGCGTTCTCGATGCCGAGCGCGGACTCGATCAGGGCGAGGACGGGCGTACCCGCCTGGAGGCGCATGGCCGTGTGGGTCACCTGCTCGGGCTTCTCCGTCATGGCCAGCATGACGCCGCGGAGACCCGGTGCCTTCGAGAGGGCCGCGAGGTCCTCGGCCCAGTACTCGGTCTCGATGCCGTTGACGCGCACCCAGGCCGTCATGCCGGTGGACAGCGCCTCGACCACGCGCTCGCGGGCCTCGGCCTTGCCCGCCGCGGGAACGGCGTCCTCCATGTCGAACACCACGGAATCGGCCTCGGACGTGAGAGCCGGGATGAACGTGTCCTCGGAAGCAGCGGACGCCAGCAGCCAGGATCGGGAGAGCTTCGCGGGAAGCGCGGCTGCGCGGCTGTTTCTGAGGGAGGTGGCCATGCTCAAACAGTACTGAGGACTGTGGGGCATTATCCACCGGAGACAGGGTGCGGTCCGTGAACACTACGACCAAAAGGGCTCTCCGGAGCGGCGTCCGGGTTCCCGGCGTCCCGGCGAGCGCGGGGAGGGACCCTTGACCGCTCCCTGCACGGAGCCTACCATTCGTATACGATTTCGTACTCGATGGCGCCCCAGCGCCTCCTCCGGACGTCGACCGCCCGGGAGGATCAGCAGCACGCACCGAAAGACAAAGGGGTTTTTCATGGCATTGGCTTCAGAACGGGCAGAGCCCACCGGACGGCGGGGCATGAGCGCTGCCGACCGCAAGGTCCTCGCGGGGACGATGGTCGGCACCACCATCGAGTGGTACGACTTCTTCATCTTCGCCCAGGCGGCGGGACTCGTCTTCGCGACCGTCTATTTCGGCCCCCTGGAGACGGAGAGCCCCGGGCTCGCACAGCTCGTCGCGTGGGCCACGATCGGTATCAGTTTCTTCTTCCGTCCCCTGGGCGCGGTCATCGCGGGCCGACTGGGCGACAGGATGGGCCGCAAGGCGATGCTCGTCTTCACGCTCATCATGATGGGCGCATCCACGGCCCTGATCGGGCTGCTGCCCACCTACGCGCAGATCGGCGTCTGGGCGCCGATCCTCCTCATGCTGCTGCGCATCCTGCAGGGCTTCTCCGCCGGCGGGGAGTGGGGCGGCGCGGCCCTCATGGCCGTCGAGCACGCACCCGTGGCCAAGCGCGGCTTCTGGGGGGCCTACCCGCAGATCGGCGTCCCGGTCGGCATGATCCTGGCCACCCTGGTCCTGTTCCTGCTGCGCAGCTCCCTGTCCCCCGAGGCGTTCCTCGAATGGGGCTGGCGCATCCCGTTCCTGCTCTCCGTCGTCCTGATCGTCGTCGGCTACTTCATCCGCGCCGCCGTCGCCGAGTCTCCCGTGTTCAAGCGGATGATCGAGCGCAAGCGTGACACCGCCACTCCCCTGCGGAGCCTGCTGAGGACCAACAAGAAGCAGGTCGTCCTCGCCGCGGTCATCTTCATCGGCAACAACGCCGCCGGCTACCTCGTCATCGCCTTCCTCTCCTCGTACGCCCAGAAGAGCCTCGGGATGCCGGCCGCGCCCGTGCTCCTGGCGACGCTGCTCGCCTCCTTCGGCTGGCTCATCTTCACCCTCTACGGCGGCATCCTCTCGGACCGGATCGGACGCGTCCGCACGTTCCAGATCGGGTATGCACTCATCTTCGTCTGGATGATCCCGATGTTCATGATGATCGACACCCGCAACATCTGGGCCTACGGCATCGCCATCTTCATCCTGACCATCGGGCTCGGCCTGTCCTACGGCCCCATGTCCGCGATGTACGCCGAGATGTTCCCCGCGAACGTCCGCTACTCCGGTATCGGCATCGGCTACGCACTCGGCGCCATCCTCGGCGGGGCCTTCGCGCCACTCATCGCCCAGGCACTGCTCGGGAGCACGGGCTGGTCCGGGTCGATCGGCATCTACATCATGGTGCTCTGCGTGATCTCGTTCATCGGGGCGAGCATGGTGAGGGAGACGAAGGGTGCACCGCTCGAGGCGGAGACGGAGGATGCGGACGCCCGCGTCACCCCGTAGCCGATCCACGGGTACGCGGAAGAACGGGTGGGTGCCACCCGTCCTTCCGCTATAGTGGCGAGCGTCGGGCGCCACGGGCGCCGTGCCTGAAAAAGAGGCAATAAGGGCGCCGTCGCCCGAGGCACATACGGAACTCACCCACCAAGTCCTCCGGGTTGACCGTGTGCCTGCACCATCGCCGCTCGGGGACTTCGCCCTGAAGGATTCCCGATGGCCACCGTCTCCGCGAGCATCGTCTCCGCCCTCCTGCCCGTCACCTCCGAGGTCTTCGGCGTCATGGGCAATGGCAACGCCCACTTCCTCGACGCCGTCCTGGCCGCACCGGCCCTGCACTACACCGCCGTCCGGCACGAGGCCGGCGCCGTCGCCGCAGCCGATGCCTACTTCCGTGCCAGTGGGCGGCTCGCCGTCGCGACCACCACCTACGGTGCCGGATTCACCAACGCCCTGACCCCTCTCGCCGAGGCGGTCCAGGCCGGCATCCCGCTGGTGCTCGTGGTCGGGGATGCGCCCACGGCAGGGATGCGCCCGTGGGACGTCGACCAGTCCCAGGTGGCCAAGGGCCTCGGCGCCACCACGTTCACCGTCTCGGCAGGTCGTCCCCGGGCCGTCGCGGCGGCCGCCGTCGACCATGCCCTGCGTCACCGGGAGGCCGTGGTCCTCGCGATCCCCTACGATCTCGCGGCCGTCGAGGCCCTGGAGGAGGACGCCGCTCCCGCACCTGCCGCCGCGCCCCTCGACCCGCCGACCGGGGAGGATGTCGAACGCGTCGCGGCGATCCTCGCGTCGGCCGAGCGCCCCCTCGTCCTGGCCGGCCGGGGTGCGTGGGTGAGCGGAGCCGGAGAGGCGGTACGTGCCCTCGCCTCGAGCCTCGGTGCACTGACCGCGACCTCCGGTCTCGGCGCCGGGTTGTTCGGCGACGACGCGGGGGCGCTGGGTATCGCCGGTGGCTGGGCGTCGGAGCGCACCGCGCACCTCATCGAACAGGCCGACGTCGTGCTGGTGCTCGGCGCGCACCTCAACCAGTTCACGACGCGCTTCGGGCATTCCTTCGGTCCGACCGCCCGGATCGTCCAGGTGGATGTCGCCGCGGGCCCCACCTCACCGGCCGTCACCGATTTCGTCCGGGGTGACGCGAGGCTCACCGCCGAGGCGCTCCTCGCCGCCGTCGAACCCCGGGACGCAGCCCACCGCTGGAGCACCATCGCAGCCGATGCCGCACTGCGCGCCCACGACGCGCGCGACGACGGTGCGCCGACGGCCCCCGACGGCCGCCTCGACCCCCGGAGCCTGTGCCGCATGCTGGACCGGATGCTGCCGGCCGACCGCACGATCGTGCAGGACGGCGGCCACTTCATCGGCTGGGCGCCGGGCTACCTGCACGTTCCCGCGCCGAACCGCCTGATCATGGTGGGCACCGCGTATCAGACCATCGGGCTCGGCTTCCCCAGCGCGGTCGGGGCGGCCCGGGCCCTGCCGGACTCCACGATCGTCCTGTGCACGGGCGACGGCGGCGCCCTCATGGCGCTCGCGGACCTCGACTCGTTCATCCGCACCGCTCGACGCGCGGTCATCGTGGTCTTCAACGACGCCGCCTACGGAGCCGAGATCCACCAGTATGCCGTCCGCGGCATCGACTCGCGGCCCATGATGATCGAGGAGGTGGACTTCGCCGCCGTCGCCGCCGCCTTCGGGGCCCGGTCCGCCACCATCGCCTCCCTCGGCGACCTCACCGCCGTCGAGGACTGGCTCGCCTCCGACGACGACGGCGTCCTCCTGCTCGACTGCAAGATCTCGCAGCAGGTCGTGGCGCCGTACATGCAGGAGATCGTCGCCGTCGCCACCGGGAGCCGCTGAGGCCCAGCGGCGGTGCAGCTCATCCGGTGGGTGCCGGGGCGATCCGGCGGGCGAAGCCGTCGAGCGCCGATGCGACAGCCCGGGGATTGCCGAGGGCCGCGTAGTGCCCGCCGGGGATCTCCACCGGTTCGATCCCGAGGCGCTCGCGCACCTGCCGTCGCATGAAGGGGGCGGGGAAGAGACGGTCGTCCTGGCACAGGATCGCCATCGTGGGGACCTCGGGGTGCCGGCCCGGCCACGGCAGCGACAGCCAGGCGCCCTGCTGGTCACGCTCCCGGGCCCGTGCCTCGCGGGCGAGCTCGTCCGGCACTCCGTTGTAGTACAGCACCTCCGGGTCGTCGGCGATCTCCTCGGAATCGTGCCCGGTCTTCGTCCACCAGTCGGCGAACGACTCACCCGGCAGCGGGATCATCGCGGCGAGGTACACGAGGCCGGCGGCGCCCAGTGCGTCACACACCAACGGTGCGGTGAATCCGCCCAGGGAATGCCCGACGACGACGGCGGCCCGGCTCCCGCCGGCAGCGGAGCCGACAGCGGAGCCGACAGCGGTGGTGTAGTCCCCGAGGGTCGCGCCGGCGTCCTCGGTCGGCAGGTCCACTGCCACCACGTCGTGACCGGACTCCTGCAGCACCGCGCTCACGAGGTGTCAGTCCCAGGCGGTCGAGCCTCCTCCATGGATCAGTACGAACGTCGTCATGGTGTCCACTCCCATCGGCCGGGACGCCCCGGACCGGCGTCGTCACCTGTAGACGTACCGGGGCCCCGGAAACCATCGGTCGGGGTCCCGCATGGAACCGGTGGGATCAGCGGGGCCGGAGATCGTAGATCCGCCTGAGCTTCCCGCTGGACCGCACGAGGGACCCCTGCTCGACGACGGCGACGGCGCACGTGGAGCCGATGTGCGTCTTGATCCGGTGCCGCAGCTCCTCCGCCGCCGCGGTGGCGTCGGCAGCACTGACGCCCTCACGTGGTTCCACCTTGACGGTCAGCTGGTCCATCCGCTGGCCCTCGGGACGCGTGAGCTCGAGCTGGAAGTGCGGGCTCAGGGCCGGGATGGCCAGGGCCAGTTCTTCGACCTGCGTGGGGAAGAGGTTCACGCCACGCACGATCACCATGTCGTCGCTCCGACCCGTGATGCGCTCCATCCGGCGCATCCCCGGTCGTGCGGTGCCGGGCAGCAGGCGGGTGAGGTCGTGGGTGCGGTAGCGGATGATCGGCAGCGCCTCCTTCGTCAGGGAGGTGAAGACGAGCTCGCCCGCCGAACCGTCGTCGAGCACCTTCTCCGTGAACGGATCGATGATCTCGGGGCGGAAGTGGTCCTCCCACACGTGCGAGCCGTCCTTGGACTCCACGCATTCACCGGCGACGCCGGGGCCCATGACCTCGGACAGGCCGTAGATGTCACAGGCGTCGAAGCCCATGCGTCCCTCGAGTTCCTGGCGCATGCCCTCCGTCCACGGCTCGGCCCCGAGCACCGCGGTCTTCAGCGACGTCGTGCGCGGGTCGATGCCCGCGGCGGCCATCGTGTCGAGGATCGTCAGGAGGTAGGTGGGCGTGGCGAGGATCGCGTCCGGTTCGAAGTCCCGGATGAGTTGCACCTGCCGCTCGGTCTGCCCGCCGGAGATGGGGATGACGGTGCAGCCGAGCCGCTCGGCTCCTGCGTGGGCGCCCAGCCCGCCGGTGAACAGCCCGTAGCCGTAGGCATTGTGGACCTTCCAGCCTGCCTTCACACCGGAGGCGCGCAGCGAGCGGGCCACCAGCGAGGCCCAGCGGTCCAGGTCCCCGGCGGTGTACCCGACGACCGTCGGCCGGCCGGTCGTGCCCGACGACGCGTGGACGCGCGCGATGCGCTCCTGCGGCACGGCGAACATGCCGAACGGGTACGTGCTGCGCAGGTCCTCCTTGGTGGTGAAGGGGAAGGCCGCGAGGTCCGCCAACTCGCGGAGGTCGTCCGGGTGCACGCCGGCGTCGTCGAACTTCCGCCGGTACAGGGGCACGTTCGCGTACGCGTGGGCGAGGGTGGACTTCAGCCGTTGAAGCTGGACGGTCTCCAGGTGGTCGCGCGACCACGTCTCCTCGACGTCGAGGGTGGCAGGATCCGCTGCACTCGCGCGGAGTGGGAGGGTGGTCATGGCTGCTCCTTCGCAGATCAGGTCAGGGGGGCGGGCATCAGAGGACGGACTCGACGGCGTTCGCCGCCGCAGCGACGCGGGAACCGATGTCCTCGAGGGGTCGGTCGCCGGCCAGGAAGACGACGGCGAGCGCCGCGGGAAGCTGGCCGCGGACCCGGATGGGGGCCGCGACGCTGCTGACACCCGGGATGACTTCGTCCCGGCTCGTGGCGTACCCGACGGTGGCGGCGGTCCTCGACTCCGCCCGGTACGGTTCGCCCGGCGCCAGGCGCTCCCAGGAGGCCTCGGTGAGCGCCGACTGGATGGCGATGCCGGGCGCCCCCGCGTCGAAGGGGTGGCGTGAGCCGGGGCGCTGGACAAGGGTGCCTTCGCCGTGCGGCGGCTCCACGGCCACGAGCGTGACGCAGTGGCGCCGGTCCCACACGGCGATGAACGCGGTCATCTGCAGCTCGCCCGCGACGGCCGTGAGCTCCGGCAGTGCGGCCGTCTGCAGCCGGGGCGCGACTCCCCGGGCCAGGTTCGCGAGTCCCGGGCCGGCCCGGAACCGTCCACCCGCGTCCCTGACCACCAGGGAGTGTTCCTCGAGCGTCCTCAGGATCCGGTAGGCGATGGAGCGGTGGACGCCGAGTGCCCCGGCGACTTCCGCCGTCGTCCGTCCGTCCGGCGCGTCGGCCAGGAGCTCGAGTGCCCGGATCCCCCGTGACAGCGTCTGGGATGCCGGCGGGGCCGCCGTCGTGGTTCCGTGCTCCGCGTCCGCCGTACGCATGTCAGGCGAACGCCCGTCCTGCGCGCCGGTCCGAGCGGGCCACCAGCAGCGGGGCGAAGAACTCCGCGAGGCCGGCGGTGCCGGCCAGCGGCAGCACGTGCGCGACGTACTGGTCGGGGCGGACCACGACGACGACGCCGGAGCGGTCGAGCCCCCGCAGGTCGAAGATGTCCGCGTGCGGGTCGGCGGCGTACACCCGTTCGTAGTCGGTGAGTCCGAAGGGTCCCACGGCGGGCTTGAATCCCGACGGTACGCGCCCGATGTCCACGCGGGTGTGGTCCTGCTGGTAGACGACCTTCACGTCGAACCACGCATCCGGATCCGCGCCCGGCGGGGTGGCCGCGAGCGGCGAGTCCGGAGCCGTGCGGATCCAGTCGGCGAATCCCGACACCAGGGAATCGGTGCCCGCTTCCGCGCCGTCGGCGAAGACGTAGATGCGCCAGCGGCCGTCCTCCGTGGCGTGGTGGCCCAGGTGCACGGGGACGCCGTCGCAGACCCGGACGACCGGGGCCGATTTGAAGCGCTTGCCGATCGGGAAGCCGGCAGCGAGGTCCTGGTGTGCGGGCTCCGCGACGAGGATGGACGGCGCGTACTGGGTCATGAAGCCGGCGGGGAACTCCGCGGTCCGCACGTAGAAGTCCTCCAGCTCGGAGGGGTCGGCGAACTCCTCCGGCTTCCTCGCCATGAGGGTGGACCACTGCCTGTCGAACGCGATGAGCTCCTGCGCGACGACCTGCCGCTCCGCGGAGTACGTCGCCAGCAGGTCCTCGGGGCTGCGGCCTTCGAGCACGTGGCCGAGCTTCCACCCGAGGTTGAAGCCGTCCTGCATGGAGACGTTCATGCCCTGGCCCGCCTTGGCGCTGTGCGTGTGGCACGCATCCCCGGTGATGAAGACACGCGGTGTGCGGGTTCCCAGCTCCTCCGGCAGGACGTCGTCGAACCGGTCGGTGAGGCGGTGGCCCACCTCGTAGACGCTGTGCCAGGCGACGTCGCGCACGTCCAGTGTGTAGGGGCTGAGGATCTGGTTGGCCTTCGCGATGATCTGCTCCACCGTCGTGGCGCGGACCGCGCCCTTGTCGGCCGGGTCCACCTCCCCGAGGTCCACGTACATCCGGAACAGATGTCCACCCTCGCGCGGGATCAGGAGGATGCTGCCGCCCGCCCCGGACTGGATGGCGCACTTGCGGCGGATGTCGGGGAAGTCGCTGACGGCAAGGGCGTCCATGACGCCCCATGCATGGTTGGCCTGGTCCCCTGCGAGGGTGCAGCCGATCGCCTGGCGGACCCTGCTGCGGGCGCCGTCGGCCCCCACGACGTACCTGGCCCGGACGGTGCGCGCAGCGCCCTCGTGCTCACCCGCGGTGTGCACGAGCGTGACCCGGACGGGGTACTCGGCGTCGTCGTCGACCTCGAGGTCCGCGAACTCGTAGCCGTAGTCGGGCACCATGCGCGTGGGCGCGTTCTTCATGACCTCGGCGAAGTAGTCGAGGACGCGGGCCTGGTTGACGATGAGGTGGGGGAATTCGCTGATCCCGGCAGGATCGTCCTCGGGGCGTGCCGTACGGACGATGCGCGAGGCGTCCTCGGGGTCCGGCTTCCAGAAGGCCATCTCCACGATCCGGTAGGCCTCCTCCGTGATGCGCTGGGCGAACCCGAAGGCCTGGAACGTCTCGACGCTGCGGGCCTGGATGCCGTCGGCCTGCCCGATCGCCAACCGCTCCGGCCGGCGCTCCACGATCCGCGTGGAGATGCCGGGGAACTGGGAGAGCTGGGCGGCGGTGATCATGCCTGCCGGGCCGGTGCCGATGATGAGGACGTCGACCTCGTCGGGGAGTTCCTCCGGCCGGTCGAGCCCGGTGCCGGCGGCAGGCTGGACGCGGGGATCACCCGACACGTAACCGTGGTGGTGGAATTGCACGGGCTGTCCTCACTTCGTCGTGATGGTTGCCAAGCGGCCGGTTCGATAATCGAACGGGCGGTTCTTCTTTCGTGAAGCGATGCTAGCCCCCGATGGCGGGCCCAACAACTCCCCTTGACGCTTCCGCCACGTCCTGCCTAATCTTCGTATACGATTTCGTACTCGATGAGGAGCCACGGGTGGAACTGGTAGACGACGGCGTCCTGGCCGCAGCCCGCAAGGTCATCGCCGTGCACATCAACTACCCCAGCAGGGCGGCGCAGCGCGGTCGTACACCCGACCAGCCGTCGTACTTCCTCAAGCCGTCCTCCTCGCTCTCGCTGTCCGGTGCAGCGGTGGAACGCCCCGCCGGGTGCGAACTCCTCGGTTTCGAGGGCGAGATCGCCCTGGTCATCGGCCGTCCCGCCCGCCGCGTATCCCTCGAGCAGGCCTGGGACCATGTGGCCTGGGTGACGGCGAGCAACGACCTCGGGGTCTACGACCTCCGCTACGCGGACAAGGGCTCGAACCTCCGGTCCAAGGGCGGTGACGGCTTCACACCCGTGGGCCCGGGCCTGATCCCGGCCGGCGATCTCGACCCTGCCGCCCTGCGCATCCGCACCTGGCACAACGGGGAGCTCGTGCAGGACGACACCACCGCGGACCTCCTCTTCCCCTTCGCTCGCCTCGTCGCCGACCTGTCGCAGCTCCTGACCCTCGAGACCGGGGACATCATCCTCACCGGCACACCGGCCGGCGCCTCGGTCGCACAGCCGGGCGACACGCTCGAGGTCGAGGTCTCGGCGTCCGGCGGCACCCTCTCGACCGGCCGGCTGGCCACCCGCGTGGAGGAGGGCACGACGCCGCTCGCAGGCTTCGGCGCCGGCCCCAGGGCCGACGACGTCCAGCGGGAGGAGGCCTACGGCTCCCGGGAAGCCGCCGACCTCCCGGAACCGGCGTCGGTCCTGAGCGCCGGACTCCGCGCCAAGCTCGGGAGCGTGGCCACCGCCACCCTGTCCTCGCAGCTGCGCAAGCGCGGGCTGAACAACGTGAGCATCGACGGCCTGCAGTCGACCCGGCCGGACCGCCGCGTCGTCGGTCTCGCCCGCACGCTGCGCTACGTCCCGAACCGCGAGGATCTCTTCGCGGCGCACGGCGGTGGGTTCAACGCCCAGAAGCGTGCCATCGACTCCGTCAACGAGGGCGAAATCCTCGTCATGGAGGCACGCGGCGAGACCGGCACGGGAACCATCGGCGACATCCTCGCCCTGCGGGCACAGGTCCGTGGAGCCGCAGCCATCATCACCGACGGCGGTGTCCGCGACTTCTCCACCGTCGCCGGCATGGACATCCCGACGTACTACGCCAATCCGCATCCCGCCGTCCTCGGGCGCCGGCACATCCCGTGGGACACCGACATCACCATCGCCTGCGGCGGCACGACCGTGCAGCCCGGCGACATCATCGTCGCCGATGCGGACGGCATCCTCGTGATCCCTCCCGCGCTCGCCGAGGACCTGGCGGACGACTCCCTGCAGCAGGAGCGCGAGGAGGCTTTCATCGCGGAGATGGTCCGGCAGGGTCACGGCGTGGACGGCCTCTATCCGATGAACGCGCAGTGGCGGGCGCGCTTCGAGGAACAGGACGCGGGGAAGCGGGCATGAGCAGGACGGGCACGGCCTCCGGCAGCAAATCCGAACAGGCGTACTCCGCGGTCAAGGCCCGCATCGTCGACGGCACCTACTCCCCCGGTTTCCGCCTGGTGCTCGCGAAGATCGCCGACGACCTCGGGGTGAGCGTGGTCCCGGTGCGCGAGGCCATCCGGCGGCTCGAGGCCGAGGGACTGGTGACCTTCGAGCGCAATGTCGGTGCGACCGTCGCGGGCATCGATCCCACCGAGTACCTCTACACGATGCAGACCCTGAGCATCGTCGAGGGAGCCGCGACCGCGCTCTCCTCGCCGCTCATCGGGCCGGCGGACATCGCACGGGCCCGCGCCGTCAACGAGGAGATGCGCGCCTGCCTCGACCATTTCGACCCCGTGCGCTTCACCCGGCTCAACCAGGACTTCCACTCCGTCCTGTTCGAGAACTGTCCCAATCCGCACATCCTGGACCTCGTCCACCGCGGCTGGAACCGCCTCGCGTCGCTGCGCTCCTCCACGTTCCGGTTCGTCCCCGGCCGGGCCCACGAGTCGGTCGAGGAACACGACGCCCTCCTCCGGCTCATCGAGGGCGGAGCGGAGGCTGACGCCATCGAACGCGCGGCGAGACTCCATCGCAGCGCCACCCTCGACGCCTATCTCGCGCAGACCGGCGCACACACCAGTGAGGAAATGCCATGACCAGCCCCATCGACGCGGCCACGACACACTACGTGCCGGAGGACCTGCCGACCTCCATCCAGCACTACATCGACGGACGCTTCGTCGATTCGGTGGGCGGCGCGACCTTCGAGGTCCTCGACCCGGTGTCCAACACCACCTACGCCACGGCCGCGGCGGGGCAGAAGGAGGACATCGACCTCGCGGTGGCGGCCGCACGGGAGGCCTTCACCAACGGGCCATGGCCCCGCATGAAGCCCCGCGAACGTGCCCGGGTCCTCAACCGGATCGCCGACGCCGTCGAGGCCCAGGAGTCCCGGCTCGCCGAACTCGAGACCTTCGACACGGGCCTGCCCATCACCCAGGCCAAGGGCCAGGCGCTGCGCGCCGCGGAGAACTTCCGCTTCTTCGCGGACCTGATCGTGGCCCAGTTCGACGACGCCATGAAGGTCCCCGGCTCCCAGATCAACTACGTGAACCGCAAGCCCATCGGCGTCGCCGGGCTCATCACCCCGTGGAACACACCCTTCATGCTGGAGTCCTGGAAACTCGCTCCCGCCCTCGCCACCGGGAACACGGTGGTCCTCAAGCCCGCCGAGTTCACGCCCCTCTCCGCCTCCCTGTGGGCGGAGATCTTTCGGGACGCCGGCCTGCCCGACGGCGTGTTCAACCTCGTCAACGGGCTCGGCGAGGAAGCCGGCGACGCCCTCGTCAAGCACCCGGACGTCCCCTTGATCTCCTTCACCGGCGAGACCACCACCGGCCAGACGATCTTCCGGAACGCCGCCGCGAACCTCAAGGGCCTGTCGATGGAGCTCGGCGGGAAGTCACCCTGCGTCGTCTTCGCCGACGCGGACCTCGACGCCGCCATCGACTCGGCCCTGTTCGGGGTCTTCTCCCTCAACGGCGAACGGTGCACCGCAGGCTCCCGGATCCTCGTCGAACGCCCGGTCTACGACGCGTTCTGCGAGAAGTACGCGGCGCGCGCGAAGGCCATCGTCGTCGGGGATCCCCACGACCCGAAGACCGAGGTCGGGGCCCTCGTGCATCCCGTGCACTTCGACAAGGTGGCCTCCTACGTGGAGATCGGGAAGACCGAGGGCCGGCTGCTCGCCGGCGGCGGACGCCCTGAGCACCTCCCGGAGGGCAACTACATCGCCCCCACCGTGTTCGCGGACGTGGCCCCCGACGCGCGGATCTTCCAGGAGGAGATTTTCGGTCCCGTGGTGGCCATCACCCCCTTCGACACCGACGACGAGGCCCTGGCACTCGCGAACAACACCCGGTACGGGCTCGCAGCCTACATCTGGACGAAGGACCTCACCCGCGCCCACACCTTCTCCTCGAACGTCGAAGCGGGCATGGTGTGGCTCAACAGCCACAACGTCCGCGACCTCCGCACCCCGTTCGGCGGCGTCAAGGCCTCGGGTCTCGGGCACGAGGGCGGCTACCGCTCCATCGACTTCTACACCGACCAGCAGGCCGTCCACATCACCCTCGGTACCGTCCACACCCCCAGGTTCGGCAGCATCGACGCCGCCGCCGCCGACGAAGGCTGAGCCCCCACCCCGTTCGCTCGACGAAGAGAGAATCCCATGACGAATCCCGTACCCACGCCCTCGGTTCCCGCTCCGGACATCGTGCGCTGCGCCTACATGGAGATCGTGGTCACCGACCTCGCCCGCTCCCGCGCGTTCTATGTCGACGTCCTCGGCCTGCACGTCACCGAGGAAGATGAGAACGCGATCTACCTGCGGTCCCTCGAGGAGTTCATCCACCACAACCTGGTGCTCCGCAAGGGACCTATCGCCGCCGTCGCCGCTTTCGCCTACCGCGTGAAGTCACCGGCCGAGGTCGACGCCGCCGAGGCCTACTACAGGGAACTGGGCTGCCGCACCGAACGCCGTGCGGACGGCTTCACGAAGGGCGTCGGGGACTCCGTGCGGGTCGAGGACCCGCTGGGCTTCCCCTACGAGTTCTTCTACGACGTCGAGCACGTCGAGCGCCTCACCCAGCGCTACGACCTCTACTCCGCGGGCGAACTGGTCCGTTTGGACCACTTCAACCAGGTCACCCCCGACGTGCCACGCGGCCGGGCGTACCTCGAGGACCTCGGCTTCCGCGTCTCGGAAGACATCCAGGACTCCGACGGCGTGACCTACGCGGTGTGGATGCACCGCAAGCAGACGGTGCACGACACCGCGCTGACCGGCGGCAACGGACCGCGCATGCACCACGTCGCGTTCGCCACCCACGAGAAGCACAACATCATCCAGATCTGCGACAAGATGGGCGCCCTGCGGATCAGCGACCGCATCGAGCGCGGCCCCGGACGGCACGGCGTCTCCAACGCCTTCTACCTCTACATCCTCGACCCGGACGATCACCGCATCGAGATCTACTGCCAGGACTACTACACCGGGGACCCGGACAACCCGACGATCACCTGGGACGTGCACGACAACCAGCGCCGCGACTGGTGGGGCAACGCCGTCGTGCCGTCCTGGTACTCGGAGGCGTCCCTCGTCCTGGACCTCGACGGAAACCCGCAGCCCGTCACCGAGCGCGACGAGCGCAGCGAGATGGCGGTCACCGTCGGCGCCGACGGCTTCTCCTACACCCGCAAGGACGGCGCCGAGGCCGAGGGCTTCAAACTCGGCGCCCAGCTGTAGCCATGCTGGACGACGCGACGATCGAGGCCATCGCCGATGAGCTGCTGGAGGCCGGCCGGAGCCGGGTTCCCGTCCCGCTGCTGACGGCGCGCTACCCGGGGATGACGGTGGAGGACTCCTACGCCGTGCAGCGGTTGTGGCGGCAGCGCAACGAGGACGCCGGACGTACGCTCGTGGGCCGGAAGATCGGGCTCACGAGCAGGGCCATGCAGGCCGCGACGGGCATCACCGAACCCGACTACGGGGCGATCTTCGACGACATGGTCCTCGAGACGGGGTGCTCCGTGGAGTGGGACCGGTACACACACCCCCGGGTCGAGGTCGAGCTGGCCTTCGTGCTCAAGGACGACCTCAGCGGACCGGGCTGCACCATCTTCGACGTCCTGAATGCGACCGACCATGTGGTGCCTGCGCTGGAGATCCTCGACTCGAGGATCGAGATGGAGGGCCGGACCATCGTGGACACCATCTCCGACAACGCGGCCATGGGCGCCATGGTCGTCGGCGGGCGCCCGGTGCGGCCCGACGCCGTCGACCTGCGCTGGGTATCCGCCATCCTCTACAAGAACCAGGTCGTCGAGGAGACCGGGGTCGCCGCCGGGGTCCTGGACCATCCGGCCGCCGGCGTGCACTGGCTCGCCAACAAGATCGCCGCCCACGGGGACGGCCTGAAGGCCGGCGACATCATCCTCGCCGGATCCTTCACCCGACCCATGTGGGTGGACCGGGGGGACACCGTCCACGCCGACTACGGAGCACTGGGAGCCGTGACATGCCGCTTCGTCTAGGACCCACCTTCGCCGAGGCACTGGTTGCTGCAGACCGCCCGCTGGCCGGGATGTGGGTGTGTTCGGGCAGCCCCTTGGTCGCCGAGATCTGTGCCGGGTCCGGGCTCGACTGGCTGCTCGTCGACGCCGAGCACAGCCCGAACGGCCTCGAATCGATCCTCGCCCAGCTGCAGGCCGTCTCCGGGTACCCGGTGCAGGTACTCGTCCGTCCTCCGGTCAACGACACCGTGCTCATCAAGCAGTACCTCGACCTCGGCGTGCAGAATCTGCTGATCCCCATGGTGAACACCGTGGCAGACGCGCGGGCCGCCGTCGCCGCCACCCGCTACCCGCCCGAGGGCGTCCGCGGCGTCGGCTCCGCACTGGCCCGCGCCGCCCGCTGGAACAGGATCCCCGACTACCTGGCCACGGCCGGCGGGACCGTCAGCGTCACGGTCCAGATCGAATCCACGGCCGCCGTCGAGGCGGTGGAGGACATCCTCGCCGTCGACGGCGTCGACGCCATCTTCCTCGGGCCCTCCGATCTCGCCGCATCCATGGTACTGCTCGGCCAGCAGGAACACGCGCAGGTCCGCACCGCCGTCGGGAACTGCCTGCACGCTGCAGCGCTGGCCGGGAAACCGGCCGGCGTCAACGCGTTCACCCCGACCACCGCCCGGCACTACCTGGAATCCGGGGCATCCTTCGTCCTCGTCGGCGCCGACGTCTCCCTCCTCGCCCGCGGCTCCGAAGCCCTCGCCACCGCCTATCTTCCGGCGCCGGAGGACGACTCCCCGTCCAGTTATTGAGCGCCTCCGGACACGTCGGCGCCACGGCCGTCTTGACGGCGGAGCGTAGTGTGAGGGGTACGCGGTCCAGACATAGGCCGTACTCCTGGTTTCTTCTTGACGGTGCCGTAGCAACCGCATCCATGGCAGAGCACGATCCCCGATAGGGGCAGTGCAGCATGAACGACGACGTAGAACCGCACCACCAGATCCCCCACCGCACCGCTCCGGATTCCGGATCCGACGACGCACCTGCAGCACGCGCGAGGCATCTGGTCGATGACTGGGCCCGGCTGATCCACGCCACCCTGTGCCCCGAGCAGGCTCTGCCCCTTCCCCGACCCGTGCAGATCGCGACGGGCATCATCATGGGCAACCAGCACTGCACCGTGCACCAGGCCCATGCCCTGCTGCTCAGCGCGGCGTGCGCACGTCAGGTCCCCGCGGGCCGGATCGCCGAGGACATCATCTCGACCACCCGAAACCCCGTCCTGCCCGGCACCCGCAGCACATCCCCCTGATCGGCCCCGGACTCCGCTCCCCTCCTTCTCCTCCCGGCAGCCAGGTCGTGCGCGTTCGTGCGGGACAGTCCTTCCTATGCCGCACTGCTGCCCCGTACTGCAGGGCGCTCGTAGCCCTGGAGCCCTCACCGCGGACGAGCGTGCGGAACCCGACTTGATCGAAAACTGAGGATTCGTTCCGGGTTGTGGCGAGGGTGGTCCATGAGACTGGAGGAACGCAGCAGGAAGACCCGGAGACGTCCGTCTCCATGCCGTGGATACAGGGATGCTCGTGCGGAGGTGGCATTCTCCTCCTCGGTCAGGATGCCTGCCTCGGCGGACATCGACCCATCGGTAATGCCGCGCCCTACCGCAGGGCCGGCACTGTTCTCACAGGAGTTCGACACGCATGGCCGGGACCACCGACCCTCAGGACTACACCAGCGACATCTACGACCTGATGCTCGCGCACCAGAGTGTGCAGGAGTTCCTCGACGCCGTGGTCCGGCTCTCGGCCACGATCATGGCTCCTGCCGACGTGGTCTCGGGCATCACCTACCGGAACCGCCGGCGCATGGTGACGCTGGTGAGCAGCATCCCCGAGGTCGGCGTCCTGGACGAACTGCAGTACGACGCCGGCGACGGGCCCTGCCTCACCGCCCTGAACACCGGAACCACCACCGTCGTGGATGACACCGATGCCGACCAGCGGTGGCGCGGATACCTGCGAGCGGTCGCCGATCACGGCTATCTCTCGATGATGGGGATGCCTCTTCCCCTGCGTGCCAGGAACGACGGCACGGACGACGGCAGGAGTGAGGGTGCGGCGAGCATCAACTTCTACGGCGCCGAACGCGCGGTGTTCACGCCCGAGCGGCAGCGGGCCGCCGAAGCCTTCGCGACCTCGGCCGGTGCCGCATTGAGCCTGATCGTGAAGGTCGACGACGCCAGGGACCAGACCGCGCACATGGTCGCAGCCACGGAGACCCGTTCTGCCATCGATGTCGCTGTGGGAATCATCATGGCCCAGAACCGCTGCAGCCAGGAGGAGGCATTCCGGATCCTGCGGAGCTCCTCGAACAATCAGAACGTCAAGGTCCACACCCTGGCCCAGCTCATCCTCGAACGGGCCTCGAACCCTGCCCCGGTGGTCCCGCACACCGGGAACACCGCCCCGAACCCCTGACCCCCCTCCTGGCACTGCGCGACAGGTCCAGCACGTCCTGCCGGGATGTCGCAGCAGGACCCGTTGGACCGGGAGCTGTCAGCCGGCGCTCGGGACGCTTGCCGGCGGAACCGCCGGCGTGATGTCGTCGAGGCTGAGCAGGGGCGGCTGGTCGACGGATTCCTTCAGCTCGATAATCTCCTCCGGATCGAGGTCCACCACCTCCGCGATGACCTCCGGGGCCTCGCCGTGCTCGAGAGCGACGACGATGGCCTCCTTGAGGTTCAGCTCAGCATGGTCCAGTTCGAACGCCGCTGCTTCCTTGTCCGCCGCTGCGACGGCGAGTTGATGACGATCCTCTGCTGACATCTGTACACAGTCCTTCTTGAACCTCGGTCGGTGGACACGGCCGCGCCGTCGGATCCGATCTCTCGATCCGCCGTCGCCACGGGTGTCCGGTTGTATCCCCCATTGTGCCTGCACGGCACCGTCACCGCACCGACCTCGCCCGCGACGTCGCGCTCGAACTCACGACGACCGGAGAACCACCCACCTGCACACCCTGGCCGGTCCTCTCGGGCACTCCGTCCCGATGCCGTCAGTCGACATCCGTGAGTACGGCGACCAGGGCGGCCACTGTCTTCTCGGCACCCGGCCCCTCGCAGGTGATGGTCACGACTTCCTCGGTACCGGCACCGAGGCTGAGGACCGACGTGACCTGCGATGCATCGACCGAGTAGTCCGGGTCGGACGCGAGACGGAGGAACACCCTCCCGCTGAAGCTGTCGGCGATGGCGGCGATACGGACTGCGAGCATGGCATGTACGCCGCGCGGATTGGCGACGACGACGCTTCGTTCCACGGCTGTTCCTCCTCCCGCCCGGGATCCTGGCCCCTCGACACTGTTCATCTAATCACCACCGTTCGTGTTCCTCGCGGAATTTCCCCTTCCCGTCTCGAGTGCTGGGTCCGCCGCAGGATGCAGGGTGACAGGATCCACCCCTTCCGGGCCCACCAGCCATCAGACTGTCCCTATGGACTGGACGCGTGCAAGGGATTGGCTGATCGGTGCTACGGGGATGGCACTCGTCCTGGGGGTCGCGCTCGTGATCCTCTGGTGGGGGCTGAGCGAACCGGCGGACGCAGGCGGGCCGGGACCTGCGCCGACAGCGTCGGCGGGAGCTGAGGACCCGTCGACGACGGCAGCACCCCCCGCCACCCTGCTCGAGGACGAGACGTGGTTCGCCGACCTCGTGCTGGAGGCCGGGACGGTCGTGACCCCGGACTCGACGCTCCGCGATGTCCGGGCCGTCGGGCAGGACGTGGTCGTGGGGCCGGACCGGTCGGTGGCCGCGCGGCTGGTCGTGGACGCGACCGTGCCGTTCGAAGTCGTGGCAGACGAGCTCGGCGACGATTCCGTGGTCCGCGCTGCCGGAGGCGGCCAGGCCACGGTGGTCCGCACCGTGAACGCCCTGGGGCGCGAGGTGCGCGTCACGGCGACCGGCACCGTCGACGTCCAGGCCGGCAGGCTCGTGCTGGAGCCGCGCTCGATCGACATCGGTGGCCCGGGTTTCCTCTCCGATGCCACCGCCGCCGTCGTCAGGCGGTTCGTGACCATCGAGCACGATATCGACGGCCTGCCCGTTGGCCTCGTGCTGGAGGGGGTCACCGTCCAGACCGACGGCTTCCGCGCGAACCTCCGGGGCGAGGATGTCAGGCTTGCACCCTAGTCCTGGTCGGCGGCACTCTGCCATCGGCTGTCGAGTACAGGCGCGGGCGACGCCGATGAGCATAGTCTTGGTGGGCGAGGTCGACCCGTCCGGGGTCGACCTGCGATGGCCGAACGGATCAGTGGACGGAGGACGGGCATGCTGGATGGGTACCTTCAGCAGTGGAGCGCCATCCAGACGGTGCGGGCCGCCGGCCTGAACCTCCCTGACGTCTTCCGGACGTATGTCGACCGGGCCGGGGACTCCGACCAGCTCGAGGTCCGGGGCTACCTCTCCGGCCTGGTGATGCTCGAGGTGGAGCAGCGCGACCTGCTCGCCCAGGCCGTCAACGAATGCCTGGACAGCGAGGGATCCACGGCCGATGGTGCGCACTACAGCAACGAGGAGGCCGCCTCCTTCTCCGGCTACGGCGACTACCTCCGCCCCCTCGACCTCTCCCCCGACGGGTACGACTTCAACGCCCCACCCGCCGGGGATCACAGCACCAGCGCTACCTTCGGCAGCGGTTCCTCGTTCGATGCAGTGGCTGCTGCAGGTGGCATCGGAGGTGGATCCGACGCCGACGAGACCGAGTTCCGACGCCTGCAGGCCTTGCACGAGTCCGGCTTGCTGGAGGGTGGTGCGGAGGACCGCTTCGATCGGATCACCCGGCAGGCGCGGGACCATTTCGGTGTCAGCTCGGCCTCCATCGCCCTGATCACCGGCGATTCGCAGATCATCAAATCCGTCGTCGGACCGTTGGGCCAGGATCTTCCGCGGGACCTCTCGCTCTGTGCGACGACCATCGAACAGGACCGCACGCTGGTCATCGCGGATGCACGCGTGCATCCTGAGTGGCGCGATCACCCCCTCGTCACCGGCGCGCCCGGAGTCCGCTTCTACGCCGGTCACCCCGTCTGCACCGTGGACGGCTGGCGTATCGGCACGCTGTGCCTGATGGATGACCAGCCGCGGATCTTCACCGATGACGATGTGCAGGTACTCAGGCGGCTGGCCGGGCAGGTACAGATCGAGATGTGGGTCTGACGAAGGCCCCAGCCGCGCAGGCTTCCCTCCTGCCGGACCGCGCGCTCACGGCCCTGCCTAGCCGGTCCTGCGCCGATAGGTCATGATGGCGACGGCGTAGGCAGCCACCAGGCCCCCGACGCACCAGGCGAGCGCTGTCCAGATGTCGCTGCCGACCGGCTGCTGCGCGAACAGGTTCCGGATCGTCTCGACGATGGAGGTGACGGGCTGGTGCTCCGCGAACCAGCGCACCGGACCCGGCATGGACTCGGTGGGCGCGAAGGCGGAGCTGATGAACGGCAGGAAGATCAGCGGGTAGGAGAACGCTGCGGCGCCGTCCACCGACTTCGCCGAGAGTCCGGCGATCACCGCGATCCAGGTCAGGGCGAGTGTGAACAGCACCAGCATGCCGGCGACGGCGAGCCAGGCCGCAATCCCTGCGCCCGAGCGGAAACCCATGGCGACGGCGGCGAGGACGACGATCACGAGGGAGACCAGATTGGCGACCAGTGATGTCAGGACATGCGCCCAGAGCATGCTGGACCGGGCGACGGGCATGGACTGGAAGCGCTCGAAGATACCGCTCTGCAGGTCGAGGAAGAGCCGGTAGGAGGTGTACGCGACGCCCGAGGCGACCGTGATGAGCAGGACGCCGGGCAGCAGGTAGTTCACGTAGGAGGACGAGCCGGTATCGATCGCACCACCGAGCACGAAGACGAAGAGAAGCATGATGGCGACGGGCATGACCGCCGTCGTGACGATCGTGTCCGCACTGCGCGTGATGTGGCGCAGGGATCGCCCTGTCAGCACGGCGGTGTCGCCGAGGAGGTGGGTGGTCACCGGGAGTCCTTCCGGGTGGGTCCGGACGGGGTGTCCGTCGCGGTGTCGACGCCGATGATCGCGAGGAAGACGTCCTCGAGGGTCGGTTGCTTCTCGATGTACTCGACCTGGGCGGGTGGAAGGAGCTGCTTGAGTTCCGCCAGGGTGCCGTTCGCGATGATATGGCCCTGATGGAGGACGGCGATGCGGTCGGCGAGGTGCTCGGCCTCCTCGAGGTACTGGGTGGTGAGCAGGATCGTGGTGCCCTGCACGGCGAGTTCCTTCACCGCCTGCCACACCTCGATGCGCGCCTCGGGATCGAGCCCTGTGGTCGGCTCGTCGAGGAAGATGACGGGCGGGTGCCCGATCAGGCTCATCGCGATGTCGAGGCGACGGCGCATCCCACCCGAGTAGGTCGAGACCTTCCGCCCTCCCGCGTCCGTCAGCGAGAAGCGGCGCAGCAGGTCATCGGCGATGCCGCCCGGGTCGCTGAGGTGCCGCAGCCGTGCGATGAGCACGAGGTTCTCGCGTCCACTGAGCACCTCGTCGACAGCCGCGAACTGACCCGTGAGGCTGATCGATCCACGCACCTGCGCCGGCTGCGCAGCGACGTCGAACCCGCTGACCGACGCCGTGCCGGCATCCGCGGAGAGCAGGGTCGAGAGGATCTTCACGACAGTCGTCTTGCCGGCACCGTTGGACCCCAGCAACGCGAAGATGCTGCCGCCGGCGACGTCGAAGTCGATGCCGCGGAGCACGTGGAGATCCTTGTAGGACTTCTCCAGTCCCGACACCCGGATGGGGGACGCCACGGCGCTCATCGCCGCTCGTCCCTTTCGGCGTCGTCGATCGCGGAGGCGAGGCGGTTGCGCTCCTTGCGGATCCAGCTTCCACCGCCATAGTTCTGCATGAACTCCTCGGCGAACTCGGCAGGGTCCGCACCGACGACGTCCCGGATGGGCGTTCCTGCGGCGACGCTCTGCTCGAGCAGGTCGGCGAGATCGTTGAGCATGGCGATGAGGCTCTTGCCGTCGTCACTCGGGCCGAGGTTCATGAGGTACCGCTCGAGCGCCGCAGCGGCCTGGCGGTAGCCCTCCGGCAACTGCCGGATGCGCTCCTTGTACTCCCTGTACCTCTTCTTGTCGCCGAGATCCCCGACGATCTTCTCGATCCACATGGTCACACCCCTCCTTGTCGGAGCTGTTCGAGCCGTTCCGAGAGGAAGCTCCATGTCCTCCAGAACTCGTTGAGGTATTCCTGCCCCTGCGCGTTGAGCGAGTACACCTTGCGCGGGGGGCCCTTCTCGGACGGGACCTTCTCCACGTCCACGAGCCCCCGTTGCTCCACCCGCACGAGAAGCGCGTAGATGGTGCCCTCCGCGATGTCCGAGAAGCCCTGCTCACGCAGCCACGTCGTGATCTCGTACCCGTACGCAGCCCTTCCGGCGAGAAGTGCGAGGACGATGCCCTCGAGGGTGCCCTTGAGCATCTCTGTCGCCTGCCTGCCCATGACTCTCCTCTCGCTACTCAGTGTTACTTGATACCGGTACAAAGTAACACTGACTACCAGTACATAGCAAGAGGGAGTAGCAGGATTTTCCGGCCAGCAGTGGTGATCATCCCGGCAGGCGCTTCCCCCGGCGCAGCCGGACCGCGATGTACCCGACCGCATCCCGGGTGGAGCCCTGCAATCCGCGCTAGGCTCCGAGCATGACCCTCAGAACGCCTCCCCCTTCGGCTGCGCACCACGGGCCCGTCGGGCTCGCGACCGCCCTCCTCGCCGTCGTCGCGGCATTCCAGGCCGCCCTGGCCGCCGGAGCGCCATGGGGCGCGGCCGCCTACGGCGGTTACACCCCGGGCACCTTGCCTGCCAGGTTCCGGGTGGCCAGCGCGGTCTCGTCCCTGGCCTACCTCGGGCTCGCCCTGGTCACGACGGACCGAGGACCCGGCACGACGACGAAGCGCCGGATCCTCACGGGCGCTGCGTGCCTGATTGGGGTCGGCACCCTGATGAATCTCGCCTCGCGGTCCGTGATCGAGCGGCTGCTCTGGACCCCTGTTGCGGGAGCCCTCACCGTCGCGCTCCTGCGCATCGCCCGGAAGCTCCCCCCGCACGCGGACCGGCCATGACGTCGACCCACGTGGAAGCACCCGTGGACTCGCCTCGACCTCCAGGTGTACCTTTCAGCTGTGGAAGGCATCGCGCATCCTTCGGACGCCGACCGCGAGTTCGATGAACTGCGTACGAGGGCGTACGGGCCGGACCCCGACATCGGGATCGACCCGCCGGCCCTCGCGAGGTTGCATGAACTCGAGGCTGCGCACCGCGCTGACCTCGAGCGTCGACGTGTCGCCACCACGACGGGAAGCGTGACCGGCGCGGCTGGTGAGCCGACGGCTGCTCCCGCCTCCACTGCCTCAGCTGGACGACAGGTGGCTCGGCAGTCGAACGGTCCGGAAGGGGTCGCGTCGTCCCGGCCGGCAGGGAGGGACGACCTGCCGCGGTCGTTCGTGCACCGCATGATGGCAACGCGGCGCAGTCGCCTCGCGTGGACAGCCGGCGCGCTGGTCGTGGCGGGCGGAGCCGTCGCGACAACACTCCTCGGACAAGCGCCGCGCCCCGATGCCACCCTGCTCCCCACCGGAGCCGCAGCCGGCGACCGGGTCCGCACGCTGGTGGCGATGGAGGGACCCATGTTCGCGATCGACACCACGACCCTCCGCGCGCACGGTTCCTTCCGCGGTCTCACGATCTGGTCCGGCGTGAACGCGTACGACTCGCCCTGTCTCGTGGCCATGCACGAAGCCAGTGGCAGCATGTCGGAAGCGCGCTGCGCTCCGTCTCCGGCAGACCTCGTCATGGACGTCTCGTCGTCCGGCGACGGGTTCGAAGGATTCGAAGGGCTGCCCGGCGTCGGCATCATCCGGTTCATTCTTCACGGCGACGCAGTGGATGCCTACGTCCACCTCATGCCGGAGGCCGGCTGATGGACGGATCCTCGCCCGTGTCGGATCCTGCAGCCGAACTGGACGCGCTGCGCAGGAGGGCCTACGGTCCGCATCCCGATATCCAGGCCGATCCCGCTGCACTGGCACGGCTGACGGAACTCGAAGCGGCACGCACCGCGAGCCGGTCCGGCAGGGCCCGCACTCCGACCCCCGCATCCGGCGCCACCACCGAAGGTGCGCCGGTGGCCGACCCGCCCCCGGCCGCCCCCGAAGCCGAGGAGTCGGACGAAGCCGCCGGCAGGTCGCCCGGGGTGGAGCCCGCCGAATGCCCGCCACGGTCGCGATGGCAGCACCGCTGGCATCGAGCCACCGCCACACGGGCCCGCCGCAGTTGGTTCGTAGCCGGCACCCTGGCGGTCCTCTTCGCCCTCGCGTACATCGTGGGGTGGTTCCTCGGGCCCCGCCCCGATGCCGTCCTGCATCAAAGCGCCGGCGGAGGAGACGAGGTGGTGTTCTCGATGCTGGACTTCCTGGGAGCCGACGTCGACCGTTCGAGCATCCGCGGCTATGAACCGTATCGAGGAGTCGAACCGTGGTTCGCCGTGGACAGGCAAGGTCTGCAGTGCTTCATGATCATCGACCGCTCGGGTCCCATGGTCGACGGCGCCAACTGCGTCCCGCCCGGGGTCGGTCTCTTCGCGGACATCGGCACTCTGCACCTGTCGCGGGACGACACCGGCGCAAGCCTCCCGGACGGGAGTATCATCCGGTTCCACCACCGCGGGGACTCGGTGGACGTCGTCGTCTATCCTGCGTCGAAGGCCGGCTGAGCCCCGACCCCGGAGAACACGACGACGGGCCCTGCCGGGAACACGAGGAGGCGTGCCGCAACCTCGTGTGTGCTCGATGAGTGCCGGGGTGAGGATGTCCGTGCCACGATCACCCTGCTTTGATGCCGGCACGCCCGACGGGTTCCGGCGGGCCGGGTGGGCTCAGGAGTCTGCTCCTGCTGGTTGCCACAGCTGGATACTGTTCCCTTCGGGGTCCAGGAGCGAAGCGAACAGTCCGTTGGGGTAGGCCTCATCGTCACGGTCCACGGTGATTCCTGCTGCTTCGAGCTGCCGGACCATGGCGGCGAGGTCGGCAACGCGGAACGTGACAGCCCACGATTTCCCGGCCGGGATGTGCCCGGAGTCCGCCGACAGACCGGAGAAGACCGTCGCTCCCCCGTTCTGCCGCCATGACGAGGTGTTATAGGACGCCGGCGGTGGATCGATGCCCAGATGCTCGGCGTACCAGCGGGACAGCGCCCCTGGATCCTCAGAGCGGAAGAAAAGCCCTCCGATGCCTTGAACCCGTTCCATGGAGTTACGCGACAGCGGGAACGCCAGGAGCGGACCAGCGATGGATCTGCGGGAGTTCCTCGAAGGCCGGCCTCGCGAACCAATACCCCTGGAACAGGCGGATGCCGGCCGCTTTCAGGACCAGGAACTCCGCCTCGGTCTCGATGCCTTCCGCGAGGAGCGTGATGCCGAGAGCCTCGCTGATGCTCACGATGCCGGCGACGACGGCCCGGCGAGCCGGGCTGGTGTCGATTCCCCGGATGAGCTTCATATCGATCTTGACGAGGTCCGGCTGGAACTCGACGAGGAGCCCCAGACCCGCATGACCGGCACCGAAGTCATCGATGGCGGTGGTGAAGTCGTGCTTGCGATATTCGGTGATGATGTTCGTGAGATGGGCCGTGTCCGACACTTCCTCGTTCTCCGTGAATTCGAACATGATGGCCGACGTCGGGAAATCGAATTGCCGGGCAGCCCGGAGCGTCGCCCGGAGGCATGCGGCCGGCTCGTAGACCGCGTTGGGCATGAAGTTGATCGACAGCTTCAGGTCCTCGCCGGCAGGAAAGAGGCGCGAGGCCAACTCGATGGCTTTGACGCGGCAGTCCTGGTCGAACCGGTACATCTGCTCCGGCGAGATCTTCGACAGGACCTCAGGGGCGCCCTCGCCCGACAGTCCCCTGACCAGCGCTTCGTAGCCCCAGACGCGGTCGTCGATCGCGTCATAGATGGGCTGGAAGGCCATGCTGAAATCGAAGTCGAGCTTCGAAGAAGTCGTGCACCCATCGCAGGCCATGCCTGATTCCCCCTCACCGATTACTTCCACCATAACCACATACGCCGTGGGCGCGCCGCAAGTTCTCATCCCGCATGGAAGGCCAGGGGTCGGCTGGAGAATCGGGTAGGAACGAGGGTTGACGCTTCGGCGCGGGCCCGGGACTCTGGCCCGTATGGAGCAGACCTTCACCGCGGAATTGTTCGAGTGGCGTGGCCCCGCCCCGTTCTACTGGCTCACGGTGCCCGAGGAGGTGTGCGAGTACGTTCGCATCGAGGCCGGGCGGGCGACCTACGGCTGGGGAGTGATTCCGGTATCGGTGCGCATCGGAGGAACCGGATGGGAGACCTCACTGCTCCCCCGCGACGGCGGCTACGTGCTGCCGGTGAAGAAGGTGGTCCGCCTCCAGGAGCGCATCGACGAAGGACGAGCGGTCGCGGTAGCGCTGCAGGTGGCGTCACGCGGCGGTCGAGCCGCCAACGGGACCGGCTCCACGATGTGACACTCCGTCGTCTGGAGGGTCGGTGATCAGCGACCCGCGCTGCTGGGCACGAGGTCGCCGGCGAGGTCGACCTCGAACCAGGCGGCCCGGACATGACTCCTGCGATGTGCCATGCCGGCACCCTCGCCTTCCATGTCTCCCAGGTCCGTACCGGGCCACTGCGGATGGGTGAAGTACACGATGGCAGCGCGGTTCTCCTGGATGACTACGTCGGCATGCCGGGCCGCGACAGGGCGACCCTCGAAGGTCTCCGGTGCGGTGAGGATCAGCCCGTCATCGCGCTTCTGCCGTTCCCATCCGCCTGCACCATCCCTCGACCGGTGGACGGCCAGGCCCCGCCACTCGTCGGTGACCATCCAGTACCACCGGCCGAGCGCGAAGACCTTGGGACCCTCGTGCGGCCTGCCGCCGATCACCAGACCTTCGACACGCCAGGTGGACGCCAGGAGTGGGGTGGCTGTCACCGCGGCGTAGGTGCGTGATCCCCGCGCCTCGTCCTTGTACCAGAGGCGGTACAGGCCATCACCGCACCGGGCCACGGCAGCGTCGATGACCCGTTCGGAATCGAGGTCGAGATAGCCCTGGAAGTCCCACACGTGGAGATCGGCGCTGGTGTACTGGGCGATCCTCGCCGGACCGGTCCAATCCGTCCTCCTACCTCCGAGCACTGTCAGGAACATGACCCATCGGTCACCGATCCGGACGACGTCGGGCGCCCACCGGGTGACGGGCTGCGCCAGGCCCGGTGCGTCGAGTCCCTCGACGACGCCCTGGTACGTCCACGTCGACCCTCCGTCGTTCGACCGGGCGACACCGATCTCGGACTCGTGCACCCAGGCCACGCCGTCGAGCCCGATCTCCGCCGCACGGCGCTGCGTGTAGAACATGGACCAGCCCCCTGTCACTGGATCGGACACGAGGACCGGGTCGGCCGCACCGTCGTGAACAGGGTCGCGGTAGGGACTGGCAAGAAGCCGGCGCGAGAGGATGGGATGGATCATCGTGTCGCCGATCGGGAGCCGCGCCCTCTCGCCTAGGCGGGGAGGACGTCGACGAGTGCGTGCTGCTTGCTCGCCTCGATGTCCTCGGGCCGCATGCCGTCCCGGACCAGGGTGGAGACCCCGTAGGTCGTCGGCGTGACGTCCGGAGCGAGCGTGATCGTGAAGCTGAAGCTACCCGAGGCGTCGGCGATCATGGATTGCTCATCGATCTCTGTCATGTCGGTCTGGTAGATCCCCATGAACATGGAGATGTTCTGGCCGGGCTGGTAACCGGTCCCCGTGAGGACGAACGTCGAGCCCTGGGTGACGGTGATCCGGGGCGCGGCTTCCCAGGTGGTAGCAGTCCCGACGACGATCGGCGCGGGGGCTGGTGCTTCGACGACGGGCTCGGGGGCCGGTGGTTCGACCGGCGTCTCGATGACCGCGGGCGGTGTCTCTACTGGCGCGGCGTCCTCCTGCGTCGGCGCCGGCCCTGCCTCGCTGGATGCGGTGACAGACGCAACCGGAGACGGCGTCGGGGAGGCCGTGGCCGAGGCGGTCGAGGCGGGCTGGGCCGCAGGCTGGTCGGCGGGCGAGCCTGCGCAACCTGCGAGGAGTGCAGCGGCGGCCATGAGGGCGAGGACAGAGGGCGGCTTGACCATGGCGTGGCGCTCCTGATGCAGAGGTTGATTGGACGACGAGGGATCCCTGGCAAGAACCTGCACTGCTTCATCCCCCACCTCGGACGTTATCGGCTGACCGAGGAGAGGAAATACCCGGAAGGCCGTCCTGGCGCGAACTGTGGCCAAGTCGAGACGTACCGTCGACTGCACCGTGACCTTACCGCCGGAGACTTGGAGCATGGCACTCCTGGGGATCGAAACAGCACGGCCGTTCCGATGGATCAAGAACCATCTCGGCGCCTTGCCGTCCATCCTCGCGCTGGTCGTCGTCGCCGCCTCCTGGGTGGTCGGTGCTGCCACCGCCCACGCCTACCTGACCGACGCCGACTCCCCCCTGGCGATGCTCGGCGGCCTCTACGTCGGTCTCGCAGCGGGGGCCGTTTCCATCATCGTCACCACTCTGGCGCTCAATGATCTTGTCAGCCGGTACTCGCGGCCGCGCAGGCGCCGGTGAGGGGTACGGGACCCTACAGGGCTCCGCGACGGAACGCACGGTACGACCGTGTGAAGTGTCGTGCCTGGTCTGTGAGCTGCAGGACGAGTTCGTCCGCGAAACCCCGAGATACACCCGAGCAACGAATGGTCGTCAGAGCTTTGGCGGTGCTGTGCTGCAGTGCGCACGCACCAGCCATGGCCGCGCTGGCGTGAAGGCTGAGCAAGGCCGTCGTCGTTTCCTCACCCTCCCCGCATTCCAGGGCATCACCGATCCTGGATATCCGGCGGGTCAGCATCGCGTCGAAGTCCGCAAGGAATCGAAGTGCTTCGGGGTAGGACCTGAGGTCCTGGGCAAAGGTTGCAAAGACGGCTTCATCGAGTGCAGGCAGCATGCTCTTCCATCATCATCGGAACCGGTGTCAGCGATCGATCGGCGAACAGCCGTCAGGCCGGCGGGGTGAAGAAGAGCGTCCCCAGTGGCCCGGGTCGGTCTTCGGCTGATCGCCATACTGTGCAGGGCAGCACGCGCGCGTGCCGCGCCGGCAGCGCTAGACGTAGGGGCGTGAGGCCAGGCGCTTCCGGATGAGCGCAGTGCGGACCGCTCCGCGGCGCGACGGACCGGTTCTGCCCGCGAGGGGGATCCTTCTGCCGGCGCCCCGGTGGTCGAGTTCGTCGCGGAGCTCCGCGTACCGGCAAGCGACTCCCTCGACGGGTTCATCGGTGTCGAGGTCCTCGTAGAGGCGATCGATCATCCGGTGCAGCGCCCTTGTGGGAAGGTTCGCCATGTCGCCCGTCAGAATGCCCATTCTGGCCGTGGGTGATGTGAGCATGAGCCCGCACTCCAGTTTTCTTGCTGAGAAGAAGAGGCCTGCTTCTGGACCACATCCACAGACTACTGATTACCCCTCGAGGTCACAAACGCCTGGTCGCCGAAGTGGATCGTACGGATCCGTTCAGGTCGCCCGGGCTGTCAGGGCTTCCCGGCCGTGACGTCGGCGGCTGCCTGTCCAGGGAAGTACCGCCAGAGGCCCTCCGTGATGACGTCCACCGCATCATCGGTCACGCTGATGGCCGTCTGGTCGTCGATGGCGTAGGACGGGTGAGGTATACCGGCGGCCCATCTCTCTGCTGCAGCCAGCGAGTTACCGGGTGCACCGTCGGGCGCGAGGTGCGGGCAGATCGAGAAGTGGACCATTCCCAGTGCGCTGTCATCGCCCGTCGGCGAGTTCCAGCCGACGAACTCCCGGCCGATCTGCGGAGTCATCACCATGCTGCCCGCGCTCATCCCGACCCACACGGTGCGTGCCAGCGACGGGAACATGTCGGCCAGTCCCGACTGCCGTATCCAATGGTCGAGGTAGAGGGCGTCACCGCCTGCCGCCAGCAACACGTCGGTCTCGCGCACGAGCGGCTTCCACCGCTCCTCATCGATGCTCGGCAGCGCGGTCAGCTCCAGCACCCCGACGGATTTCCATCCCAGGTCCACCATGGGGTTCTCGGATCTGCCACTGATGAATCTCCACGCCTCGATGCCGGGGCCGAGCCAGGGGTGACCGTACTGGGCGGTGGGGATGCACAGCGCGGTGGACGCGGTGATCGGCTTCCCGAGAAGCGCTTCGAGAGCGCCGAGGATCGTCGGATTGGTGACCCCGGCCGAGGTGAGAAGAAGCTTCACGGTGTGATCCTAACGGCTGCGGCTCATCCTGCCTGTCGCGCGAAAGCGGACGGAGAGAAGTCCGTCACTGGTGTGCCTCCTTCGCTCGGGAGCCTTCACGGCTGATCATCGCAGGCGGACCGGTCGAGCATCGGTACGGTCCACTAGGAGTTCTCGTCGTCGAGCGCACGGATGTGGGCCGCGTTGCCGCTGATGGCTTCCTTGTACCGCTCGATGTCGGGAGCGTGAACGAAGGTCACCACCAGATCGAGCAACGAGGCGACAGATTCATCCGATCGGCCCGCCGCATGGAGGGTGATGGCCTCGAAGGCCCCTAGCGCCGGGGAGCCGGGAAACACAGCGCGAGCTGCCCTGAAGACCTCCAGCGACGCCTCGTACTCGCCGAGGTTCCTGAGCGTCGACCCGTACTGGACATAGCACCGGCGCAGCAGATCACCTTCGAGGCCTGCAGCAAGAGCCTTCTCGTAGAACCCTCGCGCGATGTCTTCCTGTCCCGCCGTGTCGTAGGCCCCGCCGATCTCGTAGAGCACCCGCGCGTTCTCCGGATGGGCAGCGTAGTAGGGCAGCAGGGCATCGATGGTCGGCTGCATGGTGCCGCGGTCTCGACGCTCGAAGATCAGGTCGAGCTCATCACCCAGGGTCATGTCGCCATTCTCGCTCATGACGCACCGAGGCCCGTTCCGTGGATCCGGGGACAGGGTCGGCCTTCCGGCCCGGCGCATCCACCCCGGCACCTGGACGCCCGGCACCTGGCTCGATGCCACCCGGGCTCCCACCGCCGTCCGGTCCTGGCTACGATCTGGGAATGACGAGCTTCCTGGACCAGCCCGAGTGGCACAACACCCCGGTGCCGTCGGAGCGGATCACGAGGGCATCGGCGCAGGAGTGGCTCGATGCGTACGTGACGGCCTGGAAGACGTACGACGAGCAGGCGATCGCGGATCTTTGGTCCGAAGCTGCCGTGTGGCACTACCCCTTCCAGCTGCGGGCGTCCGGACGTCGGGAGATCGTCGCAGAGTGGATGAGCGAGCGCGAGGCATTCATCGGCGAGTCCTTCGACGCCCGGTACCATCCGGTCGCCATCGAGGGTGACCGGGTCGTAGCCCATGGCCGGACGGTGTTCTACGAGCCGGAGAGTGATCGCGTCGTCACGGCGTACGACAACATCTGGTTCCTGCGGTTCGACAGCTCTGGACGGTGCTCCGAGTTCCACGAGTGGTACGCCGGCCGTCCCGAGGATGAGCCGGATCGAGCGGTCCCCGAGCGAGCCGGGTGATCTCGGTGACCGCGTCGCCGGCGACCAGGCCGGTGTTCCGGTCGACCGTGCTGATCGTCGAGGAGAACACCACTTTCGGCATCTCACGCCAGCGGCGGGCGTACTCGATGTGCGCCGGCGTGGCATCGGGCTGCTGGTCGGCGGTCGGTGAGAAAGGCCCCGAGTACCGCGTTGTCCCCGGACGCCGGATGGACGGACACTGTCGGGGCTGACGGGAGCCGGTCGACGCACTGATCCGGGAACGGCCCGCCACGAGGCAGTTCGGTGCTCCTGGCTGTGATTGGGTGGACGGGTGGATGACTACGTAGGTTCAGGCTTCTTCTGGTTCACCGTCGCCCTCATCAACGCCGGTCTCGCCGAGCAGAAGAATCGCTCCCGGTGGGCGTGGTTCCTCATCTCGCTGCTGGTGGGACCGATCGCGACGGCGCTGATCGTCGTCTGGCCGGCACCGGTTGCTCCGTCCATGACCCGCAGCGGCGGACGGAAGGATCCCGAGGAGCAGGAACCGGTCCCATGATCCTTCCGGCTGTTCGCGATGTTCGCCTCGTGTCCGTCCGGCGCGGAGGAACCCTCACCGAGATCGATCACCAGCTCCTGGCACTGTGGGCGGCTACCTGCGCTGAGCATGTCCTGGCCCTGTTCGAGGAATCGAACCGCGGGGACAGCCGGCCTCGGGACGCGATCGAAGCTGCGCGGGCCGAGCGCGACTGGCAGCGCCGGCAGATCCCCGAGCACCTCCGTGCCCTTGTCCTCGAGGACCAGGTCCGCCGCACCAGCATCTGCTGGTCCGTCTTCGACGACTGAGGCGTCCTACGCGAGGAGCGCACGCGACGGCCCGCACGGTGCCCTCCTGATCAGAGCTGGTCCTCCAGGTGGAAGACCTCCTCGAGTCGGAGGAATTCCTCGTCGGGACGCCCCTCGAGCGCCACGAAGAATGGGCCCATCTCCTGCTGCCACCGCGCATTGACCTCGGTGTCGGCCATCGCCGCCTGGGAAGCCGCGAAGTCCTCGCACTCCACGTACCCGATCAGGAGCCCGTCCGGGCGCAGGAACAGGGAGTAGTTGTTCCATCCGGTGTCCTTGAGCGCCCGCGCCATGTCGGGCCAGATCGCCGCGTGGCGCTGCCGGTACTCGGGGATGCGCTCGGGCCGGACCTGCAACTGGAAGCACACGCGTTCCATCGATATCTGTTCCTTTGCTGGTGGTCGATGTGGTTCAGAGAGAGACGTGGCGGTGTTCGACGCCGAGGAGGGACGCCGCGGCCTTCACGTCGGCGGCCCGGTGGCCCACGCACAAAGCCCAGTGGTGGCCGATGCCGGTCTGGCTCCACTCGTCGACCCAGAGCCCGGGGTCTCCCCCGAAGTCCACGCGCGACGTCGTGTTGCCGATGGCCAGCAGTGGGCCGGGCACCACGGTACCTTCCGAGGTGATGAAGACGTACGAGCCGTCGGGATCCTGTCCGATGCCGAAGGTCGTGACCGGCCCGTGCCGCACGTCGAACTCCACCGAGACGCCCCACCCGCGCTTGCCGTGGTAGACCCCGAGCCCGCGCAGCAGTGGCTCGGCGGCGCTGACGGCGAGATGGGCCGGCCCGTCGTGGCCCATCTCCACCACATTGTCGAAGAAGTTCAGCGCCTGGATCTCGGTGAAGGACCCACCGGCCCCCATGGCCTGCGCCGCGAGCATGGCGATCGACGTCCTCAGCTCGTACTCGCCCGCCATCGGGACACCGCGGGCGGTGAGGATGGAGGCGCCGAGGATCATCCCCGCGCCGAGGCGCTCGTGCTGCTCGCCGGCGAGGCCGCGGTGGTAGTACGCCAGGGAGTCGAGGTCGAACTCGGTGACGAGTCGGTCGAGGCCCACGGAGACCTTCGCGCCCCAGGCGAAGTCCTCGTCGAGGACGGACCCGTCCACGGTGAACAGGCTCCGGGCCAGGGCTACGCGCTCGCGCACCTGCTCATCGGTCACCTCGCCGACGAACTCGCGGAGGTCGTCGAACTCGACGACCTCGACGTGCGAGCCGAACGTCGTCGACACCGTGGTGAGGTCGGTGGAGACGTCGAGCATCCCCGGGTAGACATGGCCCATGAGCCCGTGGCGGGCGTGCCGCAGCCGGCCACGGACCCCGGCCGCGTGGACCCACTGGTCGATGCGCTGCCACGCCGATTCCTGCTTCAGGTGTCCGGAGACGGAGCGGAAGGGGATGCCGGCCCGCCGGAAGACGTTGGCGACCTCGGGCACGGGGCACTGGCCGCAGTAGGCGAGCCACTTCCCGGTGTCGAAGTTCGCATGGTCCATGGCCTCGGTGGGCTGCAGGTCGATCACGAGGACCGGCGTCCCGGACCGTTGGGCGATCGGGAGCACCATCGAGGACGTCAGGTACGTGGTCAGGAAGATGACGATCAGATCGCAGTCCGCGCGTCGCAGCTGCTCCGCGGCGAGCGCCGCCTCGCGTGCATCGGAGACGAAGCCGACGTCGGTCACCTCGGCGTCGAGCTCGCCGAACCGGGCGGTGACGTAGCGCGCCGACTCCTGCAGCTGCGGCAGCAGGTCGGGGAACTGCGGCCAGTACGCGCCGAGGCCACCCGAGACGAGACCGAGGCGGGTCGGACGACGACGGACCGGCTCGAGCAGCCCCGAGAGGGCCAGTGGGGCGGTGGGCCCGACCGCGGGATCGGTGGTCATGGTGCTCCTGGGACGACGGGTAGGACGACGGGTGGGACGACGGGTGGGACAACCGGAAGGTCGGCGGGTGCGACGACGGGACGTGGAGAGGACGGGACGGGAATGGGCGGGGCGCCCGCGAAGGCACCCCGCCCGACGGACGACTAGAAGTCGTAGTCGTCGATGTTCTCCGCGTTGAACTGCGTGGGCGGTCCGACGAGGACCACTCCGCCCTCACCGATCTCACGCTCGCCGAGCTCGCCGGCCTCGAAGGTGTCACCGGTCTTCCCGGTGATGTCGCCGTCGGCCAGCGCCTTGCCCGCGAAGGCCGCCACGTAGCCGAGCTGTGCCGGGTCCCAGAGGGCGAACTCGGTGACGGTCCCGTCCTTGACGAACGGGCGCATCTCGTTCGGCAGGCCGAGGCCGGTGAGCGCGACCTTGCCCTTGTACTCCGAGGTGGAGAGGTACCGGGCGGTCGCCGCGATGCCGACCGTGGTGGGCGAGATGATGCCCTTCAGGTCCGGGTACGCCTGCAGGAGGCCCTGCGCCTCCTGGAAGGACTTGGTGTCGTCGTCGTCGCCGTAGACCTTGGCGACCAGTTCGATGTTCGCGTAGTCGGGGTTGGACGCCAGCTCCTCCTCCATGAACTTGATCCACTCGTTCTGGTTGGTGGCATTGGCCGTGGCCGACAGGATGGCGATCTCGCCTTCCCCGCCGATCTGCTCGGAGATCAGTTCGAGCTGGATCAGGGCCACGTCCTTCGCGTCGACCTGGCTGACGAAGAGGTCCCGGTAGTCGGGATTGGTGTCGGAGTCGAACGCGACGATCTTCGAACCCGCGGTGCGGGCTTCCTCGAGGGCCGGTCCGACGGCATCGGGATCGTTCGCGGCGATCACGATCACGTTGGTGCCGCGCTGGGTCTCGGCGTTGATGAAGGACACCTGGCTCGACGCACTGGCGTCCAGCGGACCGACCACCTCGGAGGAGGCGAACCCTGCCTCCGTCGCGCCGTCCTCGCCGCCGCCCAGGACCACGTCGGTGTAGGGGTTGTTGAGCTGCTTGGGGATGAACGTGATCGTCTGCTCGCCGTCCGACCCGCTGCCACCCTCGCTGCCGCCGCCCTCGGAGGCAGCGCCGCCGCCGCAGGCGCTGAGGACCAGCGCGGCGCTCGTTGCCAGGGCCGCGAGAGCCGCCCGGCGTCCGGTGGATCCGGAATGGATGAACCTCATTGTTTCTTCCTTTCGATGGGCGCTGGGAACCAGACGCCGGGTGCAACCCCAGGGGGACGGCCTAGGGAAGTGGAGCAGTGCGGACACGCCTGGCATGGCGGGCCCCCTTGATGGCGGACGCGATGTTCGGCGCCACCACCGAGATGATGAGCAAGGAGCCCGTCACGATGATGAGGACCACCTCGGAGACGCGGTCCAGCTTCAGGGCGTAGTTGATGGTGCCGATCAGCAGCACACCGGCGAGCACACCCGGGATGGAGCCCTTGCCGCCGAAGATCGACACGCCGCCGAGCAGTACCGCCGCGATGACGGCGAGTTCGAGGCCGCTCGCGTTGTCGCTGCGGGCGCTGGAGTACCGCAGGGTCCAGTAGATGCCCGCGAGCGCCGACACGGTGCCGGTGGCCAGGTACAGCAGGAACTTGGAGCGTGCGACGTCGATCCCGACGAACGTCGCCGCTTCCTTGCTGTAGCCGAGGGCGAAGAGCCCGCGGCCGAAGGGCGTGAAGTGCAGGACGACGGCGAAGGCGATGATGAGCAGGACGACGCCGACCATGACGGTGGGGATGCCCGTCCCGCCGATCTTCGAGGTGAAGAAGGCGGTGAGGCCGGGAGGGAAGTTCGCCACGGCGTTGTCGCCGATCACCACGAGCGCCAGGCCCCGGAACAGGGCGAGCGTGCCGATGGTGACGGCGAGGGACGGTAGGCCGAGATACGCGATGAGCACCCCGTTGAAGGCGCCCGCGACGAGGCCTGCCAGCACGCAGATCACCAGGACGAGCGCGATCGGCATGCCGCCCTGCCAGAGGACTCCCATGAGGGCGCTGGTGAGGCCGGCGATGCTCGCGACCGAGAGGTCGATCTCCCCCGAGATGATGACGAGCGTCATCGGCAGGGCGATGAGCAGGGTCGGGATGACATCGAGGAGCAGGAAGCCCACGGTGACCGGCGAGGCGAACCGCGGGATCACGAGGCTCGCGTAGATCACGACGACGAGCAGCACGTAGATCATGACGGCGTCCCGTCCGAGCAGGATCCGGGCGGCACCGGTGCGCCCCTTGGGGACCGCCAGCACCGTGGAGGTGTCGCCTGCGGCCCGCCCCGGCTTCTGGCGCTTCTCCGCCCGCGGCCTGGTGCTTCCGGGTGTTGCGGCCATGCGCCTGCCTTTCATTGGAGAGCCGGTCTCCGGCTCGTGCGCTTCGGGCTGGACGGCGGTCGGTGCACCTGAGGGATCAGACATTGCGGGCCTCCGCGATCCGGAGCTTGCGCGCCGACCGCACACCGGCGATCCGGTCGATGACGACGGCGGCGAGGATCAGGATGCCCACGATGGCCTGCTGCCAGAACTTGTCCACGCGCAGCGCGGTCAGGGCGCTCGTGATGGTGGTCAGCAGTAGGGCGCCGATGGCGGCCCCCACGACGGTGCCGCTGCCACCGAAGATAGCGACACCGCCCACCACCGCGGCGGCGACGACGTCGAGTTCGAGGCCCGACCCCGTCGTCGCACCCACCGAGTTGAAGCGGCTCGCGTACAGCACGCCGGCCAGGCCCGCGAGCAGGCCGTTGACGACGAAGGCGAGCAGCACCCGGCGCGTCACGGGGATGCCGAAGAGCCGTGCGGCGTCGGGCTCGGACCCGATGGCGTAGAGGTCGCGGCCCGGTCTGGTGCCGAGCATGTAGACGGCCACGATCGCGACGACGACCACCGCGATCAGGGTGATCACGGGGAACCCGAGGACCGTGTCCACCGAGAGGTTGCCGAAGGCCTCGGGACGGTCGCCCGCGAAGTACTGTGTACCGCCGGCCCAGGCGTTGTTGATTCCGCGGAAGATGTAGAGCGTCCCGAGCGTGATGACGAGTGCCGGGACCTTCGCGATGGTGATCAGCAGGCCGTTGAGCGCACCGAGCACCGCGCCGAAGAGCATGCCGAGGACGAACACCGCGATGATCGGCAGGTCCGGTGCTGCAACGAAGATGCTCCCCGTCCCGAACGCCACGAGCCCGAGGATGGACCCGACGGACAGGTCGATGTTCCGGGTGATGATCACGAGTGTCTGTCCGACGGCGAGGATCATCAGGATGGTGGCGTTCAGGAGCAGGTCCTTGATGCCCTGCTCGCTGAGGAAGAGCGGATTGATGGCCGCGGTCACTGCGACGAGCACCACGAGGGCGAGGATCACCGGGAGCTCGCGGAGCCGGAGGAAGGATGCGAACGCCGAGGGCCGCCCGTGCCCCGGGGTGGAGTGCGCGGGAGCCGCGCCTACCGCACCGTCGACGCTCATCGTGCGGCCTCCAGGGATGCGGTGGCGGCGTGCATGACGGTCTCGGCGGTGGCTTCGGCGCGGTCGAGGCGGCCGGTGATCCGGCCTTCCCGCATCACCAGGACGCGGTCGGCCATGCCGAGCACCTCGGGGAGTTCCGACGAGATCATGAGGATCGCGATCCCCCGGCCCGCGAGCTCGGAGATGAGGCGGTGCACCTCGCTCTTGGTCCCGACGTCGATCCCCCGCGTGGGCTCGTCGATGATGAGGAGCTTGGGATCCGTGGCGAGCCACTTGGCGAGCACGACCTTCTGCTGGTTGCCGCCGGACAGGGTGGAGACGGCGTGCTCGGGTGAGCCGGCCTTGACCTGGAGCCGTTTGCCCCAGGTCTGGGCGGCCTCGCGCTCAGCCCGTCCACTGATGATGCCGAACCTGGCGAGCGAGTGGCGGAGCGTGAGGGCCGCATTCCGCTCGACGGACAGCTCCATGACCAGGCCCTGCTTCCTGCGGTCCTCGGGGACGAAGCCGATCCCGGCGTCGATCGCGGCCCGGGGGTCCTTGCGGCGCAGCGGGCGACCGGACATCTCGACGGTGCCCGACTCGTACCGGTCGATGCCGAACACGGCCCGTGCCACCTCCGTGCGCCCCGCCCCCACCAGCCCGGACAGGGCGACGATCTCGCCGGCCCGCACCTCGAAGTCGATGTCGTGGAAGACACCGGGGCGTGTCAGCCCGCTCACGCGCAGGACGACGTCGCCGGTCTCGGTCTCGGTCTTGGGGAACAGCGCGTCGATGTCGCGGCCCACCATCTCGCGGACGATCGCCTGGACCGACGTCGCCTCCGTCGCGTGGGTGGCGATGTAGGTGCCGTCCCGCATGACGGTGATGCGGTCGCACAGCCCGAAGACCTCCTCGAAGCGGTGCGAGATGAAGAGGATGCCGCTGCCTGCATCGCGCAGGCGGCGGGCGACGGCGAAGAGGCGGTCCACCTCGACCCCGCTCAATGCGGCGGTCGGCTCGTCCATGACCAGGATGCGCGCATCGAGGGAGATGGCCTTCGCGATCTCGATGATCTGCTGGTCCGCGATCGAGAGTCCCTCCGCCACGCGGTCCGGATCGATCGGGACGCCGAGCTGGTCGAAGAGGTCCTTCGCGCGGCGGCGCATCTCCGTGCGGCTGATGAGGCCCAGGCGCCCCTTCGGCTGACGGCCGATGAAGATGTTCTCGGCGACCGTGAGGTCGGGGAAGAGCGTGGGCTCCTGATAGATGACGGAGATGCCGGCCGCCTTGCTGTCCGCGACGTTGCGGAAACTCACGGGCTGTCCCCCGACGAGGAACTCCCCGGCATCGGGCTGGTGGACGCCGGCGAGGATCTTCACGAGCGTCGACTTCCCGGCGCCGTTCTCACCCACCAGTGCGTGGATCTCGCCGGCGGCGAGGTCGATGGTCCCGTCCGCCAGGGCGACGACCGGACCGAACGTCTTCAGTGCCCCTCGGAGCGTCAGCACGGGCGTGCGTGCCGGTGCGGCGGGGTCAGGGGTCTCCCCGCCGTGGCCATCAGGATGCGTCACTGCAATCTCCTCGGGAAAAATGAATCGTTTCAGAGCAACGGTTCATACCGAATAGTAGGCGTGACCCAGATCACCGTCAACAGCCCGGATCGAACGGCGATCTCATCCTGCGGCCGGTGCCGGCGATCCTGCGGCCGGAGCGAGCGCGGTGGTGCTCCCGCGTTCCACGAGCTCGGGGTCGAAGATCACCTGCCGCCGCCGCGAGGCCGGCCGCTCGATCTCCTCGAGCAGGAGCTCGACGGCCGTGCGCCCCATGAGTTCCGTGGGCTTGCGGACGCTCGTGAGGGGGACGACGGCGGAGGCGGAGAAGTCGATGTCGTCGTACCCGATGAGCGCCAGGTCCTCGGGGATCCGGAGGCCGCGGATCAGCAGGACCGCCTGCATGACGCCGATGGCGAGGAGATCGTTGGCGCAGAAGATCCCGTCGGGCAGCTCCCCCGCCCGGCGCTGCGCGATCGCCTCCCCGACGTCGCGGCCCGCGAGGACCGTCATGGCATCCGCCTCGACGACCTCCAGCACCGCCCCGTCGTGCTCCTCCACGGCCTGGCGTGCCCCCGTCAACCGGTCGGCCACCTGGCGGTAGTCCGCCCTGGTACCCACGAAGACGATCCGCCGCCGCCCTGCCGCCAGCAGGTGCCGCACCGCCATGTACCCGCCGGCGACGTCGTCCACCGACACCGAACTGCAGCGGCGCTGCGGATCGACGCGGTCCACGAGCACCACGGGCATGCCGCGCTTGCGCAGCGCCTCGACGCGGGGACCCACGTCGCCGACCGGGGAGATGAGCATCCCCTGGACGCGCTGCTGCTCGAAGACGTCGATGTACCTCGCCTCACGTCCGGCGTCCTGGCCGCTGTCCCCCAGCACCACCGTGCTGCCGTTCTCGGCGGCGCAGTCCTCGGCGGCACGCGCCAGGGACGAGAAGAAGGGGTTGCCGACGTCGAGCACGATCAGGCCGATGGTGCGGCTCTGGCCCGCCCTCAACTGCCGGGCGGCGTCGTTGCGCACGAACCCGAGGTCGTCGATCGCCCCCTGGACGCGCTCGCGCGTGGCAGCGGAGACTCGCGCGGGGTGGTTCAGCACGTTGGAGACCGTGCCGATCGCCACACCCGCCCGGTCGGCAACGTCCTTGATGCTGACTGGTCGGCTGTCCATGGAATCCTCGAAGCTCGGGTCCGGTCCGGACTGCGGGGCCGGAAGGACTGTTGACACTCGGTCTAGGGCAAGGATAACTTTGAAACGTGCTAATGAAACGATTCAAAGGCACGGCAATTCTGGTTACCTCTCCCGACCCGTCCGGGGTGGAGGAAGATCCCGAAGAAATCGCCGCCCGAGGTGTGATGGAGCACCCGGTCGCCATCACGCTGGAGAGAGTACATGACTGTCATCGACGACATTTCGGCGGAGCTGGAGCAGCTCGCCATCGAGGTGCCCTCCTGGGCCTACGGCAATTCCGGAACCCGGTTCAAGGTGTTCGCCACCCCGGGCACGCCGCGAACGGTGCAGGAGAAGATCGCGGACGCGGGCATGGTCAACAAGCTGACGGGCCTGGCCCCGAGCGTGGCCCTGCACATCCCGTGGGACACGGTGGATGACTACGGGATCCTCGCCGAGCACGCTGCGGAGCACGGCGTGAAACTGGGAACCATCAACAGCAACACGTTCCAGGACGACGACTACAAGTTCGGCAGCCTCACGCACAGCGACGCGACGGTACGGAACAAGGCGATCGACCACATGTACGAGTGCATCGAGGTCATGGACGTCACCGGTTCCCGAGACCTGAAGATCTGGCTCGCGGACGGCTCCAACTACCCCGGCCAGGCCGACATGCGCTCCCGCCAGGACTGGCTGCAGGACTCGCTGCGGAAGGTCTACGACCGCCTCGGAGAGGACCAGCGCCTGGTGCTGGAGTACAAGTTCTTCGAGCCGGCGTTCTACCACACGGACGTCCCCGACTGGGGCACCTCCTACGCACACTGCCTGCAGCTCGGCGAGAAGGCCCTCGTCTGCCTCGACACCGGCCACCACGCTCCCGGGACCAACATCGAATTCATCGTCGCCCAGTTGATCCGCCTCGGGAAGCTCGGGTCCTTCGACTTCAACTCGCGCTTCTACGCGGACGACGACCTGATCGTGGGAGCCGCGGATCCGTTCCAGCTGTTCCGCATCATGGCCGAGGTGGTCCGCGGTGGCGGCCTCTCGCCCGAGAGCGGGATCGCCCTCATGCTCGACCAGTGCCACAACCTGGAGGAGAAGATCCCCGGCCAGATCCGCTCCGTGCTCAACGTGCAGGAGATGACGGCGCGGGCCCTGCTCGTCGACCGTGCCGCGCTGACCGCCGCGCAGGAATCCGGCGACGTGCTGGCCGCCAACGCGATCCTGATGGACGCCTTCTACACCGACGTCCGCCCGGGCCTGGCCTCCTGGCGTGAATCGAACGGCCTCCCGGCCGACCCGATGGACGCCTACCGCGCCAGCGGCTACCAGGACCGGATCAACAGCGAGCGACAGGGCGGCCAGCAGGCCGGATGGGGAGCATGACAGTGACGACGACGACAGGGCCCGCGACCGGCGCCACCACGAACCCGACGGTCAATCAGACCGTGCAGGACCTCATCGAGCGCTCCAACCGCCTGGGCTCGGACAAGCGCACCACGAACTACGCCGGCGGCAACACCTCCGCGAAGGGACTGGGCTTCGACCCCGCCACCGGCGAGGACGTGGAACTGCTCTGGGTCAAGGGGTCCGGCGGCGACCTGGGCACCCTGAAGGAATCCGGTCTCGCCGTCCTGCGCCTGGACCGCATGCGGGCGCTGCGCAGCGTCTACCCCGGCGTGGAGCGTGAGGACGAGATGGTCGCGGCCTTCGACTACACGCTGCACGGCAAGGGCGGTGCCGCACCGTCGATCGACACCGCGATGCACGGCCTCGTCGACGCCGCGCACGTGGACCACCTGCACCCGGACTCGGGCATCGCGATCGCCACCGCGGCCGACGGCGAGGCACTGACCACCACGATCTTCGGGCCGAAGGTCGTCTGGGTGCCCTGGCGCCGGCCCGGTTTCCAGCTCGGACTCGACATCGCCGCCATCAAGGACGCCAACCCCGAGGCCATCGGCACGATCCTCGGCGGGCACGGCATCACGGCCTGGGGCGAGACCTCGGCCGAGGCGGAGGCGAACTCGCTCTGGATCATCGAGACCGCCGAGCGCTACATCGCCGAGCACGGCGCGGCCGAGCCCTTCGGGCCCGCCCTCGAGGGCTACGCCCCGCTGCCGGACGAGGAGCGCCGGGCCAAGGCCGCCGCCCTCGCACCGACCATCCGCGGACTCGCCTCCACCGACAAGGCCCAAGTGGGCCACTTCACCGACGACCCCCGTGTGCTGGAATTCCTCGCCTCCAGCGGGCACCCGCGCCTCGGCGCACTCGGCACGAGCTGCCCGGACCACTTCCTGCGCACCAAGGTCAAGCCGCTCGTGCTCGACCTCCCGGCCGGCGCCGACGTGGAGAGCTGCCTGCTGCGCCTGCGCGAACTGCACACCGAGTACCGGGCGGACTACGCCGCGTACTACGACCGGCACGCGACGCCGGAATCCCCCGCGATGCGCGGCGCGGACCCCGCAATCGTGCTGGTGCCCGGCGTGGGCATGTTCTCGTTCGGCACCAACAAGCAGACCGCCCGCGTCGCCGGGGAGTTCTACCTCAACGCCATCAACGTGATGCGCGGCGCCGAAGCCATCTCCGCCTACTCCCCCATCGAGGAGAGCGAGAAGTTCCGCATCGAGTACTGGGCCCTCGAGGAGGCCAAGCTCGCGCGGATGCCCAAGCCCAAGTCCCACGCGGGACGCATCGCCCTGGTGACGGGAGCGGCGTCGGGCATCGGCAAGGCCATCGCCACGCGCCTGGCCGCCGAAGGCGCGTGCGTTGTCATCGCGGACCTGAACATCGACAGCGCGGGCGCGGTGGCCGAGGAACTCGGCGGCCCCGACGTCGCCATCGGCGTCCAGGCCGACGTCACCGACCCCGCCCAGGTGCTCCAGGCCGTGCAGGCCGCCGTGCTGGCCTTCGGCGGACTGGACCTCGTGGTCAACAACGCCGGGCTGTCCATCTCCAAGCCGCTGCTCGAGACCACCGAGAAGGACTGGGACCTGCAGCACAACGTCATGGCGAAGGGCTCCTTCCTCATGTCGCAGGCCGCCGCGAAGGTGCTGATCGAGCAGGACATGGGCGGGGACATCATCTACATCTCCTCCAAGAACTCCGTGTTCGCCGGCCCCAACAACATCGCCTACAGCGCCACGAAGGCGGACCAGGCGCACCAGGTTCGCCTCCTCGCCGCCGAACTCGGCGAATACGGCGTCCGCGTCAACGGCATCAACCCCGACGGCGTGGTCCGCGGCTCCGGGATCTTCGCCGGCGGCTGGGGTGCCAAGCGCGCGGCGGTCTACGGCGTCGAGGAGGACAAGCTGGGCGAGTACTACGCCCAGCGCACCCTGCTCAAGCGCGAGGTGCTGCCGGAGAACGTCGCCAACGCGGTCGCCGTCCTGACCTCGGCCGAACTCTCGCACACCACGGGCCTGCACATCCCCGTGGACGCGGGCGTCGCCGCCGCGTTCCTGCGCTGACATGGCCGGGAGTCGGAGCGGGACCTCGGCGCAGGCGTTCGCCGCCGTCGACATCGGGGCGTCCTCCGGGCGCGTGATCCTCGGCACCATGACGGACGCGGGACCCGAACTCGTCACGGTGCACCGCTTCCCCAACGGGGTGCAGTTCCTCGGGGGCGCGCTGCGCTGGGACGTCGAGGCACTGTTCGCCGAGGTCCTGACCGGCCTCACTGCCGCGGCGGCTGCCGCGGCAGCGGCCGGGACCACGGTGACCAGCATCGGGATCGACACCTGGGCCGTGGACTACGGGCTCGTGGACGACACCGGAGCGCTCCGGCACCTGCCGTTCAGCTACCGCGACGGACGCACCGAGGCGACCATCGGCGTCGTGCACGCGGCGCTGCCGCCGGAGCGGCTCTACGCCCGCACAGGACTGCAGTTCCTGCCGTTCAACACCCTCTACCAGCTGGCTGCGGAGCGGTCCCTGTCCGGGGTCCAGGCCCTGCTGATCCCGGACCTGCTGGCCTACCGGCTCACCGGCGAGCGCCGCACCGAGGCCACGAACGCCTCCACCACCGGCCTGCTCGACGCCGCGACGGGCACGTGGGCCCAGGACCTCCTCGAAGCGCTCGGACTGTCTCCCGACCTCTTCCCGCTGCTCGTGGAGCCCGGGAGCGTGGTCGGGCACCTGCTGCCCGCCATCGCTGCGGGAACAGGGCTGCCGGAGACCACCGCCGTCGTCGCCGTCGGGTCCCACGACACCGCGTCGGCGGTGGCCGCGGTGCCGGCGGGGTCGACCCGTTTCGCCTACATCTCCTCCGGGACCTGGTCGCTCGTCGGCGTCGAGCTCGACACACCCATCCTCGGTGACGGGAGCCGCGCGGCGAACTTCACCAACGAGCGTGGTGTGGACGGCACCATCCGGTACCTGCGCAACACCGGCGGCCTCTGGCTCCTGCAGGAGTGCCTGCGCGAGTGGAGCGTCGAGGGGCCGGAGCCGGACCTCCTCGGACTGCTCGCCGCCGCAGGGGAGCTGCCCGCGGGCGGGCCCGTGATCGACACCGACAGCAACGACTTCCTCGCGCCGGACGGGATGCCGGCGCGCATCCGGCGGGCCGCGGAGGCCGCCGGCCATGCTGCGCCGTCGTCCCGGGCGGCCGTGGTGCGGTGCATCCTGGACAGTCTCGCGGAGGCCTACGCCCGCACGCTCCGGGACGCCGTCCGGCTGTCCGGACATGCCATCGATGTCATCCACGTGGTGGGTGGTGGGTCGCAGAACGCCCTGCTGTGCCAACTGACCGCGGACCGGACCGGGCTGCCGGTCCTCGCAGGTCCCGTGGAGGCGACGGCGCTCGGCAATGTCCTCGTCCAGGCGCGGGCAGCCGGTCTGGTCGCCGCCGGCCCGGGACTCACCGGGATCAGGGAGGCGGCGCGCGCCGCGGCCCGCACGGTGCGCTACGAGCCCGCGGACCTCGCGGCGCTGTCCCCGGCGGGGTAGCCGGACGGCGGCGGGAACCTCACATCCGGCCGAAGACGGAACGGATGATGGCGAACACGCCGTAGCAGACGAGTCCGATCGCGATCACCGTCAGGAAGGGGACACCGAACGGATGGTACTGGAGCGCCTTCAGGCTGCCATCCAGTCCGGTCGATTCCTGCGGATCGCGGTTCAGCCCCGCAATGACGAAGAGCCCTCCGACGAGGAGCAGAGCGAGTCCCTTGGCCACGTGCCCCACGACGCCGAGGAGGTCGATCAGCCGTCCGCGGGTGGTGTCCTCGAAAGTGCGCAGCTCCGGCCGGAAGCCGCGTCGGATCCCCTTGACGACGAAGTGCGCGCCGATGCCCAGGACGACCGCTGCGGCCACGAACACGAGCACCACACCGGGGCCCGAGGACAGGAGGGACCGCGTGAAGTCGACCGTCGACTCGGAGGAGTCCGGGCCGTCGCCGAGTCCGAACCGCGCGAAGGTCCCCGCCATGGATCCGTAGATGACCACGAGGGCACCCGACGAGATGTGCTTCCCGATCCGCTCGCCCGTCGGCAGGTGCCGCGCGCGCAGGGTGGCCTCGCTGAGCTGCCATAGCGCGAGGCCGGCGCAACCGACCGCGCAGATCCACATGATCGGCGTACCGAGTGGTCCCTCGGCGACCTCCTCGAGCGCGCCGGTCGGCTCGGCCTCGCCGTTGCCGCCGAAGGCGAGGCGCAGTGCGATGACGCCGATCAGGATGTGCACCACGGCGAGTGCCGCGAAGCCGAGTCGTGCCGCGACGTCGAGCGCACGCGTGTCGGACACCTGCTCGACCGCGTCGGCCGCCCGGGCGGTGCGTCCCCGCCCCTCGGCGCGACGGTCCGTCGTCACAGCTCCGTCCTTCCGTGCTCGCGCTGTCATGCCGCCCTGCGGGAGGACAGCCGTGATGGTTGCTCCAAGCATAGGAGAACGGACCGGGCGGGCGATCGGCGGTACCCGGCGTGCCTCGGCCGTGACCCGGCGGGATGTACGGGCGCGGCGCCCTTGAGGCGGGGCCCCCGAGGCGGCACACTGGACAAGCCAGTCCCACCCGGCACGACAGCGCGCACGATGGTCTCTCAACAACTCCTCGGTCAGTCGACAGCGCTGCCTCGACGACTTGGAGCAAGCATGTTGAACGACGACGTCGTGACAGAGGGCGGCTCGCTGCGCCTCGCGCAGGAGCGTGACCTGATCACCGTCCTCGAGGAGGTCGAGATCAGCATCGACCTCGCCGGCGCGATCGCGGAAGCCACCCAGGTCAAGGCCGTCGCGGAGTCGCTGGGGAGGTCCGACGTCGCCTTCTGGGCCGAAGTCACGGCACTCGACGCGCTGGCCCGCTCGAAGGGTTCTCCCGACGCGATGAGCCGGGGCAAGATCATCCTCGACTGGGCGACGCTGCAGGGCGATGCCCGCCTGGCCAGCCGGTGCCATGCGCTCCTCGCGATGATGAACCTGATCGCCGGCTACTCGGGTGCGGGGGCCGAACACGCCACCATCGCGGTCACTCTCCTCGACGGCACCGAGCAGCCGCGCCTGCTGGCGAAGATGCTGACCCGCCAGGCCCTCGGACTCCTCGCCGCGGGACTGCTGGAGCAGGGTTTCGACGTCTCCCGGCGGGCCCTCGCCCTGGCCGAACAGCTGGACGACCAGGAGCTGCTCTCCCGGCTCGCCTCCAATGCCTTCCATTCGGCGCTCGACGAGCTCATGCCGGATGAGGCCCGCTTCTGGCTGCAGCGGCTCGAGGGAGTCATCGCCGCATCGCCGGACCTGGAGGCGGAACTGAGCGACGTCCTCGCGCGCGGGCACCTCGCCGCCGGCCGCCCGGTGGAGGCCCTCGCCGTCCTGGAGCGGTCCGGTGACATCGGTCCGGCCGATGCCCAGCCCGAGACCCGGGCGGGCCGGATGCTCCTGCTCGCGCAGGCCCACCACGGACTGGGGAACCTTCCCGCAGCGGTCGACGCGCTGGACGAGGCCGACCGGATCACCGTGCACCATGCACTCGAGGAGGTCGCGTCCATGGTCCTCGAGGAGCGCGCCTCCGTTGCCGCGTCCAGCGGAAACCACCAGCTCGCCTACGAACTCCACCGCACGTTCCACCAGGCTGCACGGACCCGCTGGATCGAGACGCGGCGCTCGCAGGTGGACCACCTCTTCGCGGAGCAGAACGTCATCGCGGCGCTGGAGCGGGCCGAGCAGGCAGAGGCCGCGGTCGCCATCGACCCGCTCACCAAGGTACGGAACCGGCGGTGGGTCGAGGACTCCCTGCCCGACGTCGTCCGCGCCTGGCAGACCGGCGGCCCCTGGACGGGGTCCCTGGCCATCCTGGACCTGGACCACTTCAAGCAGGTCAACGACCGTTTCGGGCACCACGCGGGCGACGACGTCCTGGTCGCCGTCGCGGGGTGTCTGCAGGAGTGCCGGGGCGTCCGTGATGTCGCGCGCATCGGCGGCGAGGAGTTCCTGCTGGTCCTGCAGCAGCACGCCGACCAGGAGCAGGTGGCCCGGGACGTCCTGTCCGCCGTCCGCGCCCTGCGCTGGCCGCACGTCGATCCCGAACTGCGCCTCACGGCGAGCATCGGCTTCGCGGGGTGCGAGCAGGGGCCGGTGGCAGCCCTCCTGCGCGAGGCGGACCGCCACCTCTACCGTGCCAAGCGGGCCGGCCGGAACCGCGCCGAAGGCCCCTGGTAGTCGCTTCAGGACTGCCGGGAGAGCCACTCACCGAGCGCTGCCCGCACGAGTTCCGCCCCGCGAGTGCCGCCGTAATTGGCGGCGAAGCGCGGATCGGACACGTACATCTCCCCCAGCCCACGGATGTACTCCGCCGACAGGGACCCGTCGTCCCCGGTCGGCAGGCCGGGCACGCTGGAGAGCCAGGCGACGTGGCGCCGGGCGAGGGCCTGTGCCTCATCCCCCGCCGGGGAGACACCGCGCGCGGCGGCATCGGTCCATCCCGCGTTGAGCGCCGCGACGACGTCACCGAACGCGGCCTTCTCGTCGTCGCTCTTGCCGCGCCACCAGGAATCACCCTGCTCGTACGCGTCGCGCCCCCATCGCTGCTCGACCTCGTCCCTGTACTGCGTGTGGTCGAATCCGTTGAACATCTTCTCCGGCATCGGTTCTTCTCCCTGTTCGAGGGCCTCCACCGTGGTGAGGACCGCAGTGATCTGCCGGTCGAGCCGTTGCTGCTCGCCGCGGAGGTGGTCGAGGTGGCGGCGCAGGGCGACTGCCGGTGCGTCCGCGGATCCGTCGTCGAGCACGTCCCGGATGACCGGCAGCGGCAGCCCCAGGGACCGCAGCAGCAGGATGCGCTGGAGCCGCACGAGGGTGTCCGCGTCGTAGTACCGGTAGCCGTTGGCCCCCACACGGGACGGTTCGAGCAGCCCGACGTCGCCGTAGTGGCGCAGGGTCCTGCTCGTCGTCCCCGTCAGGCGCGCGACGGTCGTGATCGGATAGTCCACCTGTTCCCGTCCTCCCCCGGGCGCATCGGGCGCCCGTGGGAACAACGGTAGGAGTTGACGCTGTGTCAAGGTCAAGGGTTCCCCGGACACTTCGCGTGTCCACGCGCGGACGGCCGGCCCACCTCCCGGGGTCGGGCTCCTGCTATCCCTGTCCCGCTGCGCGGATCAGCTGTACCAGAACCACTGCGGCGGGCGCCATGACGCCGGCACCGCATGGGCGTTGAACGTGCCGCACTCGGAGCAGGTGTAGCTGGTGCTCGCGGGGATGAGGTCGGTGGAGTGTTCCGCCTGGCGCGCGGGGACGAACTCCTCGAAGATCAGGTAGTCGTCGGTGCGGCATCGGGGGCAGGAGGGTGCTTCGCCCATCTCGAGGGGTGAGAAGGGCGAACTGCTCGTGCGCAGGCTCCGCCCGTGATCGATTGTTGTCATAGGATTCACCGTTTCGGTCTTGCAACCGGCGCTGGGTGCAAGTAGTAAGGGTACTTATATCTAGAATATAGACGCCGCCTACGCGTTCCGGAAGCACGGAATACGTGCCGGCGGGGAGCTCGTGGAGGCCCGCCGGCTGGCACAATGGCCCTATGACGGCCAGGTCCCCGCGCTCCGCAGCGGCATTGTCCCCCGAGCAGGCGGCCCCCCTGCGGCGTGCCCTCGCAGCGAGCGGGGACGTCACCGTCTTCGTCGACGGTACGGCCCACCGGTTGCCGGACGAGGCCCAGGCAGCCGTCGTCGACCTGCTCGCGCGCCTGTCCGACGGCGACGCGGTCCAGGTGACGTCGGTCGCCGAGCTGCTGACCACCTCGCAGGCCGCAGAACTCGCCGGCATCTCGCACAGCTACCTCCGCAAACTCACCGACGCGGGAACCCTCGCGGTGGAGTACCGCGGGTCCCACCGCCGCATCCGCAGGTCCGACGTCGAGGACTGGCTCCGCAGCCAGCTGCGCCGCAGGGAAGCCTCCGCCGCGTCGACCGCTCCACCGGCAGCAGGGGATGCCACGCGAGAATCCGTGGCCGAGCCCGAGGACCTGCCCGCCTGACGGGACGCCGGCCGGATCCGTCTCCGGCCGGTCAGGACTGCTCGAACCGGGGGCGGGACCTCCACCTCCGCGCCTTCAGCGCCAGGTGCAGCTCCAGCCGCACCATCCCGGCGAGCGGGTCGACGCCGATGACCGAACGGATCCTGCTCAGCCGGTTGTAGACGCTGCTGCGATGCAGGTGCAGCTGGGCGGCCACGTCCTGCACCGAGCCGTTCTTGTCGTAGAGCAGCTCGAGCACCGGCAGGAGCTCGTCCAGGCGGTCGGCCTCGCTCAACTCGGCGAAATGCACGCTGCCGAGGGCGGGGGCCTGCCAGCCCACGGCGCCGAGGAACTGGTAGACGCCGATGTCGGAGTACGGGCAGACCCTGGCGAGGTTGGGATCCACCGCGCCCGCCTGCACCGCATGCTGCGCCTGCTGGAAAGCCTCTTCGAGGCTGCGTGGATCGGCGGCCGGTTCGCTCAGGCCGAGCACCATCCGGCCCGCGGGCCGGCCCGCCCGCTTGGCCACCTCTGCCCGGTAGCCGTCCAGGACGTGCTCCAGCACGCTGCGTCCGACCTCCGGCGCGCAGAGCAGGACGGAGAAGGCAGCGGCCCCTGCACTGAAGAGGACGGGCGCGACGCCGACGGTCGCCTGGAGTGCGAGCGTGCGGTGGAGGAGGGCTGCCTCGTGGGGGTCGTCGCCGACGCCGTCGGACAGCTCGTGCACCACCGCGAGGCGCCAGGGACCGTGCCCGCCGAGTTCGCGCCACCCCCGCAGCTCGTCGACGGCACCCGCGACGCCCCGGCACGCCGCGAGGAAGGTTGCCTCCCGCTGCGTACGCCGCGCCGAGGATGCCGTATCGGTCTCGAGGAGCAGCTCCGCGAGCCGGTCGATGGTCGGCCGGACCGAGGGGAGGACGGCGAGGATCTCGGCGGCGGGATCGTCGGTGGACTGCTGCTGCACCCAGAGGTAGCCCACCCGGAAGCCCCGCACGAGCAACGGGACGCAGACGCGTCCCAGCATGCCGAGATCGTCGTTGGCGGGGACGGCGACGGCACGCACGGCCTGCGCGATGCCGTGGCGGAGCTGCCACTCGCTGACGTCGGCGGGGACCTTCTTGCTCAGCAGGAAGTTCACGCGGACCCGGTCCGCCGAGGTCTGGTGGCTGCTGTAGGCGAGGAGCACGCCGTCGGGATCCTCGAGGGAGAGGCCGCGACCGAGCTTCTGCGCAATGGACTCGACGACATCCTCGATGGCCTGGTTCTGCACAGGCCAACACTAGGCGGAAGCGTCACCCGAAGCGACATCTGCCGCCCCGGGACCCGACATCTGTCGATGGCATTCTCCCGCCTCCGTCTGCTAGTGGCCCAGCTCACAATGCGTCACTGCCCGGGATCCCGGGCTCGACGCCGGTTCCGTCCTGACACCTCCGCTCCGAGCCGTCGGCCTGGGACCCCGGAACCCGCCCACGGGCCCCGGCGCGGTCCCTATTCTGGACCTACCCCCGTCCGCCCGATCGCACCCGTGGAGAACCCAAATGATCATCGGCGTCCCCAAAGAAGTGAAGAACAACGAGTTCCGTGTAGCCATCACCGCATCCGGCGTGCACGAGTTCCGGGCCCGCGGGCACGTCGTGCTCGTGGAACGCGGCGCCGGGATCGGCTCGAGCATCACCGACGCGGAATACGAGGCCGCCGGCGCGGAACTCGTGGAGGCGGCCGACGACGTCTGGGCACGTGCCGACATGGTGATGAAGGTCAAGGAACCCGTCGCCGCCGAGTACCACCGCTTCCGGAAGGGGCTCATCCTCTTCACCTACCTCCACCTCGCGGCGGAACCGGAACTGACCCGGGCGCTCCTCGACGCAGGCGTGACGGCCATCGCCTACGAGACCGTCCAGGACGGTCGGGCCCTCCCCCTGCTCGCACCGATGTCCGAGGTGGCCGGACGCCTGTCCGTGCAGGTGGGAGCCCAGGTGATGACAGCCCCCGCCGGGGGTCCCGGTCTGCTGCTCGGCGGCGTCGCGGGCGTCCGCGCCGCCAAGGTGGTGGTCCTCGGAGCCGGAGTCGCCGGGACCAACGCGACGGCGATGGCCGTGGGCACAGGGGCGGATGTCACCATCCTCGACATCGACATCGCACGTCTGCGCGAGCTCGACGCCCTGTACGCCGGACGCGTCCGGACCGTGGCATCGAACTCCCTCGAGATCGAGAAGTCGGTCCTCGAGGCCGACCTCGTCATCGGCTCCGTCCTCATCCCGGGAGCCCGGGCGCCGAAGCTCGTGACCAATGCGCTCGTGGCCCGCATGAAGCCGGGCAGCGTCCTCGTCGACATCGCCGTGGACCAGGGCGGGTGCTTCGAGGACTCCCGGGTCACCACGCACGAGGACCCCACGTTCACCGTCCACGGCTCGCTCTTCTACTGCGTCGGCAACATGCCGGGCGCCGTGCCGAACACCTCGACCTACGCCCTGACCAACGTGACCCTCCGCTACGCCGTCGCGCTCGCGGACAGGGGGGTGCGGGGAGCCTTCGAGACCGACGCCGCACTCGCCCGCGGGCTGAACGTCGCCGCCGGCAGGGTGGCCCACCACTCGGTGTCCCAGGCACACGGCCTGGAGCTGGCCGAGGACTGGACCCGGCTGGTCTAGTCTCCACGACAGGGTTCCGCAGCGCCGGTCCACCCGGCTCGTCCGGGGACACCCGGAAACCGGCGGGAGCACTGCCCCGGCGGGTCCCGCACGACCGGCGGGAGCTACCGGGGCCGGGCGGGGAACGACGCGTGGACCTGCTCGATGATCCGCACGACGGCGAGCGCGTCCTCGGCCGCAACCGGTACCGGCCCGCCCTCGATCGCCGCTGCGACGCCCTCGTAGAAGGACGGATAGGCGCCGGGTTCGATCGGGACCGGTTCGAGGTGCCCGTCGCGTCCGAGCAGCCCGTGCGCGCCGGCCTGCGCACCGGTCACGGTGCCAGGGGGCATCCCCGCCGCGAGCAGGCCCTCCTGCGGATCCGTGCCGAGGACGGTGAGGCCCGCGTCGTCCCCGGTCACGCGGAAGCGGGAGCGGACCTGCGGCGCGAGCGTCCCGGCGTGCAGGGTACTCGTCACACCACCGAGGTGCTGGAGCACGAGGAAGACCGTGTCGTCCGCCGTTCCTCCCGCCCGGTCGATCCGCAGGTCCGCGAACGCCGGGACGGCGGGGCCGAACAGGCTGAGCGCCTGGTCGATGAGATGCGGGCCGAGGTCGTAGAGGACTCCCCCGCCGGCACCGGGCCCGGCATCCCGCTTCCACGGCTTGGTGATGGACGGCTTCCAGGACTCCATCGCGGACTCGAAGGTCCGGATCCGGCCCAGGGCCCCCGACTCCACCGCGGACCGCACGGTGAGGTAATCGCCGTCCCACCGACGGTTGGAGAAGGGTACGAGCAGGCGCCCGGCCGCCTGCGCCGCCTCGATCAGGCGTTCGCCGTCGTCGGCGTGCACCACGAAGGGCTTGTCGAGCACCACGTGCAGCCCCCTGCCGAGGGCCGAGGCGGCCAGGGCGGCGTGGGTCGCGTTGGGCGTGCTGATCACGGCCAGGTCCAGGTCCGGCACCGCCGCGAGTGCCTCGTCGATGCTGCCGACGACGGCGGCGTCGGGGTAGGCGGTGCGGGCGGCCCGCCTGCGGTCCGCGCTGCGGACCACGACGGCGGCGAGCTCGAAGCGGGGATCGTGGGCGATCAGCGGGGCGTGGAAGACCTTGCCACCGTGGCCGAACCCGACCAGCACGGTGCTGATCGCCCCGCGAGGTCCCTGTACCACGCGACCACCGTCCTCATCTCGCCACCGGACTCGTGGCCGGCGATGTTCAGTGTACGTGGGCTCCGGCCGGGGGCTGCCCGTGCGGTCCTGACGCCAGCGACGTGACCAGCACCCGCCAGGAGGCCTGGAGCCGGGCCGTGGACATGCCCCTGGACTCCTGCAGATGGAGCAGGAGCCCAGCATTGAGGAACGCGGCCAGCTGGTAGGCGCCGAGCTCCGGATCCGGCGCTCCGATCTGGCGCAGCAGCATGGACAGGTGCAGCCGGACGAGCTGCTGCGTCGGATGCTCCAGGTCCGCACCGCCCTGCTGCTCGGCGGCCCGCAGGATCTGTCCGTCGAAGCGCATCCTCTCGATGCTCGCCTCCCCGAAGGCCACCAGCCGATCGAGGGGGAGGGCCCCCGGGCCCAGCGGTGGCGGCCCCGCCATGAAGGCCTGCTGGAACGAACGGCCCGCATGGTCGGCGAGGGCGTGCATCAGGCCCGCCCTGTTCCCGAACCGGCGGAAGACCGTCCCCTTGCCCACGCCCGCCCGCCGCGCCACGGCGTCCGTGGTCAGCTTGTCCGGACCGCAGGACGCCACGATCTCGGCCGCGGCATCGAGGAGGAGCCTCCGGTTGCGCGCGGCATCGGTCCGTTCTCCGTCGTCTCCCGGAACCCGGAGCAATCCCTCGCCCTGCATCCCGCAACTATAGCGGCGGAATAAAACGGACCACGGTCCGCTTGAACAGGACAGACGCAGTACGCGCTCCTCTTTCGTCTCGACCTCACACCCCTGGGAGAACCGATGTCCACCACGATCCTGACCCTGGTCGGCAGCCTTCGCGAAGGCTCCATCAACCGCCAGCTCGCCGAAGCCGCCGTGAAGCACGCTCCCGATTCCGTCGACGTCGTCACCTTCGACGCCCTGAGCGAGGTCCCCTTCTACAACGAGGACATCGACAACGACGTCGACCGCCCGAAGGCCGCGGACGACCTCCGCGCCGCCGCCGCGGACGCCGACGCCCTGCTGCTCGTCTCCCCCGAGTACAACGGCACCATGCCCGCCGTGCTCAAGAACGCGATCGACTGGCTGTCCCGTCCCTACGGTGCCGGTGCCATCTCGAGCAAGCCCGCCGCCGTCATCGGATCCGCCTTCGGCCAGTACGGCGGAGTCTGGGCCCACGATGAGGCCCGCCGCGCCCTCGGGGTGGCCGGAGCCTCCGTGGTCGACGACGCCAAGCTGTCCATCGGCGGCTCGATCACCCGTTTCGCCGAGCTGCACCCGAAGGACGACAGCGAAGTAGCCGGTCAGGTGAGCGAGATCCTCGCCGCCCTGGCCGGTGCCACCACACCTGTGGCGGCCTGATTCCCGTACGACGCGAAAGACGCCGGCGCACTGCGCCGGCGTCTTTCGTCGTTCCTGCCGCTGATCCGTCCCGTCAGTGCCAGAGGTTGTCCGCCCACGCGGCATCACGGAGGTAGTCCCGGGCCGGACCGATCTCCCAGAGCTGGCCCTGCGACTCGAGGACGCCGTCGTTCTGCATCGACTCGACCGCCTCGAAGGAGCACCCGAGGGCCTCCGAGAGATCGGCATCGTCAACGGCTAGCACGATGGTGTTCCTTGCATTCATGGTGCAGTCCTTCGCTCGATGGGTCGTGGCGGGACGGACCCTACTGGGGGTTGCGCGTTCCGTTCATCATGACGACCTGCGGCTTCCAGGTCCGTGCGTACAGTCCCAGTGCGGCCTCTTCGCGGGCCACGAAACCGAGACGATTGAGGGCCATGTGCGCCTGGTAGACCGTGAGGTGCTGGGCACTGCGGCTCACCCGCACCTTGTCGGCGCGGTAGAGGTAGGTATCGAGCGCCCGGTACCAGCGTCGCCGCCAGTTGAGCACCGCTGATTCGGCGGCGGTCGCGGCCATCAGGGCGTGGAATCCCGATGCCTTGGAGGCGACCTGGGCGGTCATCGCCTCACGAACGCCGGCGGCACGGGGGCCCACGTCGGCGGTGCAGGTGCGCAGGTGGCTGTCCCAGTAGAAGTCCCACGAGAGCCGCCGCCGGTCGGGCCAGCCCGCCGATCGGGGACCGCGCATCATGCTCTGGGCGGCATCGAACAGGACGAGCGCGCCGAGCGCCGAGCGGCCGTGGATACGCGGGAAGCGCTGGTTGGCCCAGACGGCGAGTTCGGAGCTGAGCTCGAAGACCTCCTCCGCCAGGTCGAGACCCTCCACGCCGCCGTACTTGACGAGATTCGCCTCCAGTTGCGGATCCGCCATCTCCTGGCCGCCGGAATAGTAGGTGTTGCCCGCAGGGGACGTGAACTGCTGCCGGACCGCCAGCAGCGGAAGGGTCCGTGCACTGCGGACCTGGAGCGCGCGCTGGAAGGCGCGGAGCCGCTCGAGGACCCGGGGATGGGCATGGATGCTGAGCCTGACCTGGCTGACGACGCCGGTGGATGCATCCTCGCACCGGGTGAAGTACCAGCGCTTCGCACCGAGTGCCTGTGCCTGCGCCACCAGCGGGGTGACCAGCTCTTCGATGATGCCGTCCGCTACATCGAAGCCACCCGTCGAGAGGGAGAGATGCCACCATTGAGTGCTGACTGTCGTTCGTGAGGCGGTTCGAACGGCTGTCACCTGACTCATGGCTCTCTCCTTCAGGGTCTGTGGTCACCCCCGCTGGGGCGGGTTCCGGGTGGGGCCGCCGGGCTCTAGTCCGGGGCTCCCTGTTACTTCGGCCAGTCCCAGCTGCTCGCCGTCGGCTGGCTCTTCGGCCAATCCCAGCTGGCTGCGCTGACGGACTGGCCTGCCGGCACAACAGCCCCCACCAGGATCAACAGGCCTGCCGTTGCGCCGAGTACCTTCTTCATGGCGATCCTTCCTTGCCCGCTGTCCGGGAGGTCGAGCTGTCCGGCACTGCGACTCCGCAGTACCCGTTTCCTTCGGGGAGCCCTCGGGCTTCCCTCTGAACCGGCTCAACCAGAATGTCCGCCGGCGGCAGGTGGTGTCCAGCGGTACGGGTGGCCGTTTGTGGACATGACGCGAAGCGGACTCGGGCGCCCGGACCGGGCGGTCGACCGGTGCGGTTTCGCGCCGGGATTCCGCGGAAAGACGGTGGAATTGTCCTCCTACGGCACGGCGGAATTGCCAGCCGCACCGAACTGTCATTAACTGGACATGTCATGTTTTTCAAGACATCGTGATGCTGCCGGCCGCCCGGTGGCCGGGGACGAGGACTGCTCATGCTGGATGCGACGTCGCTCGAGGTCTACCGGTACGCCGTCGGGCATCCCGGCTGGACGCGCGCCGATGCCTCCGAAGCGCTGGGCCTGACCCTGCGCCGCATCGACACGGCCATCGGTGAACTGTCCGGGCGGCGGCTCCTCAGCCCGCAGGCGGGCAATGGGGAGGGATTCGTGGCAGTGTCGCCCGACGTCGCCCTGGCCGATCTCGTCGACGCCGACGAGCGCGCCCTGCAGGACCTGAGGGCCCGGATCAGCGGCCGGCGCCGTGAACTCTCGAGCCTCCTCCCCACGTTCCTCGAAGCACGGAAGAGTGTCCTCGCCAGCACCTCCGTCGAGACGCTCGAGGACCCCCACCTCATCCACCGGGTCCTCATCGACTACGGTCGCGATGTCACGGAGAAGGTCTACATCGCCCAGCCAGGGCAGGGTTCGACGGCGGACGTCCACGAGGAGAGCGTGCGCAAGGACCTGGAGCTGCTGGAGAACGGGGTGCGGCGGCGGACGCTCTACGACACGAGCACGCGTGACCACGTGCCCACTCGCAAGGCCGTCGAGGCCATCGCGGCCGGCGGCGGCGAATTCGGCGTCCTGCCCTTCATCCCCCTGCGCATGCTGATCTTCGACGACAAGCTCGCCCTCGTGGGCCGCCAGCTGACCCGCGACGACAAGGCCGCCCTGGTCATCCGGGACCACAGCCTCATCAACATCTTCACGCACCTGTTCGACATCGCCTGGGAGGTCAGCGAGTCCTTCCTCGCTCCCCAGCAGGTCGAGTCACCGCTCAGCAGCATGCAGCGCTCGATCATCCAGGGCCTGGCCAACGGCCTGTCCGACGAGTCGATCGCCCGCCGCCTGGACATCAACGTGAGGACCTGCCGACGACACATCGCGTGGATGCTCGAGACCCTCCGGGCCGACAGCCGGTTCCAGGCTGCGCTCAAGGCGCGTGAGGCCGGCTGGGTCTGATCGGCACCGGCATCGGCAGCATCGGCGGGGAACGCACCATCGGTCAACAGCTGTTGCCTGACGGTGAACCCGGGCCTAGACTCTGGGCGTGACATCCTCCAGCGAAGCCTCCGCCGACCTCCTGCCCGCCGAGACCGAAGCCGCCCTCGAACGAGCAGTCGATTCCGCCAACCGCCACGATCAGCTCTTCTCGCTGCGGGCGGCCAACATCAAGCAGTCCGCGGTGCGCGATGTCTTCGACATCTCGATCCGCCCGGGCCTGGTCTCCCTCGCGGGAGGGAGTCCCTACCTGAAGTCCCTGCCGCTCGAGGACCTCGGGCGCACCGCCCAGAAGATCATCGCCGAGCACGGCCTCGAAGCCCTGCAGTACGGCGGCGGGCAGGGGATGACCGAGCTGCGCGAACTGGTCTGCGACGTCATGGCCGCGGAGGGCATCGACGGCGCCCACCCCGACGACGTCGTGATCACCACAGGCTCGCAGTCGGCGCAGGACGTCGCCGCGAAGGTCTTCTGCAATCCCGGCGACGTGATCCTGTGCGAGGACCCCACCTACGTGGGCGCCCTGAACACGTTCGAGGCCTACGAGGTCGACGTCGTCACCATCCCCATGGACGACGCCGGCCTGATCCCGGACGAGCTCGAGCGCGTCATCACCGAGCTCGAGGCGCAGGGCCGCGCCATCAAACTGCTCTACACCATCCCCAGCTTCAACAACCCGAGCGGCATCACACTGGCTGCCGAGCGTCGCCAGCGCGTCGTCGACATCTGCCGCGCCCATACCATCCTCGTGCTCGAGGACAACCCCTACGGCATGCTCCGGTTCGACGGCGAACCCCTGAAGCCCATGCGCGCCGACAACCCCGACGACGTGATCTACCTCGGCTCCTTCTCGAAGATCTTCGCCCCCGGGGTGCGGCTCGGCTGGGCACTGGTGCCCAAGCACCTCTACCGCCGGTTCTACCTCGCCTGTGAAGCCGTGGTGCTGTGCCCGTCCCCGCTCACGCAGATGCTCGTGACCGCCTACCTCACCGAGTACGACTGGCAGGGACACCTGCGCACCATGCGCAGCCTCTACCGCGAGCGGTGCGACGCCATGCTGGGCGCGCTCGCCGAGGAACTCCCGGAGGGGGTCCACTGGACCAACCCCGACGGCGGGTTCTTCGTCTGGGTCACCCTGCCGGAGGGCATCGACACCTATCCCCTGCTGTACAAGGCGATCGACGCCGGCGTCGTGTTCATCCCCGGAGCCGCATTCACGCCGTCGGACGATCCCTCCAACAAGCTCCGCCTCGCCTTCAGCGCCGTGGCGCCGGAGGACATCGTCGAGGGCGTACGGCGCCTCGCGCCGATCCTGCGCGAGGCGATCGAGGACAACCGACGCTGATGCGGTAGCGCCGGCGTCCGGTCCTTCGACCGCCGACGGTACGCACGCGCCCGGCCCTCCCGACGCGGGACCGTCAGCGGGGCGGGCGCTTCTGCTGGCGCAGCGTCACCGCGATCGAGATGAGGGCGGCTCCGATCACGAGGATGGACAGCCGCGCCACGGTGCCGAGACCCGGGAAGGCCAGCTGCAGGACGGTCGACGCTAGGAACCCGAGTGCGACGACGAGCAGGAGCCGGCTCAGCGGATAGCGCGCGCGGGGCCGGCGGCCGGGCCCCTCACCGGGCAGCTGCTGGTTCATGAGCCCACCCTAGTCGAGCAGCAGTGCCGGCTCCTCGAGGATGGAGGCGACGTCGGCCATGAACCGTGCGCTCAGGTCGCCATCGACCACGCGGTGGTCGAAGGACCCTCCGAGCGTGGTGATCCAACGGGGGATGACCTCGCCGTCGAGGACCCAGGGCTTCTGCTTGATGGTGCCGAACGCGACGATCGCCACCTCCCCCGGGTTGATGATCGGCGTTCCCGTGTCGATGCCGAGGGCACCGATGTTGGTGATCGTCAGCGTGCCGCCCTGCATCTGGGCCGGCTGTGTCCTGCCGGCGCGCGCCGTCGTCGCCAGGTCGTTCAGCGCCAGCGCCAGCTCCTTGAGCGAGAGGTCCTGCGCGTCCTTGATGTTCGGCACCATGAGGCCCCGGGGCGTGGCGGCCGCGATCCCGAGGTTCATGAAGTGCTTGACGAGGATCTCGTCATCGGTCCAGGTCGCGTTGACGGAGGGATTGCGGGCCGCAGCCCAGATGACGGCCTTCGCGAGGATCAGCAGCGGCGAGACCTTGATGCCCTCGAAGTCACGCGACGCCTTCAGCCGCTTGACGAACTCCATGGTGCGGGACGCATCGACGTCCACGAAGATGCTCACGTGCGGAGCCGTGAAGGCGCTCTGCACCATCGCCCTCGCCGTGGCCCTGCGGACGCCCTTCACCGGGATGCGCTCGATGCGCCCTCCGCCCAGGAGCTTGCGGTCGGCCCAGAAGGACGGGGCGCCGTCCTGTTCGGCGTCGCGCTGGGACTGGTAGCTCATGAGGTCCTGCTTGGTGACCTCGCCCGCCGAACCCGTGGCCGGGACGTCGGCGAGGTTGATCCCGAGGTCGCGCGCGGCCTTGCGGACCGGAGGCTTCGCCAGCACGCGGTTGATCAGCTGGTTGAGCGGATTCGTCCGAGCGGCCGGCTCGGCCTCCGGCCGATCCTGGCTGCCGGCCGGAGGCTCCGGCGGCGCCTGCGGGACGGGTCCCGGTCGTGCGGGGGCCTGTGCGGGGCTGGGCGGCACCGGAAGGCCCGCAGCGGGCGCCTGTGCTTTCCGCGGCCTGCGCTTCACCGCGTCGGCCTTCGGGCCGGTGCCCACGAGGGGACCCGGTGCCGCATCCGGTGCCGCGGCTCCCGGTCGGTCCGCGTCGGCGCCCGGGCGCGACGGGTGGCCCTGTTCGAGCCCTCCGAGCTCCCCCGGCATGCCGGGTACCGGCACGTCGTCCCCGGCTGCCGATTGCTGGTCGCCGTCGTGCCCTGCCGCGTCCGTACCCGCGCCGGCACCGTCGCGCTGGGGCGCACCGGTGCGCTCTCCGCCGTCGCTCCCGACGCCCGGGCCGGAGGCCGCGTCCTCGACCGAGATGATCGGCGTGCCCACCTCGATGGTCTCGCCCTCGGCCACGAGCAGCTCCGACACCGTTCCCGCGTAGGGCGAGGAGAGTTCGACGAGGGACTTCGCGGTCTCGATCTCGCAGATGATGTCGTTGACGGACACCGTGGCGCCGGGGGCCACCTTCCACTGCACGATCTCTGCCTCGGTGAGGCCCTCACCGACGTCGGGCAGGTTGAACGTATTGAGGGTCATGATGGTCCTTCAGTATGCGAAGGCACGGTCGAGTGCCTCGAGGATGCGGTCGATGTCCGGCAGGTACTGCTCCTCCACGCGGGCCACGGGATAGGGCATGTGGAAGCCGCCCACGCGGATGACGGGTGCTTCGAGGGAGAGGAACGCCCGCTCGGAGATCCGTGCGGCGATCTCCCCGCCGATGCCGCCGAACGTGGGGGCCTCGTGCGCTACGACCAGCCGGCCCGTCCGCGTCACCGACTCCGTGACGGTGTCGAAGTCGATCGGCGAGATGGAGCGGAGGTCGATGACCTCGATGCTCCGGCCGTCCTCCTCGGCAGCGGCGGCCGCCGCGAGGGCCACGGGCACCAGCGGCCCGTAGGCGACGACGGTAGCGTCCGTTCCGCGGCGCAGGACCTGGGCGGAGAACGGGTCCGCGGTGGGAGCCGCGGTGTCCACCTCGCCCTTGAGCCAGTAGCGCCGCTTCGGCTCGAAGACGATCACGGGGTCCTCGCAGGTGACCGCCTGCTGGATCATCCAGTAGGCGTCCTGTGCGTTGGACGGCGTGATGATCCGCAGCCCGGCGGTGTGGGCGAAGAGCGCCTCGGGCGACTCGGAGTGGTGCTCGACGCTGCCGATGCCCCCGCCGTAGGGGATCCGGATGACCACGGGCGCGCTGAGCATGCCGTCACTGCGGGTGCGGAGCTTCGCGAGCTGCGTGGTGATCTGGTTGAAGCCGGGGAAGACGAATCCGTCGAACTGGATCTCGCAGATGGGGCGGTAGCCGCGCAGGGCCAGCCCGATCGCGGTCCCGATGATGCCCGATTCCGCCAGCGGCGAGTCGACGACGCGCAGGGCCCCGAAGTCCTTCTTGAGGCCGTCTGTGACGCGGTACACCCCGCCGAGCTCCCCGATGTCCTCGCCCATGAGCAGGGTCTTCGGGTCGTTCGCGAGCGACGCGCGCAGGCCCTCGTTGATCGCCTTCGCGATGGTCATCGTCGCCATCAGGCGTGCTTCCCTTCATCGGCGAATCCGGCTTCGTACTGCTCGAAGAAGCGCAGCTCCTCCTGGATCAGCGGATGCGGTTCCGCGTACACCGCGGCGAAGCGGTCGGCGAGATCCGGAGCCGTCATGGACAGCACCGCCTCGCGCAGCCCGGTGGCCATGGTGCGGGCCTCGGCGCCGAGGTCCTCGAAGAACGCGTCGTCGGCCATGCCGGTCGAGCGGAGGTGGGCCTCGAGGCGGACCAGGGGGTCCCGGGGCTGCCATTCCTGCTCGTCGTGCGACAACCGGTACTTCGTGGGGTCGTCCGCCGTGGTGTGCGCGCTCATGCGGTAGGTGTACGCCTCGATCAGCACCGGCCCCTTGCCGGACCGCGCGTGCTCGAGCGCCCACCGCGTGACCGCTTCGACGGCGACGACGTCGTTGCCGTCGACCCGGATGCCCGGGAACCCGTAGCCCTCGGCCCGCTGCGCGAGGGGCACCCGGGTCTGGACCGTCGAGGGGACGGAGATGGCCCACTGGTTGTTCTGGCAGAAGAACACCACGGGCGCGTCGAAGGACGCGGCGAACACCATGGATTCGTGGATGTCACCCTCGGAGCTCGCGCCGTCGCCGAAGTAGGCGATCGAGGCCGCGGGCGGGAGGGAGGGGTCGGCCAGCTGGTCGCGCTGCATCCCCATCGCGTAGCCGACGGCGTGCAGGGACTGCGCCGCCAGCACCAGCGTGTAGAGGTGGAAGTTCCGCTCCCGGGGGTCCCAGCCGCCGTTGGTCACGCCCCGGAACAGGCGGAGGATCTCGGCGAGTTCGACGCCGCGGGTGAGGGCGACGCCGTGCTCCCGGTAGGTGGGGAAGGCGTAGTCCTGCGGCTCGAGGGCACGGCCGGAGCCGATCTGTGCGGCTTCCTGGCCCGTGAGCGGCACCCAGAGGGCCAATTGGCCCTGGCGCTGCAGCGCCGTCGACTCCTGGTCGAAGCGCCGGATCAGGAACATGTCGCGGTACAGGGAACGCAGGTGGTCGGGGTCGGACGTCGAGAGGTAGGGGGAGAAGTCGACCGGACGGCCGGCGACCTCTGCGCTCAGTCCTGCCGCCATGGTGCCGTCGGCCGCGAGGACCTGGAGCATGTCGATGCCCGGCTCCCGCCGGCTGTCCGCCTCCGCGGGATGCGCAGCCCGCACGACTTCCTCGACCTCGAACTCCGCTGTCGGCAATCGGTTGCCGTTCATACTGCTCCTTACCCGACGCTGTACATTCCTCAATGAGAATGTATGTAGCAAGTCATACATCGGAGAACATATCTTCCGACGACATACTGACCAAGACTAGTCAGCACGTGCCCTCGGGCCTATTTAAGACGACCTCAACCGGCAGCGGGTCGATGCGTGTAGCCTCTGCACAGTTCCAGGAACCGCGTGTTCGCGGCCTCCTCGCCGATGGACACCCGCACTCCCTCCGAGCCGAAGGCACGCACCGACAATGCCTGCTCGCCGGCTTTGGCGGCGAAATCCTGCGCGTGCTCGCCGAGCGCCAGCCACACGAAATTGCCCTCGGCCTCGGGGATGCTCCACCCCAGCCCGCGGAGCCCGTCGACCACGCGGTCGCGTTCGTCCACGATGGACTGCACGCGCGCCTCGACCTCGTCGATGTGGCGCAGCGAGGTCACGGCGGCGTGCTCGGCGATCTGGGAGACGGCGAACGGGACGGCGCTGACCCTCAGGTGCTCGGTGAGCGCCTGCTGCGAGACGGAGTAGCCGACCCGCAGGCCTGCCAGGCCGTGTGCCTTGGAGAACGTCCGGAGCACGATGACGTTCGGGTGGTCCCGGTAGAGGGCGATCCCGTCGACCGCGTCCGGGCGCCGCACGAACTCCTGGTACGCCTCGTCGATGACGACCACGATGTGCGCGGGGACCTTCCCCAGGAAATCGACCACGTCCTGGCGCGTCAGGATGGGCCCGGTGGGGTTGTTCGGCGTGCACAGCAGGATGACGCGGGTGCGGTCCGTGACGGCGGCAGCCATCGCGTCGAGGTCGTGCGTGCCGTCCGCCCGGACCGGCACCTGGACGCCGGCTGCTCCGGCGAGCCCCACGCTGATGGGATAGGCCTCGAAGGAACGCCAGGCGTACACCACCTCGTCGGGGGCGTCGAAGTCGTTCTGGCCGGCGAAGGTCGCGAGGATCTGGTTGAGGGCGCCCAGGCTGCCCGCCCCGGTCACGATGTCGGTGGCGGGAACGCCCAGATAGCCGGCCAGCTCGGTCCGGAGGGCCGTGGTCAGCGGATCCGGGTAGCGGTTGATCGCGGTCTCGGAGGCGATCGCCTCGAGCACGGCGGGCAGGGGCGGCAGCGGGTTCTCGTTCGACGAGAGCTTGAAGCTCTCCATCCCCTCGACGACGACGGGGGGTTTCCCGGCCACGTAGCGGGGAAGCCGTCCGAGGACGCTTCGGGGATGGACGGCGGCCGGCGCGCGGTCCGCAGCGGACAGGTCATCGGAGGGCGTTGCCGGCAGGTCATCGATCGACGTCATGGAGACAGCCTAGACCGGGTGCCTGCGCCCCGCGCGGGACCTGGGAGGCTTCGCCGGTCCGGGACGCCGGGCCGCTGTGAAGGACGACCGGCCAGCCGTCCCTGCGGCGCCGGCGGTGGCGAGCAGGGCCGCGGCGGGGACCAGGGACGGTGCGTCACTCGAATCCACGAACCGCGCCCCCGCCGCGTAGTTCTCCAGTTTGTGCGCCGGGCCGAGGCCCCAGGGTTCGGAGGAGCCGTCGTCCCGACGGGTCAGGGCCGGCACCGGATTGCCGAGCGTCACGGTGGTGCGGTGGCGGCCCTCCTCGTTCGCCGTCATGTCGAGCTCGGGCACGGCATCCGCGCGGTGCTCGAGGTGGAGGTACTCGCTGTCGCCGGATGCATGCCATCCCGTGGGAGAGCCCGCCGTCAGGACGAGCTGGACGTCGTAGCGTCGGTCCACCGCCCCCGGCCCGGCCAGGTTCACGGCGTGGAGCCCGCCCTGGCTGTAGCCCGCGATGATCAGGGCATCGCCCGACGCCGCGCCCGCCCGGTCGAGCGCTTCCAGGACGGCCGCCTCGGTGAAGCGGCTGTCCTCTGCCAGGGCTTCCGCGATGCCTCCTTCATCGAAGGGATTGCTGCCGGCGGCACCTTCGGCCGTTCCCACCTGTGTTCCCGGCAGGACGACGACGTACACCGGCCGGTCCTCCCTGCCGGCACGGAGCACCTCGAACGTCCCGGGTTCCTCGGCCTCGACGGCTGCCATCCGGTCGATGATCCCTTCCACGGTCCCGTCGAAGGGGACGGTGTCGCCGACCGCCCCGGCTCGCAGCGAGATGGGGCCGACCTCCAGCAGGTCCGCGTCGATGGCCGAGCGTGCCGCAGCCCGTGCCGCTGCGCCGCTCCCGGCCCGGACGGCTTCGAGGGCCGCGACGGCAGCTCGGTCCGCGACGGCATAGGCGGTCAGGCTCGCCCGGAGCCGTTCCTCGGTCGAGGCCAGGGCGCGGCCGTTGTCCGTCGCGGCGGTCCACGCCGCGTCGAGGGAGGCGAGCGCGTTCCCGTAGTGGTGGCCCGCCAGGCTCCCGAGAGGCTGGAGGTGCAGGACCGACCGGGGGAGCTCGCTGACATCCCACCGGAGGTAGCCGAGAGCCGTGGCCACGTCCCCTGTATCCGTGGCGAGCAGCGAGAGGATCCGCGCAGCCTCCTCGAGCTCCTCCCACTGGAACCGGATCCCGCCGACACCGCCCCGGACGGTCAGCGGGCCGTCGTTCCCCTCGACGGGACGGAGCGCGCCGGTCACTGCCCCGCCTGATGGCGGAGCATCTCTGCGTCGCGGACCAGCCGCCCGCACTCACGGAGGTCAGCGGCTGCAGACTCGAGCAGGTCGATCGTGCGGGACAGCTCGAGGCAGCGCTCGGACAGGTAGGACCTGAAATTCCTCCCCGCCGGGGATTCCCAGGACAGCAGGCTGACGGCCAGCGCATGCCGACGGATCTCTCCCAGGTCTGCCGCGTGCCGCCGCAGGGCGCCCTCCATCGCGGGAATGTCCGAGCCGGCCGTCACCGGTCCGCCTCGCGTGCCCGCCTCCGGCCGACCGTCCATCGGAGTCCCCTCCCGTCACCGTGCCCCTGCGGTACGCCCAACGCTAGGAGCGCGCCGTGGCGGCATCGGAGCGCCGTCCCGGTATGTGGACAGCGGGGTGAGGACCGCTGCCCGCTCCGTGAAAGAATGGCGCAATGGCTGACTCCGCGCTCTCCCGGGTTGAATTCGCTGCACTGTCCCGAGGGGAGGGGACGTCCCTGACCCTCGGCCCACTCGACGGCCGGTACCGCGAGGCGGTCGCTCCCCTGATCGACTTCCTCTCGGAGGCGGCACTCAACCGCGACCGGGTCCACGTCGAGGTCGAATGGCTGATCCACCTGACCCGCCGGTCCGTGCTGCCCGGGACCGAGCCGCTGGGCGAGGAGCAGGAGGCCCGGCTCCGGGCCATCGTCACGTCCTTCGACGCCGACTCGGTCGCCGAACTCGGCGAGATCGAGGCCGTCACCGTCCACGACGTCAAGGCCGTGGAGTACTTCATCGGGCGGCGGCTCGAAGGGATCGGCATCGGGCACCTGAAGCCCCTCGTCCACTTCGGCTGCACCTCCGAGGACATCAACAACCTCTCGTACGCCCTCGGCATCAAGGGCGCGGTCCTCGACATCTGGCTTCCCGCCGCACGGAGCCTCGTCGCGTCCGTCGCGGACCTGGCGCGGACCTCGAGGGACACCCCGATGCTCTCCCGGACGCACGGCCAGCCCGCCACGCCCACCACCCTGGGCAAGGAGATGGCCGTCGTCGCGCACCGGTTGACCCGCCAGCTCGACCGCATCGCCGCGACGGAGTTCCTCGGCAAGATCAACGGTGCCACCGGCACCTACGCGGCGCACTACGCCTCCGTCCCCCAGGCGGACTGGCAGGACGTCTCCCGGTCCTTCGTGGAGGGACTCGGACTCGACTGGAACCCCCTGACCACGCAGATCGAGTCCCACGACTGGCAGGCGGAGCTCTACTCGGACGTCGCGCGCTTCAACCGGATCCTGCACAACTTCTGCACCGACGTCTGGAGCTACATCTCCATCGGCTACTTCGCCCAGGTCCCGGTGGCCGGAGCGACGGGCTCCTCGACCATGCCCCACAAGGTCAACCCGATCCGCTTCGAGAACGCCGAAGCCAACCTGGAGATCTCCTCGGCCCTGCTCGACGTCCTGGCGTCGACCCTCGTGACCTCGCGGTGGCAGCGGGACCTCACGGATTCCTCGAGCCAGCGCAACATCGGCGTGGCGCTCGGACACTCCCTGCTCGCCATCTCGAACGTCGCCAAGGGACTCGCCCGCCTCGATGTGGCCGAGGACGTCCTCGCGGCGGACCTCGACGGGAACTGGGAAGTCCTCGGCGAGGCCGTGCAGATGGTCATGCGGGCAGAGGCGATCGCGGGTGTCCAGGGGCTCGACGATCCGTACGAGCGGCTCAAGGAGCTCACCCGCGGGCACCGGGTGGACGCCGGGCGCATGCGGGAGTTCGTCAGCGGCCTCGGACTGAGCGAGGACGCCGAGCAGCGGCTCCTGGAGCTCTCCCCCGCCCTCTACACCGGCATCGCCTCCGACCTCGTGGACCATCTGGGCTGACCGACGCCGGCGCAGGAGCCGGGCAGCAGTTCCGATCCACGCGCCCCACCGGGAAGGCTCCATGCCAAGCACACCAGCACCACTGATCCGGGCCGACCGGACACTGCTCCATGTCATGAGCTTCAACATCCGGTACGACCGCCCCGCGTCCGAGCCGGGCGAGGTGGACTACTGGCCGGACAGGATCGCCCCGCTGCAGGACCTGCTGCGCCGGGAGGTCCCGGCGGTCCTCGGGGTGCAGGAAGCCCTCCACCACCAGCTGGTGGTCATCGAGGCCGCCCTGCCTCCGCACTACCGCCGGATCGGCATGGGCCGCGAGGGCGGTAGCCGCGGGGAGTACTCGGCGATCTTCTACGACGCCGCGCGGCTGCAGCTCATCGAGTGGGACCAGTTCTGGCTCTCCGACACCCCGCGGCTGATCGGCTCGTGCACGTGGGGAAACGGTGTCACGCGCATCGTCACCTGGGGGCGGTTCCATGATGCCGTGGCGGACCGCGAGGTCCTCCTGGTCAACACGCACTTCGACCACGAGTCCGACTCCGCGCGGGTGCGCAGCGCCGCCGCCGTGCTGGACCTCGTGACCTTCTTCCGCCCACGGCTGCCCACCATCGTGCTGGGGGACTTCAATTCCGACGCCGGCTCGTCCCCCGCGTACCGGAGCTTCCTCCAGTCCGGTGTCCTGGGCGACGCCTGGGTCCTGGCGGACGAGCACCTCACCCCCGCGTACGGGACGGTCCCGCGCTACGGGCACCCGGTGGAGGGCGGCCGCCGCGTCGACTGGATCCTGACGACGCCCGACGTGCTGGTGCGCCAGGCCGCCGTCAACACGTCGACGCTGGACGGCACGTTCCCCAGCGACCATCTGCCCGTCCAGGCCCTCGTGGACATACCCCGCCGCCGGACGCCGACCGTCTCCTCCACCGCCGCGATCCTCTAGCACGCCGGCACCTCCCACGGCGGCCCGTCGTGTCCTTGACGCCTCCTCTCCGGGAACAGGACGCTGATGGGATGGAGTGGTGGACCGACGTCCTGACCGCCGAGGACTACGAGGTGGGCCGGCAGATCGTGCAGCGCGGGGTCGCGGCGGTGTACCTCGTGGCGTTCCTGTCCGCGGTGGCGCAGTTCCCCGCGCTCCTCGGCGAGAAGGGCCTCCTGCCCGTGCCGGCGTTCCTCGACCGCGCCGGCGGACGGGCCGGCCCCTCGCTCTTCCACCGGCGCTACTCCGACCGCCTGCTGCTCGCCGTCGCCTGGGCCGGCGCCGCCGTCTCGGCCCTGCTCGTGGTCGGACTCCCGCAGGCCGGTCCGCCGTGGGTGCCCCTGGTGGCGTTCCTCGTGATCTGGTGGCTCTACACCTCGATCGTGAACGTGGGCCAGACGTTCTACGGCTTCGGGTGGGAGAGCCTCCTGCTCGAGGCAGGTTTCCTCGTCGCGTTCCTCGGATCGGACGAGGTGGCTCCGCCCTTCCTCGTGCTGCTGATGATCCGCTACCTCGTGTTCCGCCTCGAGTTCGGCGCGGGCATGATCAAGATGCGCGGCGACCGTTCGTGGCGCGACCTCACGGCGCTGTACTACCACCACGAGACCCAGCCCATGCCGAACCCGGCCAGCCGGTTCTTCCACCTCCTGCCGAAGCCGCTGCACCGCATCGAGGTGGCGGGGAACCACGTCACCCAGCTCGCGGTACCGTTCCTCCTCTTCGCCCCGCAGCCCGTCGCGGGATTCGCCGCACTCGTCATGATCCTCACGCAGGGCTGGCTCGTGGTCTCGGGCAACTTCGCCTGGCTCAACACCCTGACCATCATCCTGGCGTTCGCGGCCGTGCCCGATTCCTTCTACGCGGCGGTGATCCCCGCCGTCGATCCCGCCGGCTCCTACCAGCCGACCCCGCTCTGGTTCACGATCGTCATCGTGCTCGCCATGCTCCTGCTCGCCTATCTGAGCCGGCAGGCCCTCGCGAACCTGTTCGCCCGGCACCAGCTCATGAACGCCAGTTTCAACAGGTGGCACCTCGGCAACGCGTACGGGGCGTTCGGGAGCGTCACGAAGGTGCGCTACGAGGTGATCGTGGAGGGGACGGTCGACGAGGTGGGACCGGGGGCACGATGGCTCGAGTACGAGTTCAAGGGCAAGCCCGGGGACCCGTCACGCATGCCACGGCAGTTCGCGCCCTACCACCTGCGCCTGGACTGGATGATGTGGTTCCTCGCGCTCGGCTCGGAGCGCGGCTGGTTCACCCCGTTCCTCGTCAAGCTCCTGCAGGCGGATCCGCTGATCCTGAAGCTGCTGCGCAAGGACCCGTTCCGCGGCGCGCGACCCCGCTACGTGCGGGCACGGATCTTCCTCTACCGCTTCTCCACGCGGGCCGAGAAGCGTGCGACGGGTCTGTGGTGGATCCGCGAGCCGCAGGGCGTCCTGGTCCACCCGGCCTCACTGCGCGCCGAGGTCTCCTGAGGCCGGGCGCCACTCGACTCCCCCTCCGCCGAGCAGGAGGAGCCGCTTCTCCTGGGCATCCCAGCGACGTACGGGCCCGGTGGAGAGACGTGCCGGGGGACGGTTCCGCAGGAGGCCGAGGGCAGCGGCCAGTTGCTCGGCGGTGAGCCCGTGCGCCAGCGTGATGTGCGGCGTCCATGCGCCCGGCACCGTCGTGGGCACGGCATCGGCGACGCCGTCGAGCACGGACCACACGCGCCGGTGCAGGGCGGCCAGGGCGTCGTCCGCGACGACGTGCCGGGCGAGCACGTACTTCCGCCGGGTGGGGAAGACCAGGAGTCCCGCCGTCGTGAGTCCGAGCGCGTCCCCTTCCGCGACGGCGGCGAGGTCGTCGTCGTACCGGCCGTCGATCCGCGCGGCGGCCGCGAGCGTGATGTGCGGGCTGTTGCTCGACGACGGGTGGCGGGACTGGTTGGGCAGGTCCCCTGCCTCCAGTGCCGCCCAGTCCTCGAGCAGGAAGAGGTCCGACGCCGGGTCCAGCAGGAGTTCGACGCTATCGGCCATGCCGGTCGCTCCCCCCTGCCGGGACCGGCTGCGGATCCCGGAAGGGCACCGCGGTCAGCGCGGCGGTCGCCGGAAGTCGCCGACGCCCTCGGAGCCGTCCACTTCGGTGGCGCCCGTGCGCGGGTTGCGCTGCGGCCGCTGGTAGGCGAGCTCCCCGCCGTTCCGTCCGCCGAAGGGCCGGCCGTGGTCCGCGTACTCCTCCCGGAAGAACGCCAGCGCCCAGTCGCCGAGCCGGATGCGGGCACCCGTCCGGAGGACGGACTCCTCCCTCCCGTTGACGCTCCCCGTGATGGCGCCGTGCGGCACCAGCACGTACTCGTCGTCGTCCGTGTGGCGGATCTCGGCATGCAGGTCGTCGAGGCCGCTCAGGTTGAGCATCGCCCCGGCTCCGCTGCCGATGGTGGTGCGCTCCTCGACGAGGGCGAACTCCCGCGGCACCTGTCCGTTCCACGCGTCGGAGTTCTGCACGAAGATCAGTCGTGGCCGGCCGCCGCCGTGCTCGTAGTGCGTCGTCGTGATGGTCCGGCGGATGCGGCGGTTCACGGTCGGGACGAGCGGGAACGGAGTGGACGGCGGAAGGAGCGACGGCGCATCGCTCTTGTCGAGTGCGCGGCGGCCGACGCCGAGCAGGGGCGCAAGGGTCCCCGGGGAACCGAGCCGGATGTGCGGCGAGCGCGTCACGAGCCGCTGGGCCATGGAGGTCCGCACCGCGCCGATGCTGACCAGGAGGCCCTTCGGGCTGCTGACGGACACCGAGAGGCCGCGGGCCGCCAGCTGCTTCGCGGCAGCACGGACCTGCCCGACGCTGGGGAGGTTGGTGCCCCGGAAGGACGCCGGATCGTCGAGGAAGATCTCCACCGCGGTCCCTGCGGCCTTCACGGTGCCGCTCAGCCCTGTTTCCGGCTTGCCGTCCGCGGCCGGTTCCCCGAGCGAGAAATCGATGTCGATGTCGAGCCTGAGTGTGGCCATGTCGCTGGTGACGCGTCAGCCCGCGTAGGGATCTGATCCGCCGGCGGCGTTGTCACTCGTGGTGATGCGCAGGGTGCCGTTGAACTTCCAGGTGGCGCGGGGAGCATCCGGGCCGATGTCGCGCGGGACCTCGATGGTCATGTCCTGCAGCGTGTAGTTGATCGCAGCGCCCCTGCCGGTCAGGTAGGACCACATCTCCTCCGCGAGGTCGGTCCAGTCGCGGATGGTGTGGGATTCGCCGGCGGTCGAGGTGTTCTCAGTCATGTCGATTCCTTCGTGGGTGATTCAACAATGACAGACGTCCTCTAACCCGTCTGACTTAGGTACTGGCCACCTTAGCCGAGGCCCGCGGCTACCGGAACCCGTCCGCGGCGGACGGGTCCCGGTCGGCGGTCACCACTTCGGGTGCACGGTGGCCCGGAAGTGGCGGTCGTAGATGGCGGCGACGGCGGCGCCGATCTCCCGACCGAGGTCCGCGTGGCCGGCGGCCGCCGCATTCGCCCTGGCCTGGTCCGGGGTGCGGGCTCCGGGGATGACCGTGCTGACGCCGTCCTGCGCGATGATCCACGCCAGTGCGGCCTGGGCGGTCGTGACGCCCTCGGGGACGAGCTCCGCGAATTCACGGGCGGCCTGCAGCCCGGTCTCGTAGTCGACGCCGGAGAAGGTCTCGCCGACGTCGAAGGCGGCGCCGTTGCGGTTGTAGTTCCGGTGGTCGTTCTCGGCGAACGCGGTGTCCTTCGTGTACTTCCCGGACAGCAGGCCCGAGGCCAGGGGCACGCGTGCGATGATGCCGACGCCGGCGGACTTCGCCGCGGGCAGCACCTCGTCGAGCGGCTTGAGGCGGAAGGCGTTCAGGATGATCTGCACGCTGGCGGTGGTGCCGCGTGCGATCGCCGCGAGCGCCTCGTCGGTGCGCTCGACGCTGACGCCGTAGTTCCTGATGACGCCGTCGTCGACGAGGGTGTCGAGGGCGTCGTAGACCTCGTCGGAGCTGTACACGGCGGTGGGCGGGCAGTGCAGCTGCACCAGATCGAGGGCGTCGACGCCGAGGTTGGTGCGCGAGCGGTCGATCCACTGGCGGAAGTTGGACAGGGTGTAGTTCTCGGGGGTCTGGTCGACGCGGCGGCCCATCTTGGTGCCCACGAGGATGTCGAGGTCCGGGTTGTCGGCGAGGTAGGAGCCGATGGTCGTCTCGCTCCGCCCGTCGCCGTACACGTCGGCGGTGTCGAAGAAGGTGACGCCGGCTTCGACGGCCGCATCGAGGACGGCCACGGCGTCCTTGTCCTCCACCTCGCCCCAGTCGGCGCCGAGCTGCCAGGTGCCGAGGCCGACGACGGAGACGGGACGGCCGGTTCTTCCAAGGGTTCGTTGTTCCATGGTTCCGACTATAGGCCGGGGAGCGTCGGCGCCGCCGCCGGAACTACCGGCGTCGGGTGCTCCTCCGGTGTCCGGCGTTCCTCCAGCGGAGCGCGCGCCTGCGTCCGCGTGCGCTCCGCCGTGCGGGCGGGGCGGTCCTCGTCCACCGTCGTCGACCCCTTGCCGGGGATCCAGCGGGCGGCCTCGTGCCGCAGGTCCCTCTGCCGCTCGCTGTCCATGCGGTCGAGGAGTGCCACGACCATGTTCGACCGCGGGTTGCGGGCGAACAGGTCCCGGTAGTCCCTGATGAACTCCCAGTACAGCGCGTCCCAGCTGAACCGCCAGGGGCCGTCCCTGAAGTCGCTCATCTTCCTGATGTAGTTGCTGCCGCTCACGTAGGGCTTGGTGGTGATCATGCTGCCGGCCGCGTACTGGCTCATGGCGTAGACGTTGGGCACCATCACCCAGTCGTAGGCGTCGATGAACATCTCCATGAACCACTCGTAGACGGCGTCCGGCCTGGCGCGCATCAGCAGGGCCGCGTTGCCGAGCACCATGAGGCGCTCGATGTGGTGTGCGTAGGCCGTGTCGAGGATGCGCGTGATGACGGAGTCCACCGGCGCCAGTCCCGTGTCCCCGGTCCACCAGCCCTCGCCCAGGTCCGCGGTGAGCCGCAGGGTGTTGCCGGTCCGCATCTCGCGGCCGCGCAGGACGTACGACGCCCGGATGTATTCGCGCCAGCCGATGATCTGGCGGAGGAAGCCCTCGACGCTGGCGATGGGCGTCCCGTGCCGTTCCGCGAAGTCGAGGGCGAGCTCCACCACCTCGGCAGGGCTGAGCAGGCCGGTGTTCAGGCTCGAGCTCAGGGCCGAGTGGAAGAGGTACGTCCGGCCCTCGGCGATCGCGTCCTCGTACGGTCCGAAGAGCTCGAAGCGCTCCGTGAGGAAGGCTTCGAGGGCGTCGGACGCCTGCCGGTGGGTGACGGGCCAGTTGAAGGACTCGGCGTTGCCGGGGTTGTCCGGGAAGGCGGTCCGCACCCAGGCGATGGCGTCCTCCACCTCCGGCAGTCGTTCGAACTGCGGGAGGTCCGGCACGGTGATCCTCCTGGGGAGCTTCTTGCGGTTCTCGGCGTCGAAGCTCCACTTCCCGCCCGTCGGCGAGCCGTCGCGCTCCACCAGGATGCCCAGCCGCTTGCGCTGCCATTCGTAGAAGGTCTGCATGCGCCAGTTCGCGGAGGAGAAATAGCCGGCGATCGTGTCCCGCGGGGTGAGGAACTGCGGAGTCCCGAGCACGCGCCCCTCGACGCCGGCATCGGCCAGCGTGCGGCTGAGCCGCCCCTCGAGCCAGTCGTCGACGACGTCGTAGTAGCTCACCACCGTGGCACCGCATTCGAGGAGCAGCGCGTACAGCCGCTCCTGACTGGTGGCGTCCGCGGACGTCTCCACGTAGTGCACCGCATAGCCCGCGCCCTCGACCCGGCGGGCGAGGAGCGTCATGGCAGCACGGTGCAGGACGAGTTTCTGCTGGTGGAACCGGAGGCTGCGGAAGAGGAGGTCGTCCTCGAGGAACACGAAATGCGTGTCCGGGGACGCCTCGAGGTGCTCCTCGAACAGCTGGTGGGGCAGGACGAGCCGGACGTGCACGGAGAGTGCCTTCCTGGGAGGAGACGGTCGACGGGCGCAACCCTAGCGCGCGCCGCCGATAGGCCTTGCGATGCTTGACTGTAAGCATGCTTAGTGGTTGCGTGGGGGACATCGATTCGAAGGGACCACCATGAGATCACTCTGGCTCGACACCGCGCCGCACATCCCCTCCGACACCCTGCCGGACGGCGCCTCCTTCGACTCGGTGGTGGTGGGAGCCGGATTGACGGGCATGACGACGGCGCTCCTCCTGGCGCGTGCGGGTCACCGCGTGGCGATCCTCGAGTCCAGGACGGCAGGGGCAGTGACCACGGGGAACACCACGGCGAAGCTCTCGCTCCTGCAGGGCACCAGTATGTCGATGATCCTGAAGCACCACGACGCCGAGCTGGCACGCGCCTATGTCGTCGGGAACCGTGAGGGCCAGAGCTGGCTGCTGCGGTTCTGCGATGATCACGGCATCGGCTACGAGACGCGGGACGCCGTGAACTACGCGACCACCGATACCGGGGCACGGAAGCTGGTCTCCGAGCACGAGGCGTGCACCGAGTCAGGGCTCGCTACCGAGCTGGGCACCGCGGCCACCCTCCCCTTCCCCGTGCGGAGGACGCTGCGGCTGAAGGACCAGGCGCAGTTCCACCCACTGGAGGTCCTGGCGGGGCTGGCGTCGGAGTTCCGGCGGCACGGTGGTGCGCTGATCGAGGGCGTCCGTGTCGAAGGAGTCGCGAAGACGGGCGCCGATGGTGTCGAACTGAAGACCAGCGCGGGCGCCGTGACGGCGTCGAACGTGGTCCTCGCCACCGGCATCCCCATCCTCGACCGCGGCGGCTACTTCGCCGTGCTGCAGCCGATGCGTTCCTACTGCGTGGCGCTGACAGTGGACGACGACGTCCCGGAGGATATGTTCCTCAGCGCCGATTCGCCCACCCGCTCCCTGCGGACCGCCACCGTGGACGGCACGAAGTACCTGATCGTCGGCGGCAACGGCCACAAGGTGGGCCATAGCTCGAACACGCAGGCCAAGGTGGACGACCTCACGCGCTGGGCTCAGGAGTACTTCCCGACAGCACGGCCCGCCTACGCCTGGTCCGCCCAGGACTACACCCCTGCCGCCGCCGTCCCGTACGTCGGCAAGGTGCCCGCCGGCGGCGGGCACATCTACGCGGCGACGGGCTACAACAAGTGGGGCATGACCAACGCCGTCGCGGCATCCATGGCCCTGTCCGGTGAGATCCTGGGCGGCAACATGCCCTGGGCCGAGACCCTGTACCGGACGAAGGTCAGCCCGTCCGACGCGCTCCAGACCGTGCAGGCGAATGCCGTGGTCGGCATGGACATGGTGACGGGCTGGCTGTCCGGTCTCGCGAAGACCGGGGAGACGGCTCCTGGCGAGGGCGAGGGCCGCGTCGTCCGGGAGGGTGCGCGCCCCATCGGCATCTGCACGGTCGACGGCGTGCAGCACCGCGTCTCGGCCGTGTGCCCGCACCTGCGCGGGATCCTCAACTGGAACGGCGCGGAACGGTCCTGGGACTGCCCGCTGCACGGGTCCCGCTTCACGGCCGACGGGAAGCTGCTCGAAGGACCGTCGACGTCGGACCTCGCGGACACCCGGCGCTAGCCCCCCCCCTTCCGCGAAGTCCCGGGAAGCCTCACTTCCGGCACGCCCGGTCGCGCCGGTCGGGAGTGATGCAGTCGTATCAGAGACTGAAGCCCACGTTTGCGCGCCAGCTGCGCCGCCAGGAACTGCTGGTCAGCGCTCGATCCGCGTTCATGTGGAAGTCGCGAACGGCGTACCCGTGCGTGCTGTTCAGCGATGACCGCCGAGAAGGTGCTCACAGTCATCGCAGCCGTTGATCGCGACCGGTTCGCCCGTCGGGCTGGTCGGCCCTTCCGACAAAGGCCACGATCGACGGTGCGACCCCGATGACGGTGCGGGCCCTGCTGTCCGGGGTCAGCCTTACCTCCACCGTCATGTCGTGCTCGGCGTCGGGAATTCAGTGTGGATAACACTCCAGTAACGCCCCGCTCGCAGAATGGTGGGCAACCGAAGCACCGCCGCTGCTGATCGGTCAAGAAAGGGTCTTCTTCGTCAGGGAGAAGCCATGGCAGGAAAGCACGCTGAAAAGGTGCGTGTTCCTGGGGGACGAACGCGTCATCGCCGGTTGCTGGGTACGTCCTCAGCAGCAGGTCGGCGTCACCGTGCGTGATCAGGGAAACAATCGAGTGGGTGTCGAGCCACCTTCTTGTTCCGTTGGCGGCGGGCTCCGAAGACGTGATGCCGGCACCGAGCCGGCCAAGAAGATGAGACCAAGGAGCAACCATGAATCACTACGCATTGCTGTCCCTGATTGCCCGCATCCATCCTGCCGTCTGGGACCTGATCGATCTGCAGGGGCCACTTGTCCGGGGACGCTATTCCGCGGTAGCCCTGAACCCCCAGCCGTTACCGCCCAGGCTGCAGCCGGATGGATTCCTCATCGATGCCGGCCTCATGGCCACGGAGGCCACTCGGCTGGCGGTCGAGGCCGATGTCCGGGGGGAATCTCCAGCGCGAATTCTCAGCGAACTCGTCGATGACTGGTGCGCCACTCCATGGCCGCGCAAGTGGCCATGGCCCTGGCCCGGCCCGCGTCAGGAGGAAGGACCCCGGCCGGAACCATGGCAGATGGACACCGCACGCGTCGTGGGTGCAGTCGTCTTTGCGTCCTACGCCTCCCGCCTGGGCGAAGGGGAATTGTCCGTCGCACTCGCCGAGGGCGCGGAACGCCTGGCCGAAACGGCTCTGGGCAGCTAGATGTATCCCTATTCCCAGTGTCCGATGCCGACGCTGAGGTGCGCCTTCGGTCCCAGGACGCTTTCGGCCACAGGAGGTATGTCGACTCGTGCGACAAAACTCGGCGAAGCGGCGGTGTCGTCCGGGGCCCGACGCCACATGAGCTCTCTGTCCAACATGCCGGCCTTCGCTATCGCTCCCGCGAGGGTGGAGTTCCACTGGTAGCGCGCACTCCCGATCGTTCCGTCGGCCTGGGTGGAGACGTCGACCAGCAGGGCGTCCTGCCAGTCGGCTACTTGCTCGAGGTGGGAACCGAAGGACAGGAAGCCCCTGTCCTCCCGAAGGGAGTACACACGCAGATCCAGGGCATATCGACGCGGCTCTGCGGGGTCCTCCTTCGGCAGCAGGAAGGCTGTCACCAGCGGCACCGGGTTCAGCGGCGTATCCCGGTTCTCCTCGCTGAGAACAACCGGACAGTGGGCGGTCGCGGACTGGTAGTGCATCAGCACTGGGACTCCACGGATCGCGAGTCCCACGTCTGCCTGCCAGACTGCTCCATCCGTCAGATCCAGGTCCAGATCCGACAGGCTGATCGCAATCTTGAGGTTGCCGAAAAGGAAACGCTGAAGGTTCTGATAGCCCTCCTCCGAATTGACCAGCCCGTAGCGCCCGGAATGGGAGCGGTGGATGTAGGCCCGGTTGGAGCCTTTCACGTAGGCATTGCGGATCTGCACGAGTCCGTCGCTCTTGACGCCCACCGCGCGCGAGGACCACCCCAGGGCGACGTCGTAGTCTCCCGGGTTGGTGCCCACCAGTGACAGGTACCGCTCAGCCGGAAGCGCGCTGAAATATGGAACACGGGGGTCCCAGCCTCCGGGAGGATGAAAGTCCTCCTGCCCCTCGGGGGACAGATATTCCCTCATGCGGGGTTCCTTGAAGATATCTGAGCCGTTGGGCCCGAACGTCTCTACGAACCAGTCTCCGATCGATCCGCCGAGATCGATGTCGATCCCTCCGTGGGGGGTTCCATACGTGACGACTTTTGAGACAGGGAACGGCGGTGTCACCTTCCCGGACAGGTTCACGTGCTCCTGATGAGCAGGATCCGGGGCGAAACCTTCCCCCGCGGCGACTTCCTCGGGGCCCAACGCCTGGTTCGGCGTGTACATGAAGCGCTGGATGGCCGACCGGCACACAAGGCCCCCCATGGAATGCGCCACAAGATACACCTGGTCCGCGTCCTTCGTCTTGTCCAGGACCTTATGGATGTAGTCCGCCAGTCCTCTGGCGGCGTCTTCTATCCGGTAGGGCAATGGCGGGTGATCGAAGGTGGAGGCGCTCGGGTCGTAGAAACGGTACACCCAGATCGTCCGAGGTGGCATCGAGTCACTTCCGGCCTCGTTCAGCAGGCGTTGCTGATCACCGCGTACCTTCAGCTCGTAGCCGTAGTCCATCATCAGTCGAAGCAGGGGCGATTCGAACTGGTAGAACAGGGCATTCCCATGGGCGCCGACACGTACGTGAGTGGAACCTTCATTGAAGCCGTAGAAGGGATCGTCCACCGCTTTGTCGATTCCCCGAGTGCCACCGGCGAACCCCCGGACATAGATGATCGGCAGGAACTGAGTCATGAGGACTCCGCACCTGAACGGATATCGGGGAACGCGTGGGTTTCGTCCTGTGTCATCACATACTTCTCTTCATTGCCCAGTACCGAGATCGTGGAGCACCGGGAAGGGTCGGGCCCCTTGGTGCTGCGAGTGGAGTAGACCTCCCACCCCGTTACTACTGCGTTACAGCCACCGGGCCCGGATGACGCCGTCTCGGTCAGTGGTTCTGGACCAGGCTCATTCCCAGCTCGGCACCCATTTCCCGTGGACCGGAGATCCAGGCAGGCGTCTCTCGCCGGCGGCGTGAGCCATCGTGGCCGCCCGACCCGGCGGCCCGTAACGCCGCCGTAACGGGGGCTTTGTTGCACTAGGGCTGAGCGCCATCATCCGCTAGGAGGCTTTCGTCTCGTCGTCGTCGGCGTCGGCGGCGACTACGACAGCGGCGACGACCGGGAGTAGGTGGACACCATGGTGACAGGCCGCCATTGGCCACGATCTACTGGTGGTTCCGGAGCAGGTCCGGAGGCCCCAGCAATGGAAACCATGATCATTCGCACATGGTTCGAGGCGGGTCACACCCAGAGTTTTCGTGCACGGATAACGTACGGACGATCACCGGGAAACGAACAGCGCACTGCATGTGTCGCTGATCATGCGGAGGTCCTACAGGTGGTGGAGAAGTGGATAGCCGCTCAACAAGGGGTCACCGGCAGGAACAACTAGGTGCTTTTCACTCGCTCGGACTCGACCCTCGATGGCATCAGTAATGAGCCTGCGGAGAGCTTCGGAAGGCTTCAGCCCCATGTCCTCCTCGAGTCTTTCCCGATACCGTTCGTAGTCGCGAAGCGCAGCGGCCGGATTGCCGTGCTGCAACTCGGCAGCAACGAGGATCCGGACCGCAGCCTCATACAGCGGCTCCAACTCCAGTGCCGCCTCGGCGGCCGCCTCTGCCCTGTCACAGTAGCCCTGGTCCAGTGAATGCCCTGCAAGGATGGTGAAAGCGCGGAGCCGGTCCTGCTGCAGCCGGCTCTGTTCGAAGACAACCCAGTCCTCGTACCAGCCGGGTAGCAGGTCCGCGTCACGCAATTCGTACAGCACAGGAGCCCAGTCCTCCTCAGAAGCAACCGTGCTCAGTCTCTGCGTCTGAGTCCGAACGCGGTACAGATCCACCTCGACGCGGTCGTTCAAGGCCAACAACGCGCCGTGATTGACGAGCAGCCCGGGTACCTGACGTGAAATCAGGTGCACGCTGACCCGCAAACTCTCCAGTGCCCGGGGATCGGGGTACTCCGGCCACAGCAGGCCGACAAGATAGCTCCTGAGGCAAGGACCCTTGACCGCAAGCGCTGCAATGAGGCGCTGCTGACGTGTTGCAACGTGTACGACAACGCCGTGCCGGTAAAGCTGCCACGCCCGGAGCAGTTCGAGTTTCAATTCACCATAGTCGTCGTAGCCCATGGGAACCTGGTTTCAGTTCATCTAGCCGATGCCTCATGCAAAAGCAAGCATCCTCAGCTTGCCGAGGCATGTCAATCAACAGGCACTTTATGTTATCGAGGAACGAAAAGGTGACGCCCTCACCACAGCCGCTTCCTCCACAGAGGGTACTGGTGCGTCACCATCACTCCCACGTACCGGCGTGCAGCGTTGCGGCGCGGGACGCTATCCGATGACGGAGCTGTCGCCGTTCCTGTAGTCGTACGAGGTTCGGGAGTCCGGCTTGCCTCCGGAGCCCGTACCCGACCGCCGCCCCGATGGACGCCAGCCACCCGCCGGCGAGGCTTGAACCCGGTTGAAATGCTTCCACGACGCGCTCATGAAGCAAGCGCGCCAGACGACCCCTGGACTACTCCTACGGCCGTGCGGCCGGGCTGCCGCCACAAAGGACGACATCCGGTAATGGGTTGGTAACGCCCATTTCGCTAGCCTGCGCTGCATCACTGCAAGCGCATCCTTCTATCTGGGAGACACCATGAACGAGAACACGGGACCTGCCCCGGAGGGCGGGGGCGCGGCACGCTCTGAATGTGAGGAGTTGATGTTCAGGTCTTCCGAGGACGTCCGCACATCCTTCGTATTCGGCATCCAGGCCTTCCAGGTGAAACCGGTTCAGTACGCCGCGATCGACGGAGTCGGCTTCTTCGAGGGCGACATCCGGCTCGGAACAGTCGACGAGCTCGAGGCGTTGCGTGCCGAATTCGAAGGGATCACGACGGGACCACTTTCTATCAGCGGCCACGCCGAGGAGCCACTGGACTTCGCCGAAGGAATTGGGATCACAGGTCAGAGGTTTCGCTGGCCGAACGGCGTCGTCCCCTATGTCACGGTTCCCGAACTACGGGATCGGGTCAGTGCCGCGATCGAGCACTGGGAGGCTCCTACCTGGATTCGTTTCGTCGAGCGGACTGCGCAGAATGCCGGTTCATGGCCGAACTGGGTGTCGTTCCAAGTCCGGGACGGCTGTTGGTCCGGTGTCGGCATGCGTGGCGGCGAGCAAGTCATCTCACTGGCTGGAGGGTGCGGGTTCGGGGCTGCAGTGCACGAGATCGGTCATGCTGTCGGGTTGTGGCACGAGCAGAGCCGGGAAGACCGGGCCCGCTTCATCCGTATCCACTGGGAACGGATCGAGGCCGGCAAGGAGCACAACTTCAATCAGCACATCGCCGACGGAGACGACATCGGCCCCTACGACTTCGAGTCGATCATGCACTACGGCCCCACTGCCTTCGGCATCAGCGGTCAGGTGACGATAACGGCTGTCAACGGCGAGCCCTTCGGCCAGCGGTCAGGATTGAGCGACGGAGACATCGCCGCCGTCCACGCGATGTATCCCAAGCTCGAGCCCAGACCTTTTCCATGGGCTTACATCACGTATTCGACGGATCTGACCGGTGATGGGCGGGCGGACATCGCCGGCTTCGGTGAGTCCGCCGTCTGGGGAGCATTGAACAAGGGGGCCGGCACATTCCACTCCACGCTGAAGGTACTCGATGGGTCCTTTGCGTACACCGCCAGCGCAGGAGGATGGCGGGTGGGAAGGCACCCCCGTTTCCTGGCGGATCTGACCGGCGACAAGCGGGCGGACATCGTGGGGTTCGGTGAATCCGGCGTCCGTGTGGCGCGCAACAAGGGCGACGGAACCTTCCACCCCCCGCAGACCGTACTGAACAGTTTCGGTTACGTCGGTGGGACGTGGCGGGTCGAAAGGCACCCCCGTTTCCTGGCGGATCTGACCGGCGACGGCACGGCGGACATCATCGGATTCCATGGGGATGGCACCTGGGTGGCCCTGGGCAAGGGTGACGGCACGTTCCAGGCTCCGGTGAAGGTGGTGGACAACTTCGCCTACACGGCCGGCGGGTGGCGGGTCGAGAAGCACCCCCGCTTCCTGGCGGATCTGACCGGAGACGGGCGGGCGGACATCGTGGGGTTCGGTGATGCCGGGGTGTGGGTGTCGCTGAATAACGGCAACGGCACGTTCCAGGCTCCGGTGAAGGTGGTGGACAACTTCGCCTACACGGCCGGCGGGTGGCGGGTCGAGAAGCACCCCCGCTTCCTGGCGGATCTGACCGGGGACGGGCGGGCGGACATCGTGGGGTTCGGTGATGCCGGGGTGTGGGTGTCGCTGAACAACGGCAACGGCACGTTCCAGGCTCCGGTGAAGGTGGTGGACAACTTCGCCTACACGGCCGGCGGGTGGCGGGTCGAGAAGCACCCCCGTTTCCTGGCGGATCTGACCGGAGACGGGCGGGCGGACATCGTGGGGTTCGGTGATGCCGGGGTGTGGGTGTCGCTGAACAACGGCAACGGCACGTTCCAGCCTCCGGTGAAGGTGGTGGACAACTTCGCCTACACGGCCGGCGGGTGGCGGGTCGAGAAGCACCCCCGCTTCCTGGCCGGCTGAGGTCGAGTCGTTCTGCCGCAGAACCGCTTGATACTCCGGCCCGGACGTTTTGACAGTGCTGGGCCGGGGATATGCGCGGTCGGTGGATGAACTCGGAAGCCCATGGCTACGGGGAGCCCTCACGAGACGCAGCAGATGCCGCCTTTCCCTGGCACGAGGATCTGCGTCCGCGCCGGCAACGGGAGCGGGGGCGGGGGGCGGGGGCGGGGGCAGACTTCCTCGTTCGCACCACCGAAGGGAAATCCTTCGCCCACGGGCCCACCCAATCCAGGTGGCGTGATGCCAAGGGCTGGTTCACTTCCCCCATGGCCCTCTCCGGTGAAGGACCTTGGGTAGTAGGTGTCGTCCCTGCGCTCACCTGAACGACTGTTCAGGTGTTGGATGGTTGCGGCTGCCTCGCCGCGGAGGGGAGAGCCAGAGGTGCCAGGCCCACCCCCGGAAGGACGGCAGCCGTGGACACTGTCCAGCCGGCGTGTGCCTCGGATAAGCCTTCACAGACATCACGGCCCTGGTTCTGGAGGATGTTCCCATGTCACTGATTCCCATGTCGCTCTCCGGCACAGTTCTCTTCGACCCAGCGCGGGCAATACCATCGGGCACGGCACTCCACGTGATCGTCGAGGACACCTCCCGCGCAGATGCGGCCGCAGTGGTGGCGGCCCGCCTCTCCCTTACTGCTGAACATCCACCAGGCGTCACGAGTCTGACCTTCGTACTCTCCGTGCCCGAGGTGGACCCCACGAGCCGCTACGAAGTTCGCGTCCACGCCGACCTCGACGGAGACGGCCGCATCAGTCGGGGCGACCAGATCTCCACGGTAAGCACCCCGATCCTGACCGGAGGCCACCCCCGCAACGTGACGATTCGCCTCTCCTCCGTGCAATGACTTCGTGGTCGGCCTGAGCTTCACCTGGGAACGCATGACATATGCAGAAATCATGCACGAGCGACCTGACCGCTGAAGCGCAGTAACGGAGTGGTAACGCTCAGGATGGGGAAATAGGTAGTGGCACCATTCTGTCCGCCCGCGTCGGTCGAACGACGGGAGTGAGGCATTGGAAGGAGGCGCGGACGTTGAGCAGAACTCCGGGAGGCCCCGACAACGCGCAGCGCAGGCGCCTGATGAACACATCCGAATCGGAAAGACTACGGGCCGCGCCACGTAGGGGGGCAACTACAACCGCGAAGGGGGCAGATCTCAGCCACTCGCTGTTGCAGTGGTTTGCCATTATCGCGCCCCTGACCACCGTCGCCACTGCTTTGTCATTCTGGTTCGGCTGGACGATGACGGCGACGCGGACCGCTTATTTCGGCATCGATCAGAGCATTCTGGAGTACTCGACAGTCGATTACCTCCTGCGAAGCGCCGATGCGATAATCGTCCCAGCGATATTGATCCTGCTGGTAGGTGTTGTCTGTATCGGAGTGTACGCCGTGACGGCAAGTATGATCAGGCGGCTGACTGGTCTCGTCCCTTTGAGGATCGGCGCATGGCTACTCCTCCTGGTGGGAACCGTTGTCACATTGCTCGCAGTCTGGTCCATCTTCGAAGAACCACCCTTCGCCACTTTCTTCCTGTTCGAGCCCGCGGTCCTGGGCGGCGGAATCGGGCTTTGCGCTTACGGTTTCTGGGTGCTGCGCTGTCTGTCTGCGCTGAACAATCGAGAAACCAGGCACTTACCCGTGTGGGAGAAGCTCGGCTATGTGTCCGTAGTTCTCCTGGTGGTCGTGGCCCTCTTCTGGGCGTGCTCCTTATATGCAGGAGCGCTGGGTACCGGCCGATCCAGGGAGTACGCCCGAGATTTGTACAAGCGTCCCTCGGTCACTGTTTACAGCTCTCAGTCCCTGGCCATAGGAAGCCCCGTGAAAGAAGAGGTCATATCTTCTCCGGACGGAAAGTATCGTTTCAAATATACGGGACTGAAATTTGTCACCCTGAGTGCGGGCAAGTACTTCCTTCTGCCGGCAGGCTGGTCGAGAACGTCTGGTGTTGCGATAATCCTGGACGACGACGCCGAGAATCGAATCGAATTCAACCCGGGAGGTGGCTAGTCCGATGGAGCCACGGTCGATCGCGAAGTCGGCGGCATTATTCTTGTGCGTCGTGATTGTCGGCGCCTGCGCACCGGAACCGGAAGTCGAGGCTACCGGAACCGATGGTCCCGAGGGTGTCGTGAACCGTGTGAAGATCGGGGAGAGCAGCTGGGTGGTCGACTTCGATGATGGCGGGCCCGTCGCGGAAGCTGGGGCAGTCGAGTCCATCGAGATAAGCAATGACAGCAGTCAGGACATAGTCCCTGACGTAGGTCTGAGTGGGAACGTGTCGTTCATCTTGATCTCGGATGAATGTCTCGAGGTTCTGAAACCAGGAGAGTCCTGCATAGTGCGCGGGCAGTGGGTGGAAGAGAGCGTGCGACAGGCAAGCGTGGTTGTTACTGCGTCCACACAGGACGGGGATGCGGAACCGGTAACAAGAAGCATCTCGGTGCCGCTTGAGGCGAGCGCCGATAGTCCCTCCGACAAGACAGTCCCACCTTCGCCGTCCACAACTCTCGATCCGTCGCCTTCACCAACGCCGCCCACGACTCTCGATCCGTCGCCTTCACCGACGCCGCCCACAACTCTCCAGCCGTCGCCGCCTACACCGTCCGGGCCGCCGGCGTCCTCGTCGACAGGGCTCCCTCCGCAGCCTGTTCCTGCGGACCCGAGCCCGACTGTCCAAGCGCCACCTATCACCTCGACTCCCAGCAACTGACCTGGCGTCGGGGATGTTGATCCCCCCGACACCGCGGGCGCACTGCGTGACCGCATCAGCCCGGGGCGGCGCCGGCAACGGCGCACAGGTCCGTCGCCGCGCTGCGTCGCCGTCCACCTGCGCCGTCAGTGCCGGACGTCCCGGGCGGCCAACTCCTTGAGGAGGTCGCGCATCTCTGTGAGCAGCGCCGTGTCGACGGGCAGGGGCTCCTCCGCGGGTTCCTCGGGTGCTGCGAGCGCGCGCAGGCGGGCGGTCGCCCGGTTCATCGGCATCACGAAGAGGAAGTAGACCACGGCTGCGGTGATGAGGAAGGTGACCGCGGCCGTGATGACGGCTCCGATGTCGACGAAGGTGGCGTCGTTCCCCGGGCGGATCCGGAAGCCGAGGCCGACGTCGACCCCGCCCGCGGACGCGATGACCGGCTGGATGATGTTCGCCGTGAACGCGCCGACGAGCGCGGTGAAGGCACTGCCGATCACCACTGCGATCGCCAGTTCGATGACGTTCCCGCGCAGGATGAAGTCCCTGAAACCCTTGATCACGTGATCGTCCCTCTGGTCGGTGGTTCTGCCGGATGTGGCTGTACGGCCCACTCTAGTGAGGCGTCCGGGCGTCCGGGACCACCCGGCATCATGCCTACTCCTGTGAGGCGCCGGCTCCGCGTCCCGAGACGATCAGGTCGACGACGTCGAGCAGTTCGGCGATCTCCTCGGGACTCGTCCGCCCAGAGCCCGCCGAGGCGAAGAAGGCGGCATCGTAGTAGAGCCCGTCGCCGAGCAGTTTGACGGCGCGCGCCGTCGTGCGGTCACCGAGCTGCGCCTCGAGGGCGTCCAGCCATCGCTCCTGGATCTCGGCGAGCGAGGCCTTCGCCGTCGGATGGCCCTGCTGCGCGAGGCGGGCCATCGAGACGAGGGCGCGGTCCAGGGCGCTGTCCTCGAAGACGGAGGTCCTGACGTAGTAGCGTGCCGCTCCGTCCGGGGCCGAGGCCATGGACTCCCGGTCCCGGTCGGCGAGGCCGCGGAGCCGGTCGGCAAGGCCCTCCACCAAGGCTTCCTTGGAGGGGAAGTGGTACAGGAGGCCGCCCTTGGAGACGTCGGCGGCGGCGGCGACCGCCTCCATGGTGGCGGCCCGTTCGCCGTCACGGATCAGCGCGTTCTCGAAGCTGTCGAGGATGCGCTCGCGGGAAGTTGACACCCCACGATGATACCGGTCACTTTTGTTGTACTGTACCGGCCGGACGGTATAGCTTAGAGGGATGACAACACCCTCCCCCTCCGCACGTGTGTCCGAGGTGAACCCGCGTGCCGTTCCTTCCTCCCCCGTATCCCTTGCCGGCCGCCGCGAATGGTTCGCCCTTGCCGTGCTGATGCTGCCGGTGCTGCTGGTCTCGGTCGACAACACCGTGCTGAGCTTCGCGCTGCCCGAGATCTCCCGCCACTTCGCGACGAGCGGCACGACGCTCCTCTGGATCGTCGACAGCTACCCCCTCGTCCTGGCGGGACTGCTCGTGGCGATGGGCAGCTTCGGCGACCGCTTCGGCCGGCGCCGCCTGCTCATGATCGGAGCGGCCGGCTTCGCCCTCTTCTCCGTCGTGGCCGCCTTCGCACCGACCGCCGGATTCCTCGTCGCGGCACGCGTGGGCCTCGGCGTCTTCGGTGCCATGCTCATGCCCTCGACGCTCTCGCTGATCCGCAACATCTTCACGGATCGCAACCAGCGGCGCGTCGCCATCGCCGTCTGGGCCGCCGGCTTCTCGGCCGGCGCGGCCCTCGGCCCGCTGCTCGGCGGCGCCCTGCTCGAGCACTTCTGGTGGGGCTCCGTGTTCCTCCTCGCCGTGCCCGTGCTCGTGCTCATGCTCGCGCTGACCCCGGCCGTGGTGCCCGAATCCAGGGACGCCACCCCGGGCCGCGTGGACTACGCCGGCATCGTCCTGTCCATCGCGACCATGCTGCCGGTCGTCTACGCCATCAAGAACCTCGCGAAGGGCGGACCGCTGCTCGTCTCGGTGACGGCCGCGTTCATCGGCCTCGCTGCCGGCACGGCGTTCGTGGTGCGCCAGCTGCGGCGTCGCGATCCCATGCTCGACGTCCGCCTGTTCAGGGTCCGCGCCTTCACCGGGGCCGTCCTGGTCAACCTGCTCGCGATCTTCTCGCTCGTCGGCTTCCTGTTCTTCGTCTCGCAGCACCTGCAGCTGGTCCTCGGGTACAGCCCCCTCGATGCCGGGCTCGTCCTGCTGCCGGGCCTCGTGGTGACGATCATCGCCGGCCTCGCCGTCGTGCCGCTCGCCCGCAGGCTGCCCCCGCACGCCGTCGTCCCGGTGGCGCTGCTCTTCTCGGCGGCCGCCTACTCGATGATCGCCCTGCTGGGTGAGGGCGGATCGGCAGGGTTCCTGATGATCGCCTTCGTCATCCTCGGCATCGGCGTGGGCGCGTCGGAGACGGTCTCGAACGACCTCATCCTGTCCTCGGTGCCCGCCGCGAAGGCGGGTGCGGCGTCCGCCGTCTCGGAGACCGCCTACGAGGTGGGCTCGGTCCTCGGCACAGCCGTGCTCGGCAGTATCCTGCTCGCGTCCTACCAGCAGAACCTGCGGCTCCCTGCGGGCCTCAGCTCGACGCAGGCGGACACGTCCACCGAGACCCTCGGCGGCGCCGTCGAGGTGGCGACGCAGCTCGGCCCCACGAGCGCGTCCCTGCTCCGGGACTCGGCCTTCTCCGCCTTCGACAGCGGCGTCACGGTGACCTCCGGGATCGCTGCCCTGCTCATGGTCGGGGCATCGGTCCTCGCGGCGTGGAGCCTGCGCGGCGAGGCCAGGGCCGCGGCGGTCGAGCCCCGCCCGTAGGACGACGGCGGCGGCGCCGGTGCTTCCGGCGCCGCCGCGAGCCTCCCCGCCCCTACAGCGGCGGGGTCCGCGGCGGGGCCGAGCGTCGCGACCCCGTGGCCTCGAAGGCGGCCGCGAGGCGCAGCAGTTCCGTGTCGCTGTAGGCGGGGCCGGCGAAGGTCAGCCCCACGGGCATCCCGAGGTCCTGCGCCACCCCCATCGGCACGGTGACCGTCGGTATGCCGAGGTGCCGGGGCACGAGGTTGCCGTTCGACACCCAGACGCCGTTCCGCCAGGCGATGTCCGCCGATGCCGGATTCGTATCGCTGTCGGACGGTCCGACGTCCGCTGCCGCCGGGAAGACGACGGCATCCAGCCCGAGACCGGCCATCCACTCGTCGAGGTCCACGCGGCGTGTCTCCTCGAGGCCCCGGAGACCCTCCTCGAGGTGCGGGATGTCCACGAGCTTCACCGCACCGTGCCGCCGGATGAACTCGGGATATGCCGCGATGTCGTCGTCGAAACCGCTGTACCGGTCCGGAAGTGCCCCGCCGTCCGGCGGGAAGATCGTTGCACCGTCGACGTCGGCGAGGGAGTCCAGGGCCGGGTCGCCGTTCGCCTGCAGGAAGTCGTGCCAGGCCCACGCGGACAGGTCGAGGATCTCGCTCTGCAGGAACTCGGAACTCACCAGCCCCCGAGTCGTGATCGTGGGAGCACCGGGACGGTCGCCCTCGTAGTTGGAGACGACGGGGAAGTCCACCTCGACCACGTCCGCCCCGGCCCGCTCCAGGTCCGCCCGGGCGGCCGCCCACAGGTCGAGGACGGAGGCCCGGGTGCGGATGGCCCGGCCCGTGGGCCCTCCGATGTCGGCGGACGGGCCGGTACCGGCCTCGGGGTCCCCGTTGATGTACATGCGCGGCACGCCGAAACGCTTCCCGGCGAGGTGCCCGCGTGCCTCGTCGGCGTCGCGCGGAGCGAGGGAGACGTACGAGTCGGGCCGGAGGGCCGACGCGGCGGGGATGTCGATCCACGGCTGGGCGCGCCAGAAGTCACCGCGTGCATCGTCGTCGTCGGCGACGACGACGTCCAGGATCTCCAGGAGGTCGGCCATGGTGCGGGAGTGCGGCACGACGACGTCCATGGTCGGCACGAGCGGCCAGTTCCCCCGGACGGAGATCACGCCGCGGGAGGGTGTGTAGGCGCAGAGGCCGTTGTTCGAGGCCGGTGACCGTCCGGAGGACCAGGTCTCCTCCGCCAGCCCGAAGGCCGCGAAGCTCGCGGCGGTCGCCGTCCCGGAGCCGTTGGACGACCCCGAGGCGAACGCGGCAGTGAGGTAGCCGGCGCTGTAGGGGCTCTCCGCCCGCCCGTAGAGACCACGCTGCATGCCGCCGTTGGCCATGGGCGGCATGTTCGTGAGGCCTACGAGGACGGCTCCGGCGTCGCGCAACCGGCCGATGGTGAAGGCGTCCTGCTGCGCGACCAGGTCGCCGAAGGCGGGAGAGCCGGCGGCGACGGTCAGGCCCTTCACCTTGTAGCTGTCCTTCGCGGTGTACGGGACACCGTCCAGCGGCCCCCGCACCGTTCCGCGTGCCCGCCGCTCGTCCGAGGCCCGGGCCTCCTCGAGGGCGTGCGGATTCAGGACGACGAGCGCATTGAGGCGTATCCCGCCCCGGTCGTAGGCCTCGATCCGGCGCAGGTACTCGGTGACGAGCTCCTCGCTGGTCGTCCGGCCGGCGGCCAGGGCCTCGCGCAGGTCCCGGATGGTGGCTTCGACGACATCGATCGGCATCACTGCTCGCCCCCTCGCGCTCGCGGCTGCTGCTGCGTGATGCAGTGGATGCCGCCGCCGAAGGCGAAGATGTCGCGGGCGTCCACCAGTTCGATCGTCCGCCCGGGGTAGGCCTCGGCGAGGATGCCTGCCGCCACCTCGTCCCGGGGATCGTCGAAGGCGCAGAGGACGACGACGCCGTTCGCGACGTAGTGATTGATGTAGGACCAGTCGACGAACTCCCCGTCGTCCCGGATCGCGGTGGGTGCGGGCACGTCGACGATCCGCAGGGGGGCGCCGTCGGCGTCGACGGCTGCGGCGAGGACGGATCGCAGCCTGCGCGTCACCTCATGGTCCGGGTGCTGCGGGTCGTCCTGCCGGTGGAGGAGCAGCGTCCCGGCGGCCGTGAACGCGGCGACGATGTCCACGTGGCCCCGCGTGCCGAACTCGTCGTAGTCCCGCGTCAGCCCGCAGGGCAGCCAGACGGCGTGCCGGGTGCCCAGGCGGGCGTGGAACTCGGCTTCCACCGACTCCTTGGTCGCGGTCGGGTTCCGGCCCGGGTCGAGCTGGACGGTGTCGGTCAGCAGGACGGTGCCTCGCCCGTCGACGTGGAATCCTCCGCCCTCGTTGACGAGGTCACTCGTCGTCGCGCCCACCCCGGCGAGCCGTCCGACGGCCGCCGCGACCTTCGCGTCCTCGGTCCAGGCGGCCCAGTGCTGCGCTCCCCACCCGTTGAACACCCAGTCGACCGCCGCCACTCCTCCGCCCGGCTCCTGCACGAAGGTGGGGCCGGAGTCGCGCAGCCACGCATCGTCGAGGGGCACCGCCTCGACGGTGATGTCCTCTCCCAGCATGCCGCGCGCCCGGTCCAGGTCTGCCGGATCGGCGAGGACGGTGACCGGCTCGTACCGGGCGATGGTCTGCGCCACGCGGACCCAGGCCCTGCGTGCCCGGTCCAGGCTAGCGCTCCCCTGCTCCCCGAAGGTGTCGTTGGCGGGCGGGAACGCCATCCACGTCCGGGCGTGGGGCTCCCATTCGGCGGGCATCGTGGCACCCGGCGCTGGAAGGGTCCCGGCTTCCTGGGGGACGGTCGAGGAGGGGGAGGAGCCCACGGGATCTTCCTTTCGGGGTGCGGACGAATGACCTGCGCCACAAAATGAATGGCGTTCATTATTGCGGCAACTCTAGAGGACGTGGTCGAGGGTGCACAAGCCGGAGATACCCGGTGAAGCCTCACCGATAGCGGCGGGCGTCCGCGGCCTCGGGCGCGAAGACGCCGACCTGCAACCCGATGACGGGGGCATGCCAGTCCGAGACGGGGGACACCTGTCCGGTCAGCCGCTCCCTGAGCCAGCCGCTGAGGTCACCCGTCGCCCGCGTGCCGTCGATGACGTCGGCCAGGGGGTAGCCCCCGGTCCGGGGGACCTGGACCTTGGTGCCGTCGAGGAAGGAGACGATGACCTTGACCCTGGCATGCCCACGGCACTCCCGCTCGGCCTGATCGGCCTCGTGCCGCAGGGCGGTCAGGGCGTGGTCGAACACGATGCTCCCGCGGTCGAAGGACGGGTGCGCCGGCCGGGCGACCGAGTGGAACGCGACCCAGTGGAGTGGATGCACGTCCGAGACGACGGTCACCGCTCCTGCCCGTGCCCTGATCTGCAGCCACACGAGGTCGTCCGGGACACCGTTCAGTTCGGCGAGGACGGGACGTACGCCGCAGGCCTCCCAGAGCGACGCGATGCGGTGGTGGAGCGCCGGGACATCAGGGCAGGTCACCGTGAACCCGTCCTCAGCTGCCTCGACATCCACCTTGAAGACCAGCATGCCCTACCACCTACGGGACGCGGACGACGTCCCTTACGTCGAAAATAGGCTCCTGCGGGGCGTGGGTCCAGTACTTTGGCGGGTCGGCTTTCCGATTGAAGCCCGGCGGGGTCCTATCCGACGGGACCGGGGCCGAACTCGACCTGTACGGTGAGGCCGCCGCCGGGGGTCCGGGCGAAGGCGAGGCGTCCGCCGTGGGCCTGCGCTATCCGCATGCAGGTCGCGAGGCCGATCCCGGTGCCGGACGGATCCCCGTCACGGTCGAGGCGCACCAGCGGCTCGAGGACGCGGTCGTAGTCCTTCGGCGGGATGCCCTTCCCGTTGTCGGCCACCTCAAGGCGCCAGGATCCGGGCGTGGCGATACCGCTGATGCGTACCTCCGGTGGGATGCCGGGACGCGCGTAGGCGACGGCGTTGGCCACCAGATTCTGGATGAGGACGCGCAGCTGCTCCCGATCGGCGCTGGCCGAGAAGTCCTCGGTGTGGATGCGCACGCCGTCCACGTGGTGCCCCAGGTCGTCGACGGCGGCCTGGACCACGGCCGCGAGGGAGACGGTCTCCGGATGCGCGGCCCCGCCGACCCGCGAATAGCCGAGGAGGTTCTCCACCATGGAGGACATGCGGAGGGCGCTCGCACCGATGCGCTTGAAGTACGTGCCCGCAGGGCCCTCCTGCAGGTCGGGCTCGTCCTCGGCGAGCTCCGCGAGTCCGACGACGTTGGTCAGGGGTCCACGCAGGTCGTGACTGATCCGGCCCGCGAATTCGCCGAGCAGTTCATTGCTGCGCTGCAGCTCGGAGATCGTCGCGTCGAGCTGGCGTGTCCGCAGCTGGAGGTCGAGGACGTCGACCACCTGGGCGGCCAGGGTCTCGAGTCCCGCCGTCTGCTGTCCGGTGAGGCTGCCCGGCTCCTCGTCGAAGATGCAGAGGGTGCCGAGGGGTACGCCGTCCGTCGTCAGGAGAGGCGTGGTGGCATAGAACCGGACGGCCCCGAAGCGACCGTCCACGAAGGGGTTCGCCCGGAACCGTACGTCCTCGCTGCAGTCCTCCACCACGACGGTGGAACCGTACTTGAGCACCTGCCCGCACAGCGAGTCGTCCCGCGCGCACATGAGCGGCTCGAGTCCCAGCGCGGCGATCTGGTGGAACTCGTCCTCGGTGATCACGTTGATGGCCCCGTACCGGGCGTTGCAGAGCTGGACGGCGAGCGCCACGAGGTTCTGCAGGGCGGCCGGGGCGTTCGAGGCAGCGGCCGGCTGCGGCAGGGAACCGGCGGGCGCCACCTCGCCGAGGGCCACGCCCAGCCCGTACCGCGAGAGCAGGTCGGCGTGCCCGGAGCCTCGGTCAGCCTTCTGCAGGGATGCCTGATCGGTCATGTCGCGAACGTCCTCCCAGTAGCAGCGCGCGGTGATCTGCCTCCTAGGGTAGTCCCCGGCATCCACGCGCACAGCGAACACGCGGCCTCCCCGGCCGGCTGCTCACCAGGATCGGGGACAATAAGGATGTGGCCCTGTTAACCGAATCCCCCGTCCTCGACGCCGACGCCGTCCGCCGCGAGGCCGGACGCCGTCGCACCTTCGCCGTCATCTCCCACCCCGACGCCGGCAAGTCGACCCTCACGGAGGCCCTCGCACTCCTCGCCCGGGCCATCCAGGACGCCGGTGTCACGCACGGCAAGTCGAGCCGCCACGCGACCGTGTCCGACTGGATGGGCATCGAGCAGGAGCGCGGCATCTCGATCAGCTCGGCCGCGCTGCAGCTGACCTACCGCGACACCATCCTGAACGTCGTGGACACCCCCGGCCACGCCGACTTCTCCGAGGACACCTACCGCGTGCTCGCCGCCGTCGACTCCGCCGTCATGCTGATCGACGCCGCGAAGGGCTTCGAGCCGCAGACCGTGAAGCTGCTGGCCGTCTGCAAGGCCCGCAACATCCCGATCATCACCGTCATCAACAAGTGGGACCGGCCGGGCCTGGACGCGCTCGGGCTGATCGACGACGTCGGCGAGCGCACCGGCATGACGCCTGTCCCGCTGACCTGGCCGGCCGGGATCGCCGGCGATTTCCGGGGGCTGCTGGACCTCCGGGCACAGCGGGCCATCGCCCTCGAGGCCGTCGAGGCGGGCGCCCAGGCTGCCGAGGAGACCGACGTCGACATCGACACCCTCGACCCGCGTGATGCGGGTCCGTGGGTCGACGCGCGCGAGGAGTCCGGCCTGGTCGAGTCCTCGAACGGCTCCTTCGACCGCGAGGAGTTCGAAGCCGCGCGGCAGACGCCCGTCCTGTTCGCGGCGGCCGCCAAGAACTTCGGCGTCTCCCAACTCCTCGACATCCTCGTGGATGTGGCACCCTCGCCCTCGCCGCGTCCCTCCAAGGAGGACGAGCCCCGGCCCATCGACGCGCCCATGTCCGGTTTCGTCTTCAAGGTGCAGGCCGGCCAGGACAGCGCGCACCGCGACCACATCGCCTACCTGCGCATCTGTTCCGGCACGTTCGAGCGCGGCATGGTCATCACCAACCAGCGGACCGGCAAGCCCTTCGCCACGAAGTACGCGCACCGCGTCCTCGGCCGCAGCCGCGAGGTGGTGGACACCGCGTGGCCGGGCGACGTCGTCGGCCTCGTGAATGCCACGAGCCTCCGCGTGGGCGACAGCCTCTTCGCCGAGCAGCCCGTGCAGTTCCCCGACATCCCCCGCTTCTCCCCCGAACTCTTCGCCGTCGCCCGGGCCAAGGATCCGGGACGCTACAAGCAGTTCCGCCGCGGCATCGAGCAGCTCGAGCACGAGGGTGTGGTGCAGGTGCTGCGCTCGGACCTCCGAGGCGATCAGGCGCCCGTCCTGGCCGCCGTCGGTGCCCTGCAGTTCGAGGTCGCCGCCGAGCGGCTCGGCACCGAGTTCAATGCGCCGACGTCGCTGGACCACCTGTCCTACACGCTCGCGATGCGCGTGGCGCCCGAGAGCCAGGGCGTGCCGCAGACCTTCCGCGGCGGTGAGATCATGTTCCGGTCCGACGGCGAGATCGTGGCCGTCTTCGGTGACAAGTGGAAGGTCGGGCACTTCAGGAAGGACTTCCCCGACGTCGTCCTCGAGCCCATCGGTGCCGCCGTCGACCAGTAGAGCGTCGGTCAGTAGCTCCCGGACGCTCCGCCGCCGCTGAAACCGCCGCCGCCGTTCATCGAGGAACCCGACGAGTGGCCAGCGGTGCCGCCGGAGTAGAGCGCGGGGTTCGCCACGTAGAGGGGCAGCCAGAGGGCCGGGTTGCTCACGGCGTCACTGCCACGGTTGCTGTACCGGTACTTCCGGTAGGCGTCGCGCTGCTCCTCGGTGAGCCGGAGATCGGGGTCCGATTCCTCGGCGGCCCGGAGTTCCTCGTCGGCGCGTCGACGACGGCGGCGGGAGTCCGCGACGATCCACCCGATGACCGCTGACAGCAGGAGGGCGATGCCCCCGCCCACCCGGGCGAACAGCACCCAGTCGAAGGGCTCCTCCTCCGGTTCCGAACCCTCCGCGTACAGGTACACCTGGTCCACGGCCTCCGTGAGCCCCCGGGCGTAGTCCTCATCGGCGAAGGCCGGTTCGAGGACGTCCTCGACGACGTCCTCGGCGTCGTCGTCCGAGAAGGCCTCCCGCACGCCGTCGGCCGTCTCGATGCGCAGTTCCCGCTCACCCGTGTCCGCGACCAGGAGCACGCCGTTGTCGGCGCCCTCGTCGCCCACCTGCCAGGCGGTGGCCACCCCGCGCGCGTAGTCCTCGATGGACCCTCCGGCGCCGTCGACCGTCAGGACGGCGACCCGCGCGGCACCGGTGGTGCTGTTCCGGCGATCGATGAGGGCGTCGAGGTCCTTCTCCTCGCCCGGCGTGAGGATCTCGGCGGCGTCCAGCACGTTGCCCTGGACCGGGCGTTCGGGGACATCGGCCGGCCGGCTACCACCGCACCCCGTCACCAGAAGCACCAGCACCGCGGTCACCGCGCCGGCCCGCCGTCGTCTTCCCGGAATCATCAGCACTCCCCCACGGTGTGGCCCTTCGATGTCTCCATTATGGACCGGCATGCCGTCAGCGCGACCCCGTGGAGAGCAACCCGTTCCGGATACCCGGGAGCACGGCGTGCAGCCGGTCGCGCGAGCCGGTCTTCTGCAGCAGCCCGGCGAGGTGGTAGGTGATCGTCGTCTGCTCCACGAAGCGCCGGGCGGAGATCCGGCCGGAGGGACAGTCGGCGCGGGCAGCGCCTAGCTGTTCCGTCCCCGCGCCGTGACCGCCCAGCGTCCCTGTGCGGCGCCGTCGCGCACCACCTGCACCTCGTCCACGAGGTTGATCGTCATGCAGACATGGTTCGGGACCACCCGCAGCCGCGAGCCCAGCGGTGGAAGCTCCCGGCCGATGGGCCACTCGACGGTGGCGTGGTGCTCGGACAACGCCACGATGCGCGCGTCGTGGTGGTCGAGCAGCCTGCCGTGCCCGGTGGCCCAGGCGGCGCGGTCGCTGCCCAGTACCTTGCTGCCGGCATCCAGGATGAAGCGGTCCGGGCCTCCGTCCGCGCCCCGCCGGTGACTCGCCACCGTACTCTCGATGCTCAGCGCGATGTCCGTCGGCCGGCAGTTGCCGAGCTCCCACTGCTGCGCGTCGCCGAAGACGTACACGCCGGGCCGCAGTTCCGTCAGGGTGACGCCCGAGGACAGGGGCGCCGACGGCGTGGACCCGCCGCTGACGGCGGGATCGCTGAAGCCTGCGTCGAGAAGGGCCGCCGCGGCGGCGGACAGGGCGGCCTGCTCGTCGGCGACCGCGGGACCCGCTGCTCCGGGGCCGTAGCTGTGGCCCGGGAAGGTGAAGACGCCGCGGACCTCCAGTCCGGCGGACGCGGCGGCCCTGGCGACCCCGACGGCCTCCCCCGGCAGGACTCCGCTGCGGTGGTGTCCGCTGTCCAGCTCGATGCGGACGCCGATGCGGGCGGCACCGGGCCCGAGGCTGCGGGCCAGCTGCAGGGCGCCCTCCGCCGAGTCGACGCCGACCTGGACGCGGGCGCGGTCGGCCAGCGCGAGCAGGCGCCCGGCGTCCCGCTCGTCGACCCACAGGGGGTAGGCGATGAAGACGTCCTCGATGCCGCGGGCGACGAAGGCCTCGGCCTCGCCGATGGTCGCGACGGTCAGGCCGACGGCACCCGCGGCGACCTGCAGGTGCGCGATCTCGGCGATCTTGTGAGTCTTGGCGTGCGGGCGCAGCGCGATCCCCCGCTCCCGCGCGGAGGTCGCCATGGCGGCGATGTTCCGTTCCAGGACGTCGAGATCGACGACGACGGCGGGCGTTGCGACACTGCCGGTGGCCGGCGGGATCCTGCCGCTCACGAGTCGAAGTGTGTCTCTGGGAGTTCCTGCCCGATCGAGGTGACCACCGCTGCTGCGACGTCCGCGAGTTTCTTGTTCCGGCCGCTGGACGCAGCCTTGAGGATGGTCATCGCGGTGTCGTGGCTGCACCGGTTCTGCCCCATGATGATGCCCGCCGCGACGTCGATCGTGGTGCGCGAACTCATCGCGGCCCGGAGCTGGTCACCGGTGTCGGAGAGGTGCGCGACGCGGACAGCCATGCGGAGGGATTTCGAGGCCTCCCGTGCGAGGTCGACGGCGGCGGCGATGGCGGCCTCGTCGAAGGCGTTCTCCCGGGTCGAGTACAGGTCCAGGCCGGCTGCGGCGAGTCCGTCGAGCGGGATCGGCACTCCGATCGCCGAGCGGACACCATGGTCGGCGATGGCCCTCGTGTACTCGCCGAAGCGGGACTCGCTGCGGAAGTCCGGCACCACGTAGACCTGGCCCTCGCGTGCGGCCCGGATGCACGGGCCGTCGTCGAACTGGTACTGGACCTCGTCCATCAACCGCGCCTGCTCGCTGCTGCTCGCCACGTTTCCCTTGGCGCGCGGCCGGAGGAGGGTCACCCCGCAGAACACCTCGCTGCCCTCCGAGGACAGCGCGTCCGCAGCGAGCTTCGCCAGCCCGTCGAGGAACTCGTTCACGTCGGAGCTCTCCAGCACCATGTCCTGCAGCATCCCCGGCAGGGACACTTCGCCGAGTATCTGGTCGTCAGCCACCGGGATCCACCTTCTGCTCGCATCGGGCCGCCGGTACACGGCCCATCGTCCGCCACGCTACCCGCATGGCAGGCCCACGGGAAACAATCGTCGACCTTCCGCATCCGGTCGTCAGGCGGGCCGGGATCAGGGTGGGGCGGAGTCGGACCGGGCGGACCCAGGACCGACGACGGCGGCGCGACGAGCCGCTTCCGGCCCGCCGCGCCGCCGTCGGACGCGGATCGGAGGAACTAGGAGGCGCGACCGGCCGGGGTGATCCCGCCGGAGCAGGCAGCGCCGGGCTCGCGCGTCTGCTCGCCCTGGATGTACTTGTCGAGGAAGGTGGCCAGACGCGCATCGTCCGCGGAGTCGACCTCGAGCTGCAGGCCCCAGGCACTGGCGGCGATCGGGGTGCCGAGGTCCGGGTAGGGGCTCAGCAGCACGTAGGAACGCGTCCCCACGAGTTCGGTCAGCTTGTCGATCTCCTCCTGCCCGATCTCCGGGTCGTAGGTGATCCAGACGGCTCCGTGCTCCATGGAGTGCACGGAGTTCTCATTGGGCACGGGCTCCGTGTAGACGCCGCAGTTGGTCCAGACGGGGCTGTGGTCCCCGCCGACGGGGGGCGACTGCTCGTACTCGACCGGGCCGTCGACGTGGTTGAACGTCACGTCGGGATATTCCTGGATCCCCTCGATGGGCTGCGAGGCGGCAGCCTCACGGTCCCGGTTCACCTGCACCTGGTTCACGATGACGAGGGTCACGGCGATGATGACCGCGAGGATCACGGCTCCGATGCCACCGAAGATCAGGGCGTTGCGCTTGCGTTCACCGGCCCGCTGCTGGGCCTGGATGGCGGCCAGGCGCGCCTGGCGGTCCTGGTTCTCCTGGGAACGTTTCTTGTTCAACGAGATGTCCTTCGGTGCTGGAGTGGCTGCGGCGTACACCGCGGATCGGATTGCGCCGGAAACAAATGTACCGGCGGGTCGCGCCAGTCCTCGAACCCGACCCAGCGGGTCGCGGCCCGGACGGGCGGCCTAGAGGGCGTCGAGCATGCCCTGCATGAGCGTGATCTCGGCCTGCTGGCCGGACTGGATCTTGGTGGCCAGTGACCGGACCTGGCTCGTCTCCGCGAGTTCGGCACCCGCCTCGGCCATCTCGACGCCGGCCGTGTGGTGGTTGATCATCAGCGTGAGGTAGAGCCTCTCGGCGTCCTCGCCGTCGGCGGCGCGCAGTTCCTCGAGCTGGGCCTCGGTCGCCATCCCGGGCATGAGGCCGTCGGCTGTGAGCATGGACGCGCCGTCCCCCGAGCCCATGTCCATGCCGCCGTGGTCACCGGATCCCGCGGCCATCCACTCCATGCGGGGTTGCGGGCTGCTCTGGCCCAGCCCCCACTCCTCGAGCCAGGCGTACATCTGCCCCGCCTGCTGCTGCTGGGTGAGTGCGATGTCGTAGGCGATCGCACGGAGCGTCTCGTCGGTGGCGCTGTCGCGCACGATCATCGACATCTCGACGGCCTGGTTGTGATGCACCTGCATGTCCCGGGCGAATCCCGCATCCGCGCTGTCCGTGCCCGGATACGAGGGCCCTGCCGAGATGCGTCCTGCGGTGAAGGCCAGCGCGAAGAGGGCGAGTACCGCGATCGCGGCGAGGATCAGGAGCACTCGTTTCTGCCAGCCGGACAGCGAGAGGGTCATGGACGTCCTTGGATTCGGAGGTGTGCCGGTCAGCCACCCTACGGTGTCCAGCTGGGCGTTCCCTCGACAGGGGAATATCCGGTCGGAGTGGTGGCTTATACCCCCTGAGGGTATCGTAGACGACATGCGAGGAGCGAATCGATGACCACCGAGACCACAACGGACGCGACCACGGCACCGCACGGCTACACCGCCGACAAGGACGCCTACCTCAAGCGGCTCCGCCGTATCGAGGGCCAGGTGCGCGGCATCGCGCGGATGGTCGACGAGGACAAGTACTGCATCGACATCCTGACCCAGGTCGCAGCCGTCAACAAGGCACTCCACGCGGTCTCCATGGGACTGCTCGAAGAACACATCTCACACTGCGTCGTCGGGGCAGCCCAGGAGTCCCAGGTCTCCGGCAACGACGACGCCGTCCAGGAGAAGGTCCAGGAAGCGACGGCCGCGATCGGCCGGCTCCTGCGCTGATCCGCCACCATCCACCCCGATCCGAGGAGAACACCATGACCACCACCACGATCAACATCACCGGCATGACCTGCGGCCACTGCGTCAGTGCCGTCGAGAGCGAGCTGTCCGGGCTCCCCGGCGTCGAGACCGTCGACGTCGACCTCGTCAACGGCGGGACGTCGACCGCCACCATCTCGTCCTCCGCACCACTGGATGCCGCCTCGATCGACGAAGCCGTCGCCGAGGCCGGTTACACCGTGGTGCCCGCCGGGTCCTGACATGGCCACGCAGCAGATCCCGGCGCAGCGCGCCGACCAGGAGCAGCGCGTCGTCGAACTGTCCATCCAGGGCATGACGTGCGCGTCCTGCGTGGGCCGTGTCGAGCGGAAGCTCGGCAGGCTCGACGGCGTCGAGGCGAGCGTCAACCTGCCACTGGAGAGCGCCGTGGTCAGGGTCCCCGCCTCCATCAGCGACCAGGACCTGATCGACACCGTCACAGCCACCGGATACGGAGCCCACGTGGTGCATCCCGACCGACCGGGCGGGGACGCGCACGACCATGAGCACACGCCGTCCCTGCTCGGGGCACGGCTGGTGCTCGCCGCACTCCTGTCCGTGCCGGTCCTGTTGATCTCCATGGTGCCCGCACTCCAGTTCGCGAACTGGGGGTGGGTGGTCTTCGCGTTGTCCGTCCCCGTGGTCACCTGGTCCGCGTGGCCGTTCCACCGGGCCGCCGCCGTCAACGCACGGCACCTGTCCTCCACCATGGACACCCTCGTGTCCATCGGCGTCACTGCGGCCTTCCTCTTCTCGGCCTGGCAGCTCGCCGCCGATCCCACCCTGACGCAGCACCCCGGCATGGCCGGCATGGACGCGCATGCCCTCTACTTCGAGGTGGCCGCCGTCGTCGTGACGTTCCTGCTGCTCGGCCGCTTCCTCGAGGCGTCGGCGAAGCAGCGGGCCGGGAACGCCCTGAAGTCACTCCTGAGCCTCGGCGCCAGGGAAGCGCATGTGCTCCGCACCGTCGACGGCGAGCGCATCGAGGTCACCCTGCCCGCCGACACGCTGATCCCGGGCGACGAGTTCGTGGTCCGTCCGGGCGAGAAGATCGCCACCGACGGCGTGGTCACCGAGGGCGCCGGCGCCGTCGACACCGCACTGCTCACGGGAGAGAGCATCCCGGTCGAGGTGACCGCGGGCGACGCCGTCACGGGCGCCACGATCAACACCTCGGGCAGGCTCGTGGTCCGCGCGACGCGCGTCGGTTCCGACACCGTGCTCTCGCACATGGGCCGCCTCGTCAGCCAGGCGCAGAGCGGGAAGGCCCGGATCGCCCGGCTCGCGGACCGCATCAGCGCCGTCTTCGTCCCCGTGGTGCTCGTCCTCGCGATCCTCACCTTCGTGCTCTGGCTCGTCCTCACGGGCGACCTCGACGCGGCCTTCACCGCGGCAGTCACGGTCCTGGTGATCGCCTGCCCCTGCGCCCTGGGCCTCGCGACGCCCACGGCTCTGCTCACCGGCACGGGCCGCGGCGCGCAGCTCGGGATCCTCATCCGCGGACCCCAGGTCCTCGAGGACACCCGGACCGTGGACACGATCGTGCTGGACAAGACCGGCACGGTCACCACGGGTGCCATGGCCGTGGACGACGTCGTCGTGCTGTCCGACATGGACGCCCCCGGCCTGCTGCGCCTCGCGGGCGCCGTCGAGGCCGCGAGCGAGCACCCCATCGCCCAGGCGATCGCCCGGCACGCCGCCGCGCGGGGCAGGCTCCCGGAGACGACGGGCTTCTCCAGCGCTCCCGGCGGCGGCGTGCGCGGCGAGGTCGACGGCGTGACCGTCACGGCCGGCCGGGCAGCCTGGCTGGAGGAGAACGGGATCCGCCCCACCGGTGAGCAGACGGCGGCCTTCGGCACCGCCGAGGACGCGGGAGCGACGGCGGTGTGGGTGGCCGTCGACGGCGACGTCGCGGGCATCATCACCCTGTCCGACACCGTCAAGGAGGGTTCCGCGGCCGCGATCGGACACCTGCGCCGGCTCGGGCTGCGGCCCGTCCTGCTCACGGGCGACAACCGTGCCGTGGCCCTGCAGGTGGCTGCCGCGGTGGGGATCGACGCCGTGGACGTCCGCGCCGGGGTGACTCCGGCGGGCAAGGTCGACGCCGTGCGCGAACTGCAGGCGGCAGGGGCGACCGTGGCCATGGCCGGCGACGGCGTCAACGATGCCGCAGCGCTCGCCCAGGCGGACCTCGGCATCGCGATGGGATCGGGTACCGACGTCGCCATCGAGGCGGCGGACCTCACCGTGATGGGCAACAGTCTGGAGCAGGTCGCCCAGGCGATCGAGCTCTCGCGCCGGACGCTGGGCACCATCAAGGGCAACCTGTTCTGGGCCTTCTTCTACAACGCCGTGGGCATCCCCGTCGCTGCACTGGGCCTGCTCAACCCGATGCTCGCGGGGGCGGCGATGGCGGCGAGTTCTGTCCTCGTGGTCGCCAATTCACTGAGGCTGCGCAGCTTCGGGCGGTGATCCCGCCGGCCCGTGCCGGCACCCGATCGGCTCCTGCCGACCGGGTGCC
>NZ_JBTNDU010000013.1:0-110959 GCF_054510835.1 Arthrobacter sp. TmT3-37 | reverse complement strand
AGCCAAAAAAACCAGCCACCACACGGGGTGCGGCAACCAGCAAATTCAACCAATCAAAAAACAATCGGTATCAACAAACTTGGCACACTATTGAGTTCTCAAACAACAGGAACAAACGATTACTCACGAACCCCAGCGTTTCCACGCTTCCGGGCTTGTTTTCCCTCGCCGTTACATTCACAGCTTATTTCATTTCTTTTTCCCTTGTCAAATCCCCCGTCATGGCGTAATGCCCGACCAAAGAAACAACAACAAGAGCCAAACCACCACAAATAAAAGGTAAATCCGCTACCGCTCAAGAGCGCACGAACCCACCACATGATTTGAAGGGGATGGTCACCCTCACCGGGGCAACTCCACAACTATACGACCATCCCGCCCCACCGGCAAATCCACCCGCGCCCCACCGATACGGCGCCCCGGGAACAGACGTGCCCTCACCCCCGGATGGGGATGCCGGCACGAAAGGCAGGACGAGGAGGACCTATCGGACGACGTCGATCATCGCGAGGTTCCGCTTGCCGCGGCGGAGAAGAAGGTACCGACCGTGCAGCAGGTCCTCGTCGCCGAACCTGTGGTCGGCGTCCGTGGCCTTCGTGTTGTTGACGTACGCGCCACCCTCGGCGACGGTCCGGCGGGCCGCGGAGTTGCTCGCGGACAGCCCCGACGCGACCAGGAGGTCGATGATCCCGAGTCCGTCCTTCGCGACGGAGACGGACTCGAGCTCCGCCGTCGCAGCCTGCAGCGTGGCGAGGTCGAGCCCACCCAGATCGCCCTGGCCGAAGAGCGCCGCGGACGCGGCGATGACCTTCTCGGTCGCCTCGACCCCGTGCACCAGCGAGGTCACGTCGTACGCCAGCGCTCGCTGCGCCGCCCGCTCGTGCGCACGCTCCGCCGTCGCCCGCTCCAGCTCCTCGATCTCGGCGCGGGTACGGAAGGTGAAGATCCGCAGGCGCTCGGCGACGTCGGCGTCCGAGGTGTTGAGCCAGAACTGGAACATCGCATACGGGCTCGTCATCGCGGCGTCCAGCCAGATGGCATTGCCCTCGCTCTTGCCGAACTTCGTACCGTCCGAATTGGTGATCAGCGGGGTACCGATCGCATGGACGCCCTTACCCTCGACCTTGCGCACCAGGTCGGTGCCGCTGGTCAGGTTCCCCCACTGGTCGGAGCCACCGGTCTGAAGGACGCATCCGTACTCACGGAACAGCTGCAGGTAGTCCATGCCCTGCAGGATCTGGTAGCTGAACTCGGTGTAGCTGATGCCCTCGTCGGAGTTCAGCCGCTTGGCCACGGTCTCCTTCTTGATCATCGTGCCCACGCGGAAGTACTTGCCCACATCGCGCAGGAAGTCGATGACGCTCATCGGACCGGTCCAGTCCAGGTTGTTCACCATCCGGGCGGCGTTGCCGCCGTCGAAGTCGAGGAACTTCTGCACCTGCCCCTGCAGGGAGCCGACCCACTCGGCGACGGTCTCCTTCGTGTTCATCGTCCGCTCCGCCGTCGGCCGCGGATCGCCGACGAGGCCCGTGGAGCCCCCGACGAGGCCCAGGGGCCGGTGCCCGGCGAGCTGGAGCCGTCGCATGGTCAGGAGCTGGACGAGGTTGCCCAGGTGCAGGCTCGGGGCCGTCGGGTCGAACCCGCAGTAGAACGTGATGGGCGGTCCTGCCAGCAGTTCCCTCAGTTCACCCTCGTCGGTGGACACATAGACCAGCCCACGCCACACGAGCTCGTCGTAGATGCTCGCGAAGGACGGATCGTTGCGCTGGCCCTCGAGGCCACTGACCGGGGTATCTGTTTGCTGGGACACCCCTACAAATTATCAGCCGGCAATACCAGCGGGAATTCGGCCGGTGGACATGACGCGCAGGCGCTGGGTGGGGCGTGTCATCGCCACGTACAGGTCTCCGACCCTCGCCGTAGCGGAGTCGAGCATCTCCTGGGGCTCGAGGATGACCACGCCGTCGAACTCGAGTCCCTTCGACTCGCGGGGACCGATGACGACGATGTCCTGGCCCGGACCACCCGCACCGGACCCCACGCGGTCGCCGTACCCGGGTGCCAGCGCCGCACGGGCGTCGGCCAGGAGGTCCTCCGGTGCGATGACGGCGAGCAGACCGCCGTCGATCGCCGCGAGTTCCTCCGGCAGGGCGCGCACCAGGGCGGGCAGGAGGTCCTGCACCGTATCGAGCACGGGTGCGAACCTCCCCTCCCGCACGGCTTTGGGAGCCGACACGACCAGGCCCGCCGCGTTGGCCATCCGCACGGCTGCCTCGGCGATCTGGGAGGGGGTGCGGTAGTTGACCGTCAGCTCCTCGAGCTGCCAGCGGTCGCCCACGAACGGCTCGAGCGCCTGCTGCCAGGACCGTGATCCCGCGGCGGAACTGGTCTGGGCGATGTCGCCGACGATGGTGAAGGACTTCAACGGGCAACGCCGCATGAGCAGTCGCCACTGCATCGGGGACAGCTCCTGTGCCTCGTCTACCACGATGTGCCCGTAGGCCCACGTGCGGTCCCCGGAGGCGCGGTCGGCGGCGGACAGCCGGCTCGCGGACACGGCGTTGTGCTGCGCGAGTTCTGCCGCCGTCAGCACACCGTCCACCCCGGCATCCTCGAGCGAGGCGTTGACGTTCTCGAGGGCGCGCTCGGCGTTGGCGAGATCGCGCTTCTGCTCCTGCTCGCGGGCCGCGCTGTCACGCCCGGCGGAGGGATCGAGGTCGCCGAGCAGTTCGGCCGCCTCGTCGAGCAGGGGTACGTCCGCCTCGGTCCACGGAGCGTCGGCCGGTCGGGCCAACGCGGCCAGTTCGTCGTCGCTCAGGCCCGGCGCTGCCGCACGCAGCAGTTCCGGGCGCGCGAACAACTCCGAGACGAGCTTCTGCGGCGTCAGGGGCATCCAGGCGAGGTTCAGGGCGATCCGCACGTCGCGTGCGCTCCGGACGTCCTCGGCCAGGTAGGAACGGTCGGCGTTGTTCCCACCACCCGACGACTCCTCGAGCTTGTCCAGCAACTGCTCGGTGAGCTCCCGCAGGAGGATCTTGACGAAGGTGACGCGGGCCTCGTTGTGCGGCTTCCCCGTCGCGCGCGCGCGCTCACGTGCCCGGGAGACCTGGCGGGGCGTGAGCGTCAGCATGGTGCCTTCGACGTTGAGGCGCTTGTTCTCGGCGGGCACCCGTTCGCGGTTGGCGACGGCGGTCCTGATGACCTGTGCCATCTCGAGCCGGCCCTTGATGGCGGCGGCTTCCTCGCTGGTCTCCTGCACCGTCGTCACGCCCGGCATCAGGGTCCCGATCCCGGCCATGACGACCCCGGTCTCGCCGAGGGACGGGAGGACCCGCTCGATGTACTTCATGAAGGCGTCGGTGGGCCCGACCAGCAGCACGCCCGCCGACTTCAGCCGTTCCCGGTGCGTGTAGAGGAGGTACGCGGCCCGGTGCAGCGCGACAGCCGTCTTGCCGGTACCCGGGCCGCCCTGGACGACGGTGACACCGGGGAGGGGGGCGCGGATGATGCGGTCCTGCTCCGCCTGGATGGTCCCGACGATGTCGGACATCTGCCCCGTGCGCCGCGAGTTGAGTGCCGCGAGCAGGGCTCCCTCCCCCTGCAGCGAATCGTCGTCGCCCAGCAGGTCCACATCGAGGACGTCGTCCTCGATGGCGACGACGTCCCTCCGGGACAGGATCAGGTGGCGCCGGCGTCGGACGCCCATGCGCTCGAAGGCCGTGGCCTGGTAGAAGGTGCCCGCCTCCGGCGCGCGCCAGTCGACCATCAGCTGGCGGAGCTCCTCGTCGGAGAGACCGATGCGCCCGATGTAGCGCTTGTCGCCGCTGTCGAGGTCGAGTCGACCGAAGACCAGCCGATCGTCGACGGCGTTCAGCTGGGCCAGGCGATCCTCGTACATGGTGGCGAACGCGTCGCGCTCCGACCGGTTCTGGTGGGAACCCGCCGCCTGGGTGCGCCGGACCTCGGCGAGCTGCTGGGCCTTCTCGGCGCGGAGTTCATCGAGACGGCGGTACAGCCCGTCGACGTAGACGCGCTCGTAGTCCAGCTCGGCGTTGGCCTGGGATGTCTCGTGCATCGGGCACTTCCTTCTTCAAAGGCGGACCGTCAATTCTAGCGCGGTGGGCGTCACACGGTTTCCAGCGCGTGGACGGTCCGTCCCGCCAGGCTGATCCGCCCGTCCAGGTCCCCGAGCTCGAGGACGACACCGCACCCCACGACGACGGCGCCGGCCTTTTCGAGCAACGCGCAGGCCGCGACGAGTGTTCCGCCCGTGGCGAGGACGTCGTCGAGCACCAGGACGCGCGCACCGGCGGGCAGGTCCGACTGGTGGATCTCGAGTGCTGCCTGGCCGTATTCGAGATCGTAGGATTCCCGGTACACCGCGCGCGGGAGCTTGCCCGCCTTCCGGACGGTGACGACACCCGTGCCGGTCGCATAGGCGACGGCGGCCGCGAGGAGGAAGCCACGGGCCTCGACTCCTGCCACGGCGTCGAACGACCCGGTGAACGGCGCCGACACCGCATCAACGACGGTACGGAAGGCCCGTGCGTCGGAGAAGACGGGAGTGAGGTCGCGGAACAGGATGCCCGGGGACGGGAAGTCGGGAACGACGGCACTCAGGCGGTCGATGGCTTCCCTCGCGTCGGCTGCGAGTCCCGCTGTACCTGGTGCCCGGGCCGGGGTTTCCCCGGCGTCCGCTCCGCTCATCGTCACGGATCAACCTTACGGGCTGCGGGCGGTCTGCCCGGACGGTACCGGGAGACGGTCGGGTCCTGCGGGAGCCAGAAGCGCCACGGGTACTCCCCGGTGCCGGCGACACCGCTCACGCCGACGCGCGGCCCCCGGCTGATCGCCGCGGGCGGCTCGCCGGGCAGGACGAGCCGGAAGGGATCTGCGAGGACGTCGGCGCCGTCGAACCGGCGATCCACTCCGAGCGCCTGCGCGAGGCGCGCCGGGCCGCGGGCGAGATCGAGGTCCGACGCCGGCTGGTTGCGTCGGGCGCGCGCGAGGTCCGCCCCCTCGACGATCTCGCCGGCGCGCAGCAGCAGACCCGTGGCCCGTCCGTCGCTGCCGCACACGATGTTGGCGCAGTAGTGCATGCCGTAGGTGAAGTAGACGTACAGGTGACCGGCTGGCCCGAACATGGTCGCGTTCCGGGCGGTCCGTCCCCGGAACGCATGGGAGCCCGGATCGTCGGGGCCGAGGTAGGCCTCCACCTCGGAGATGCGTACCGTGACGCCGCCGTCGTCGTCCTGGTGGGTGAGGTGTGCGCCCAGGAGCCAGGGGGCGACGTCGAGCGCGCTGCCACCGAGCCTGGTCCGGATGTCCTCGCGTGTTCCGCTGTCCTCGATCACCCGTCGACGGTAGCAAAGCCCCGACCGAGGAGGCCCGCGGCCATGTCCGAATCCCGCTAGTTCGAGCCTGCGGCCGGTGGCAGGATGGCGGCATGGACTTCTGGCAGCAGTACCGGGCAATCGATGGGCGTGACGTGCGCTTCGACGGGCAGTTCGTGACCGCCGTGTCGAGCACGGGCATCTACTGCCGCCCCTCATGCCCGGCGCGGACCCCCAAGCCGTCCAATGTCACCTTCTACCGGACGTCTGCCGCCGCCCACGACGCCGGGTACCGCGCCTGCAAGCGATGCCTCCCCGAGGCGGTTCCCGGCGATCCGGAATGGAACCTCCGCAGCGACGCAGCGGCGAGGGCGATGCGTCTCATCGCCGACGGCGAGGTGGATCGGACAGGCGTTCCCGGCCTCGCTGCCCGCCTCGGGTACTCCCCCAGGCACCTCAACCGCATCCTGAAGGACGAACTCGGTGCAGGCGCGCTCGCCCTGGCCCGGGCGCACCGCGCCCAGACGGCGCGTGCCCTGCTCACGGGTTCGCCGCTGCGCTTCGCCGATGTCGCCTTCGCCGCCGGGTTCGGCAGTATCCGGCAGTTCAACGACACGGTGCAGCAGGTCTTCGACCTCACCCCGCGTCAGGTGCGGGAAGCCTCCCGGCAGCGGTCCGGCGGCGCGGACGGCGGCGCGGACGGCGGCGCGGTCGAGGTCGGCGGACCCCTCCGGCTGTCGCTGTCCCTTCCCGTGAGGCTGCCGTACGACAACGGGATCTTCCGTTTCCTCGCCGCGCGTGCGATCGACGGCGTGGAGCGAGGCACGGACCGGACCTACGAGCGGCTGCTCCGCCTGCCCGCCGGACCGGCCTGGTTCAGGGCAGGCGCCGTCGAGGCGCGCGGTGAGGGACAGGCGGTGCTGCCGGTGACGGTGTCCGTCGCGGGGCTGCGGGACCTGCCGGCGCTCCTGAGCCGCATCCGTCGCCTGTTCGACCTCGACGCCGATCCGGTGGCGATCGATGCTGCGCTCGCCCGCAGCCGGTACCTCACCGCCCTGGTCGCTGCCACACCCGGCATGCGCCTTCCCGGATCGCTCGATGCCGGGGAGACCTTGATCCGTGCGATCGTCGGCCAGCAGGTCACCGTCGCTGCCGCGGCGAGGGCACTCGGCCGCCTCGCCGTTGCCGGCCCGGTGGTCGAGGCCCCGGGTACGGACCTGGACAGGATGTTCCCGACCGCCGACGAGCTCGCCGACATGCCCGAACCGCTCCTCCGCGGGCCGCGCCGCCGCAGGAGCACCCTGCGGGCGGTGGGACGGGCGCTGGCCTCGGGCACCCTGGAACTCGGCGTGGGATCCGATCCCGACGCACTGCGCGCGGACCTCCTGCGTTTCGACGGCGTCGGGCCGTGGACGGCGGACTACGTCACGATGCGCGTCCTCGGCCACCCGGACGTCTCCCTGCCCTCCGATGCCGCGGTCCGCAGCGGCTGGTCGCGGCTCGTCGGACGGACCGACCACCGCGCAGTACCTGCCGACGCGCGGCGCCCTCCGGATGCCGATGATCTCCCGTCCCCTCCGGTCCTGGGCGAGGCCCTGGCCGAGGTGCGGCCGTGGCGCTCCTACGCGATGCTGCACCTCTGGCGTGCCGCCGGGGCGCCGGACGACACCGCCGTCGTCGGGCCGCCGACCCCCGTCGTCCCGGCGACCGCGTACCCTGTTCCCATCGATCGAACGGACACACAGCCATGACCACCACGCTCGCCGCACCTCCGCTCCTCCGCGGAGCGACCACCACCACGGTCGACACCCCCGACGGCCCGTTCACCGTCATCGAGGCGGAAGGCTCCGTCCTCTCCTCCGGCTGGACGGAGCTGGCGACCGACCTGACCGGGCAGATCCATCCGAGCATCAGGGCCGCGAGTTTCGACCCGGCGGCGTCCGCCGTGCAGCCCATCCTCGACGCCGTGTCCCGGTACTACGACGGCGATTTCGACGCGATCACCGCGGTGCGCGTGCGGCAGGTCTCGGGACCCTTCCGGGCACACGCGTGGGAGATCCTGCGCACGGTGGAGCCGGGGGCGCCCGTCACCTACCTCCAGTACGCCGAGCGGGCGGGCAATCCCACCGCCGTCCGTGCCGCTGCTGGCGCCTGCGCGAAGAACGCCGCCGCCCTCTTCGTGCCGTGCCACAGGATCATCCGCACCGACGGGTCCCTGGGCGGCTTCCGCTGGGGACTGCCGGTGAAGCAGCGGCTGCTCGACCGCGAGGCAGGGCGTTCGACCGCCTTCTGAGCAGGGAGAGCCGGCACAGCAGGAAGCACGGCACCAGCACCGACCGCACCCGGTCAGGCCGCCACCAGTCGCTGGCGGGAAGCCATGTCGCGGTAGAGATCACTCTCCTCCAGCAGTTCTTCGTGCGTCCCGACGGCCGTGACCCGGCCCTGGTCCAGCACCACGATCTGGTCGAAGTCCGCCACGGTCGACAGGCGGTGCGCGACGACGACGACGGTGCGATCACGCGAGGCCTCCCCCAGCGTCTGCTGGAGCAACTGCTCCGTCCGGGAATCCACGGCGGAGGTCGGCTCGTCCATCAGCAGGACCGGACGGTCCGCGAGGATCACGCGTGCCCAGGCGAGGCGCTGCCGTTGCCCGCCGGAGAGCCGGATGCCGTCCTCCCCCAGGTTGAGGTGCAGCCCGTCGGCGGTTCGGTCCCCGAGCGCATCGAGGCCGACGGCGGACAGGACGCGGCGGAGCTGGACGTCCGTGGCGTCAGGGGCGGCGAGCCGGAGATTGTCGGCCAGCGTCCCGCTGAGGACCGGCGCCTCCTGCTCGACGAGGCCGATCCGTGAGCGGAGCTCGGAGCGCGGCATCTCCGACAGTGCTGTGCCGTCGTAGGTGATGCTGCCGCCCGTGGGCTCGTAGAACCTCTCCAGCAGCGCCAGCACCGTGGATTTCCCGGCACCGGAGGGACCGACGAGCGCCGTCCTGCTCCCGGCGGGGACGGTGAAACTGACGCCGTCGAGCACGGGTCGGCCCTCGCCCGGAGGCTCCTCCGCGTCCGGGCGGCCCTGAGGGATCGGCGAGTCGGTCCCGTCCGGGGAACGGGCCGCCGTCGCGCCGCCGTCCTCAGCGTCCGACGCGTAGCGGAAGGTGACATCGCGCAGCTCGATCGAACCTGCGCGTGGACCGGCTGCCCGGATCGTGCGGAAGGGTCCCGCCGACGCGTCCCGGAGCGCCGCCGCCGTCTCCGGCGCCGGCTCCCGGATCGATGCTTCGCCCGTCGCCGGGAAGGGGCGGGCCTCGTCCGCCCGCTCCGGGTCGAGCCGGGCGATCTCCTGGATGCGGTCCAGCGCGGCGAGGCCCGACTGGATCTGGACGAAGGCGCTCATCGCCGACCCGATCGGCATCACGAGGAGGAACAGGTAGAGGATGAACGCGATCAGGTCGCCGAGCCGCAGCTCTCCCGCAGCCACGCGGATCCCGCCGACGGCGAGAACCACGATGAAGGCGCCCTGGATGCAGATCGACATGATGGGCTGGACGGCGGCCTGCAGGCGGGCCATGGCGATGCCGGCGCGATAGGCCCGCGACGCCTCGACGTCGATCACGGCGGCCTCGCGATCCTCGGCGACGGAGGCCTTGATGGTCCTGATGCCCGAGAGGCCGCGCTCCACCGCCGCCGTCATCGATCCCACGGCATCCTGCACGTCCCGGCTCCGCCGGCGGATGAGGCGGCCGAGGAACAGTACCCCGCCCGCGCCGAGGAGGACGGCGGACAGCGTGATCCCGAACAGCAGCGGGTCGATCAGCACCATCAGGACCACGGCGGCGCAGAACATCAGGATGGACGACACGATCTCGAAGAGACCCGAGGTGATGACGCTGCGCATCAGGGTCGTGTCGGACCCCACCCGGGACATGAGGTCCCCGACGCGCCTCCTGTCGAACTCCCGGATGGGCAGCGCCAGGAGTTGCCCGACCAGGGACCGCCGCACGCCGAGCACCACCGACTCCGCCGTCCGCTGCAGGAGGTAGGACTGCGCGGCCCCGAACACGGCGCCACCCAGCGTGATGGCGACCAGGAACCAGACGAACACGGTGGCCGGGCGGCTCGCGGAGACGGCGTTGACGAGCTGCTGGACCATCAGCGGCTGCGCGATCGACAGGCCGGTGGAGACGAGGGAGACGACGGCGACGAGGAGGAGCACACGCACGTGTCCCCTCAGATAGGGGAAGAACTCCCGCAGGGTGGCACGCGGTGCGGTGGGCTGCATCCTCACACAGTGCGCCGGGCCCTGGCGGGTGTCAAAGCCCTTCGCGGCAGGCGTAGCGGCGGCTGATCCCGACCACCGTAGCGGCGGCTGCCACCGGCAGGGGTAGCGGCGATCGGTACTCCGCCGGGCGGCGCGGCTCCGTCGGGCAGCCGCGCCGTCCGGCATGCGGTCAGGCGGCGAGGTACCCCTCGACGCCCTCGAGTCCGGTCCGCAGCGCTGCGAGCTGGCGCCGAACGGCGGTCGGAGCCGTGCCGCCCTGGGCGTCACGGCTCGCCAGTGATCCCTCGACCGTCAGCACCTCGCGCACGGCAGGCGTCAGGTGGTCGGAGATGCCCGCGAATTCCTCGTCCGTCAGGTCCCACAGCTCGACCCCGCGCTGCTCGGCGACGCGGACGGCAGCACCGGACAGCTCGTGAGCCTCCCGGAACGGTACGCCCTGACGCACGAGCCACTCGGCGATGTCGGTCGCCAGGGCGAAACCCTGGGGTGCGAGCTCCGCCATGCGGGCGGTGTTGAACACCAGCGTCGCGATCATCCCGGAAACGGCCGGCAGCAGCACCTCGAGGGTGTCGACGGCGTCGAAGACGGGCTCCTTGTCCTCCTGCAGATCGCGGTTGTAGGCCAGCGGCAGGCCCTTGAGCGTCGCGAGCAGGCCCGTCAGGTCACCGATCAGCCGGCCCGCCTTGCCGCGCGCGAGTTCGGCGACGTCGGGGTTCTTCTTCTGCGGCATGATCGAGGATCCGGTGGAGAAGGCGTCGTCCAAGGTGACGAAGGAGAACTCCTTCGTGGCCCAGAGGATGATCTCCTCGCTCACGCGGGAGAGGTCGACGCCGATCATCGCGGTCACCCAGGCGAACTCGGCGTACACGTCGCGTGAGGCCGTGCCGTCGATGGAGTTGTGCGTCGCCGAGAAGAACCCGAGGTCCGCTGCCACCGCCTCGGGATCGAGACCCAGCGACGAACCCGCGAGCGCTCCCGAGCCGTAGGGCGAGACCCCCGCACGGCGGTCCCAGTCCTGCAGCCGCTGCACGTCGCGCAGCAGTGCCCACGCATGGGCGAGCAGGTGGTGGCTCAGCAGGACCGGCTGGGCGTGCTGCAGGTGCGTCCGCCCGGGCATCGGCGCCTCGAGGTGCGCCTCCGCCTGGTCGACGAGCGCGCCGATCGTGGCGAGGACGCCGCGGGCGATGATGCGGGCGTGGTCCCGCAGGTACATCCGTCCCAGCGTCGCCACCTGGTCGTTGCGGGAGCGGCCGGCGCGCAGCTTGCCGCCGAGGGCCGGCCCCGCACGCTCGATGAGGCCGCGCTCGAGCGACCCGTGCACGTCCTCGTCGCTCTCGGCCGGGACATAGGCGCCCGATCGCACGTCGGCGTCGAGGCGGTCCAGGGCATCGATCATGCCGGCCAGTTCGGCGTCGTCGAGCAGTCCGGCCCTGTTCAGGACGCGCGCGTGCGCGCGGGAGCCCTCGATGTCGTACGTCGCCAGCCGCCAGTCGAAGTGGGTCGACTTGCTCAGCGCGGCGAGGGCGTCGGCGGGGCCGCCGGCGAACCGGCCGCCCCACAGCGAACCCTCGTTCGTCCCCGGGCGCCCCCCACCCTCGCTTCGCTCGGCCGGGGACCCCTGCGCTCGTGGGCCCACCGGGCGCCCCCCACCCTCGCTTCGCTCGGCCGGGGACCCCTGCGCTCGTGGGCCGCCGTCGTGCTGTGGGACCATCAGGCGCCTGCCCGCTGGTCCCGGCTCGATGCGACCTTGGACGAGAGGCCGAAGATGTCGATGAAGCCGCGGGCCATCGACTGGTCGAACGTGTCGCCGGAGTCGTAGGTCGCGAGGTTGAAGTCGTAGAGGGCGACGTCGGAACGGCGGCCCGTGACCGTTGCACGGCCACCGTGGAGGTCCATGCGGATGTCCCCGGTCACGTACTTCTGCGTGTCGTCGACGAACGTGTCGAGCGAGCGCTTGAGCGGGGAGAACCACTGGCCGTCGTACACCAGTTCGGTCCAGCGCTGGTCGACCGTCTTCTTGAAGCGGGCCTGCTCGCGCTCGATCGTCACGTTCTCGAGTTCGCGGTGTGCGGCGATGAGGGCCATCGCGCCGGGCGCCTCGTAGATCTCGCGGCTCTTGATGCCGACGAGGCGGTCCTCCACGATGTCGATGCGGCCGATGCCCTGGGCGCCCGCACGGCGGTTGAGCTCCTCGATGGCCTGCAGCGGGGTGACGGCGTTGCCGTCGATCGCGACGGGGATGCCCTCCTTGAAGGAGATGGTGACCTCGTCCGCGGCGGGCGGGAACTCGGGCGACTCGGTGTAGTCGTAGACGTCCTTGGTCGGCGCGTTCCAGATGTCCTCCAGGAAGCCGGTCTCGACGGCCCGACCCCAGACGTTCTGGTCGATGGAGAACGGGTTCTTCTTGGTGGTCTCGATCGGCAGGCCCTTCTCCTCGGCGAAGGCGATGGCCTTGTCACGCGTGAGGGCGAGGTCCCGGACGGGTGCGATGCACTTCAGGTCCGGGCCGAGGGTCTGGATGCCGACCTCGAAGCGGACCTGGTCGTTGCCCTTGCCGGTGCAGCCGTGGGAGACGGTCGTGGCGCCGAACTGGCGGGCGGCTGCGACGAGGTGCTTGACGATGACGGGACGGGACAGCGCCGAGACGAGCGGGTACGCGTCCATGTAGAGGGCGTTCGCCTTGAGGGCGGGCATGCAGTAGTCGGTGGCGAATTCGTCGCGGGCGTCCGCCACGTAGGCTTCCACTGCACCGCAGCCGAGGGCGCGCTGGCGGATGGTCTCGAGTGATTCGCCGCCCTGTCCGACGTCGACGGCCACGGCGATCACCTCGGCCCCGGTGGCTTCGGCGATCCAGCCGATGGCGACGGAGGTGTCGAGTCCGCCGGAGTAGGCGAGGACGATGCGTTCGGTCACGGGATGTGCTCCTTCGATTGTCCGGGCGGGGCGCCCGTGGGTCGTCTGTTCGTAGCTGGTGTCACGAGGTGGTTCGGGTGGTCTGAGGGTGGTGCGGGGCGCACTGGTGCCAGCCTATCGGCGCGGGCGTCAGGACTGCTCGGCGGGTCCCTGCGGTTCCTGTGCGAGTCCGAGGAAGCGTTCGGCGACGGCGGCGCCGCCGTCGGGTTCCCGGCTCACGAGCATCACGGTGTCGTCCCCCGCGATGGTGCCCAGGATGGACGGCATCACGGAGTGGTCGATGGCCAGGGCGAGGAAGTTCGCGGCTCCCGGCGGCGTCCGGAGGATGACGATGTTGCCCGAGGACTCGGCCGTCACCAGCAGTTCGTTGCACAGCTTCGCGAGCCGTGCGTCGAGGATCTCCTGCGAGACGCCGCTCTGGGCGTGGCGGCCGCCGCCCTCCACGGGCACGGCGTAGACGAGCGCGCCATCGGCTCCCCGGACGCGCACGACGCCGAGCTCCACGAGGTCCCGCGACAGCGTGCCCTGGTTCACCTGCACACCGTCCGCGGCGAGGAGCGCGGCGAGCTCCACCTGGGAGCGCACGGACTGCGCCGTGAGGAGATCCGTGATGCGTGCGTGCCGCGCCGTCTTCGTGGTGGGACGCACGGGATCGCGCTGGACGGTCATGGCGTCCGCTCCGGGCCCTGCCCGGTGGATCGGGCCACGAGCCACGTCATGAGCGCCTTCTGCGCATGCAGCCGGTTCTCCGCCTCGTCCCACACGAGGGACTGCGGGCCGTCGATGACCTCGGCGGCGATCTCGTAGCCGCGGTACGCGGGCAGGCAGTGGAGCACGACGGCGTCGGGCGCCGCCTGCGCCATGGCCGCCGCGTCCACGGCGTACGACCGGAACAGCTCCTGCCGGGCGGCCTTCTCGTCCTCCTGGCCCATCGAGACCCAGGTGTCGGTGGCGACGACGTCCGCACCGGCGAGGGCGACGGCGGCGTCGGTGGTGACGAGGACGGACCCGCCGGTCTCGGCGGCCCGCGCCTCGGCGGCGGCCACGACCGCGGGTCCGGGCAGGTAGCCCTCCGGCCCGGCGACCCGCACGTGCATCCCCGCGGTGGCGCCTGCGAGCAGGTAGGAGTTCGCCATGTTGTTGGCGCTGTCCCCCAGGTAGGTCATGGTCAGCCCGGCGAGGGCGCCCTTGTGTTCGCGGATGGTGAGGAGGTCCGCGAGCAGCTGGCACGGGTGGTAGTCGTCGGACAGGGCGTTGATGACGGGGACGCTCGACGCCGCGGCCATCTCCTCGAGTCCGGCCTGGGCGTAGGTGCGCCAGACGATCGTCGCGACCATCCGCTCGAGCACCTTCGCCGTGTCGGTGATGGTCTCCTTGTGCCCGAGTTGCGAGTCGCCCGCGCCGATGATGAGCGGCACGCCGCCGAGGTCGGCGATCCCGGCGGCGAAGGAGACCCGGGTGCGCGTGGAGGTCTTGTCGAAGATCACCGCGACCGTCCTGCGTCCGGCGCCCTCTCCCGCGAAGGGGGCGTGCGCGTAGGGGGCCGCCTTGAGTTCCGCGGCGAGGTCGAGGACCTCCGCCTGCTCCGCCGGCGAGAGGTCGGTGTCGACGAGGAAGTGACGCGTCATGCTGATGCCTCCCGGGCTGGGGTCTGGGCGGTGCGGAGGATGGCGGGCAGGGCGTCGAGGAACGTCGCCGCCTGCTCGGTGGTGAGGATGAGCGGGGGCGCGAGGCGGAGGGTCGACGGACCGGTCGCGTTGATGATGAACCCCGCGGCGAGCGCGGCCTGGACCGCAGCGGGAGCGTGCTCTCCGTCGAGGTCGAATCCGATCAGCAGGCCCTCGCCGCGGACGGCTGCGACGCCGTCGACGGCGGTGAGGCCGGCACGGAGGTACGCGCCGACGTCGGAGGCGTGCTGCAGGGCACCCATGGATTCCAGCGCGTGCAGGGTGGCGAGGCCGGCGGCCGTGGCCACGGGATTCCCGCCGAAGGTGGTGCCGTGCTGGCCTGCACCGATCAGCCCCGAGACGTCCTCGCCGAAGGTGACGAGGGCTCCGACCGGGAAGCCCCCGCCGAGGCCCTTGGCGAGGGTCATGGCGTCCGGGACCACGCCGTCGACCGCCTGGTGCGCGAACCAGTGGCCGGTCCGCGCGATACCGGACTGGACCTCGTCGAGGATCAGGAGGGCACCGTGCTCGCGGGTCAGTTCGCGGGCGGTGCGGAGGTATTCCGGTGAGAGCGGACGGACGCCGGCCTCACCCTGGATGGGCTCGAGGACCAGTGCGGCCACGGAGCCGTCCATGGCCTCGCGGAGGGCGTCGGTGTCGTTGAAGGGGATGTGCTCGACGCCGGCCGGCAGGGGCTCGAACGGCTCCCGGTAGGCCTTCTTGGACGTGAGGGCGAGGGCACCCATGGTGCGCCCGTGGAAGGCGCCGTCGAGCGCGAGGATGCGGCGCCTCCCGGTGGTGCTGTTCCTGCGGGCGAGCTTGACGGCGGCCTCGAGTGCCTCCGTGCCGGAATTGGTGAAGAACACGCGCGAGCCGGCGGGTGCCTGTGCCAGTGCGAGCAGCTTCTCGGCGAGCGCCACCTGCGTGGGGCTCGTGAAGAAGTTCGAGATGTGGCCGAGGGTGGCGAGCTGGCTCGAGACGACGGAGGTGACGAAGGGGTGCGCGTGGCCGAGGGCGTTCACCGCGATCCCGCCGAGCAGGTCGAGGTACCGGGTACCGTCCGCGTCCCACACGTAGCAGCCCGACCCGCGGACGAGGACGCGCTGCGGCGTCCCGAAGACACCCAGGAGCGCTCCGTTGTAGCGCGCGAGCCACTCCGCGCCGGAGTCACCGCCCGTGAGCACGTCGACGGCGCCATCGGCTGCCGGCGCTGCCGCGTGCCGTCCATGGGTCGCGATGGCGGTCTCGTTCATGCCTGTGCTCCTGCTGGACCGGTGGGTGCTGGACCTGTGGATCTGGTACCCGTGGGCACGACGCCGGGCACGACGTCGGGCACGACCTGCGTGCCGATGCCGGCGGTGGTGAACGTCTCCAGCAGCATGGAGTGGGCCAGGCGTCCGTCGACGATGTGGGCCCGTTCCACGCCGGCCTCGACGGCCTGCAGGCATGCCGCCATCTTCGGGATCATGCCGGACTGGAGGCTCGGCAGGAGTTCGCGGAGCTGCGCCGCGGAGAGGGAGGAGATGAGCGACGAGCGGTCCGGCCATGCGGCGTACAGGCCCTCGACGTCCGTGAGGATGACGAGCTTCGACGCCCCGAGTGCGGCGGCCAGGGCGGCGGCCGCGGAGTCGGCGTTGACGTTCAGGACCTGCTGGGTGGCGTCGCCGTCGGCGTCGTACTCCGGGGCGACCGTGGAGATCACGGGGATGCGGCCGGCCTGCAGGATGTCCAGGATGGCGCCGGGGTGGACGGCGGTCACCTCGCCGACGAGGCCCAGGTCCACCTGCTCGCCGTCGACGACGGTGCCGGTGCGGACGGCGCGGAGGAGCCCGCCGTCCTCGCCGGAGAGCCCGACGGCGTAGGGGCCGTGGGAGTTGATGAGGCCCACGAGCTCCCGGCCCACCTGGCCGGTGAGGACCATCCGGACCACGTCCATGGCCTCGGGGGTCGTGACGCGCAGTCCCCCCTTGAACTCGGACTCGATGCCGAGGCGTCCGAGCATCGCGTTGATCTGCGGGCCGCCGCCGTGCACCACGACGGGACGGATGCCGACGTGGTGCAGGAACACGATGTCCTCGGCGAAGGCGCGGCGCATCTCGTCGTCGACCATGGCGTTGCCGCCGTACTTGATGACCATCGTGGTGCCCGCGAAGCGCTGGATCCAGGGCAGGGCCTCCATCAGGGTGGCGGCCTTGTCCTGGGCCCTCAGGGTCGATGCCGACGGGGTCGTGCCGGGTGTGGTGCCGGGTGTCGTGCCTGTCGTCGTGTCGTTCGTCGTGTCGGTCATGGCGTCTCCCGTCAGCTCGAGTAGGCGGAGTTCTCGTGCACGTACTCGTGCGTGAGGTCGTTGGTCCAGATCGTGGCGGACGCGGAGCCGGCAGCGAGGTCGATCTCCACGGTGACGTCGCGCCCGGTGAGGTCCACGAGGTCGCGGGAGTCACCGATGCCGCCGTTCCGGCAGATCTGCACGCCGTTCATCGAGACGTTCAGCCGGTCCGGTTCGAATGCGGCGTCCGTCGTGCCGACTGCGGCGAGCACGCGTCCCCAGTTGGGGTCGTTGCCGAAGATGGCGGCCTTGAAGAGGTTGGACCGGGCGACGGCGCGGCCGACCGTCTCGGCGTCGCGCTCGGAGGCCGCGTTGACGGTCCGCACGGCGATGGTGTGGCTGGCGCCCTCGGCGTCGTTGATGAGCTGCGCGGCGAGGTCGAGGCAGACGTCCGTCAGGGCCGCGGTGAACTGCGCCTGGTCGGGGGCCACGCCCGCCGCGCCGGAGGCGAGGAGCACGACGGTGTCGTTGGTCGACATGCAGCCGTCGGCGTCCGTACGGTCGAAGCTGACCCGCGTGGCCTCGCGCAGCGCTGCGTCGAGGGCCGCGGGATCCAGCGCCGCGTCCGTGGTCAGCACCACGAGCATCGTGGCGAGGCCGGGGGCGAGCATGCCGGCTCCCTTGGCCATGCCGCCGATCGCGTAGCCCTCGCTCGCCGAGTCGGCGGTCGCCGGGTAGCGGGCCTCCTTCGGAACGGTGTCTGTGGTCATGATCGCCTCGGCCGCGGTCGGGCCGCCTCCCCTGCCGAGGGACCCGGCCGCGCCGGTCACGCCCGCGAGGAGCCGGTCCATGGGGAGCTGCTCGCCGATCAGGCCCGTGGAACAGACGAAGACGTCCGTCGCAGAGACGCCGAGGAGTTCCGCCGTGGCCTCGGCCGTGCGATGCGTGTTCTGGAATCCCTCCGGGCCGGTGCAGGCGTTGGCGCCGCCGGAGTTGAGGACGACGGCGTCCACGCGTCCGTCCGAGACGACCTGGCGGGACCACAGCACGGGCGCGGCGGCGACCCGGTTGGTGGTGAAGACGGCTGCGGCGTTGTGCAGCGGACCGTCGTTGGCGACGAGCGCGACGTCAGGTTTGCCGGTGCTCTTGAGGCCGGCGGCCACGCCTGCGGCACGGAACCCGCCCGGGTAGGTGATGCTCACGGTGCGATCCCCTGGATGGTCAGGCCCGCGGTCTCGTCGAGTCCGAGGGCGATGTTCATGGACTGCACGGCTCCGCCGGCGGTCCCTTTGGTGAGGTTGTCGATGACGCTGCTGACGACCACGCGGCCCGCATGCTCGTCGAAGGCGAGCTGCAGGTTCACGTAGTTCGAGCCCAGCACGGACTTCGTCGAGGGCCACTGGCCCTCGGGGAGGACGCGGACGAAGGGTTCCTCGGCGTACGCGGACTCCCACGCGTCCCGGAGCCGGGCATGGTCGACACCCGCGCGCACCTTCGCGGTCGCGGTCGTCAGGATGCCCCTGGCCATGGGGGCGAGGGTCGGCGTGAAGGACAGCGAGACGCGCTCGCCGGCGGCGAGGCTGAGGCCCTGCTCGATCTCCGGGGTGTGGCGGTGGCCGCCACCGACGCCGTACGGGCTCATCCCGCCCATCACCTCGGAGCCGATGAGGTTCGGTTTGGCGGCCTTGCCCGCGCCGGAGGTGCCGGAGGCGGAGACGATCACGACGTCGTCGGGCTCGAGGAGTCCCGCGGCGAAGCCGGGGGTGAGCGCGAGGAGCGCGCTGGTCGGATAACACCCGGGGACGGCGATGCGCCGGGCCCCCGCAAGATCCGCACGGGAACCCGGGAGCTCCGGGAGGCCGTACGGCCAGGTCCCGGCATGGGCCGATCCGTAGAACTTCTCCCACGCGGCGGGATCCTGCAGGCGGTGGTCGGCCCCTGCGTCGATCACGAGGGTCTCCGGTGACAGCTGCGCGGCGATCTCCGCACTGGCGCCGTGCGGGAGGGCCAGGAAGACGACGTCGTGCCCCGCGAGCACCTCGGGCGAGGTCTCCTGCAGCACCCGGTCGGCCAGGGAATGAAGGTGGGGTTGCAGCTCGCCGAGGCGCGCTCCCGCGTTACTGTGGGCCGTGATCGCGCCGATCTCGATCCCCGGGTGGTTGGCGAGGAGGCGCAGGAGCTCTCCTCCGGCGTAGCCACTGGCGCCGGACACGGCTGCGGTGAACGTCATGAGCCCAGCGTACAGCAAGGGTATGCATGCCGGCACATAATCATGCATATCGAATTCGGGGCGGCGGGAATAGCATGAGGACACGCCACCGAAAGGACCAGCATCATGCCCTCTGCCATCGTCGTCTCCGAACCCGGCGGTCCGGACGTCCTCACACTCGCGACCGTGGACAGGCCCGATGCCGGACCCGGGCAGCTCCTGGTGAAGGTCGCTGCGGCCGGCGTGAACTTCATCGAGACGTACCAGCGCAGCGGCGCCTATCCGATGCAGTATCCCTTCACGCCGGGAGCCGAAGCGGCCGGGACGGTGGAGGCGGTGGGTGCGGACGTCCGGGGCTTCGAAACGGGCGACCGGGTCGCCTTCGCCGAGGGCAAGGGGACCTACGGGGAGTTCGCCGTCGTCGACGCCGACAAGGCGCTCCCTGTGCCCGACGGCGTGGACCTCGAGACGGCTGCCGCCCTCCCCCTGCAGGGCATGACCGCCCACTACCTGATCAACTCGACGTTCGCCGTGCAGCCCGGCCAGACGGTCCTCGCGCACGCGGGCGCCGGCGGCGTGGGCCTCCTGCTGATCCAGCTGCTCAAGGCGAAGGGCGCGCGCGTGATCACGACGGTGTCGACGCCGGAGAAGGAGGAGCTGGCCCGCGGTGCGGGGGCCGACGAGGTCCTGCGGTACGAGGACTTCGCCGGCGCGGTCCGTGACCTCACCGACGGCACCGGGGTGGACGTGGTGTACGACGGGGTGGGCAGGGCGACCTTCGACGAGTCCCTGCGCTCGCTCCGGATCCGCGGAACGCTCGTCCTCTACGGCGCGGCGTCCGGGCCGGTGCCGCCGGTCGATCCGCAACGCCTCAACAGCGGTGGCTCGATCTTCCTCACCCGTCCCACGCTGGCGCACTACCTGCTGACACCCGAGGAGCGGCGCTGGCGGTCCGAGGAACTGTTCGGTGCCGTGGCCGCAGGGCAGCTCGATGTCCGCGTCGGCGCGCGCTACGCCCTCGCCGACGCGGCACGGGCCCACGAGGACCTCCAGGCCAGGCGCACCACGGGCAAGGTGCTGCTCCTGCCCTGAGCCGTCCCGGGCCGCCGGGAAGCGGGCGATGTACGGCTCATCCCCAGTAGGCCGCGATGCAGTCCCCGGGTCTGCCTCCCGCGGCGCCGAGGAGAAAGGCGTCGCGCCGTTCCTGGCCCGACCCGTAGCCGGTGGCCGACTGCGCGACCCCCATCGCCGCGACGGCCGCGAACGCCCCGTGGACCGCGGCCGAGCCCAGGGCCTCGGGCAGGTACCGGGTGGAGAGCCACGTGCCGGCGAGGCAGTCGGCGATCAGTTCGCGATTGGCTCCCGTGAACACCGGAACCGGGTTGGAGGATGCCTCGAACCAGTGGAGCGCGAGTTCATGCTGCACGTGGTGCCCGAATTCGTGGGCGAGCACCAGTGCCACGGCGAACTCCCCGGCGCTTCCGGTGGTGGATCCCGCGCTCCACAGGTGCTGGAGGGTGGTCACCGGAAGAATGATCATGCCGTTGTCCGAGTCTCCGGCGTGACGGGGGTTCGCCGGGTCGTCGGGGTCGTAGGGATCCACCGGGCAGTAGTAGGCGTTGGGGTGGTCGTGCTCCACCGTGATGCGGTGCGAGGTGTGCGGATCCCTGCAGTGTGAGGAATGGGTTCTCCCCGGCGGGATGAGGGTGTAGTAGACCACTGGCTCTCCCAGCCCGTTGTCGTCGAACCAGGCGCTCCACTGCGTATCGAGGTCGCGGAGCACCCCGAGGAGGTAGGAATGCATGGGCCCGGCAGCCCCGGGCTGCGGCACGCGGCTGCGAGGCGGCACGCGAGCGGGGATTGCCGGTGCCATCGGGAGCAGGCAGGAAGTGCCTGCCTGCGGGCATCTCCCGCCGTCGGCCGTCCGCCCGGTCCCCGACGGTTCCGCCCCCGGGCGCGGCGAACCGGGCCACCGCTGCGGCTCAGCGGCCCCTGTCCGGGCGGACGATCGGGATCCGTCCCAAGAAGCGTGACGGCTCGGAGGAGGATCAACGGGCACATCGGGTTGGGCCGGTGGCGGGGTGCACGCCGCGAGCAGCCACAGGGCGGGCAGGCAGAGAGTGAGGGTGCGGGCTGGACGGGAGGATGTGCCGGCCATGGGGAGGGCTTCCGACAAGGACTGCTGCGGTCCTGGAGCGGCTCCCCGCGCAGGCCGGACCAGGTGGATAAGCGGGCAGGGCCGTGCCACTGCCGAAACGGCACAGCTCCCGCGTGGATCTGAGGCCTGTGTGCAGGGAACCGGCCCGGTGAGCACCGTTGCAACGCCGTGGTTGCTGCGTCAATCGTAGATCGATTCCTCCCGCCCGTACATGGGCCGGAAGGCGTCGTTCAGAGGTGCCGGCGTTCCTCCGGAGCGGCCCTCTGCGGGCACGCGCTCCGTACGGGGGCGACGACGGCAGCTCCGGGCGGGCCCGGAGCTGCCGTCGCTCAGCGCTGGACGGCGCCGAACCGCTCTCCTGCCAGCGCGACTGCGGCATCGCGTGCCGCGCTGGCCTCGTCCGCCGTCAGGGTGCGGTCCGGGGCGCGGAAGCGCAGGGCGAACGCCAGCGACTTCCGTCCCTCACCGATGCCCTGTCCGGTGTACACGTCGAACAGGCTGACGTCCTCGAGGAGCTCCCCTGCGCCTTCACGGAGCGTCTCGAGCACGTCGCCCGCGACCACCCCGGCGTCGACCACGAGGGCCACGTCCTGCGTGGCCGGCGGGTAGGTGGACAGCGGCCGCGCGACGATGACGTCCGCTGCGGCGTCGAGCAGCAGGTCCGCGTCGACCTCCAGCGCCACGGTGCGCGCCGGCAGGTCCTGCGCGGCGATCAGCTTCGGGTGGAGCTCACCCGCGTAGCCCAGCACCTCTCCGCTGCGCAGCGAGAACTCCGCGGTGCGTCCCGGATGGAACGCCTGGTGGCTCCCCTGCCGCACGACGACGTCGACCCCGGCGACCTGTGCCATCAGCCGGACGACGTCCACTGCGTCGGCCCAGTCCCAGGCGCGCGGGACCACGCCTGCCGACGGCGCCGCCTCGTGGCCCGTGAACAGTGCAGCGATGGTCTGCGGCTGGTCCGGGATACCGGCGTACAGGGCGTCCAGGACCTCGTCGTCGGGCCTGGCACCGAGCGGCGGGATGGATGGTGTGCCGAGCACGTCCCCCGGCAGGAAGACGGCGCCCGTCTCGAACAGGGCCAGGTCACGGAAGCCGCGCGAGGAGTTGCGCTTCGCGAGCTCCACCAGACCGGGGAGGATCGACCGGCGCAGGTATCCGAGCTCCGCGCTGAGCGGGTTCGCGAGCTTGACCGAGGCGACGGCAGCTCCCTCGTCCGGCGTGCCGAAGACCGCGTTGGCGTGCCCGCTGACGAACGGGTAGGACAGCACCTCCGTCAGTCCTGCCGCGGCGAGCGCGTTCAGGAGCCGGCGGCGCTGCTGCTGCAGGCGGGTCAGGCCGCGTCCCGGAGGCGCGACGGGCAGGGTGGACGGGATCGTGTCGTAGCCGACGAGCCGGATGATCTCCTCGGTGAGGTCCTCGCGGGTCTCGAGGTCGGTGCGCCAGCTCGGCACCGTGACCCGGTATCCGCCGTCGGCGTCCGCCACGGCCGCGCCGAGGTCGGTGAGCGTCCCCCGGATCTGCTCGTCCGTGAACGGCCGTCCGATCAGGCGGGCCGGGAAGTCGGCCGCCAGCTCGACGACGCGCGGCTCCGGCGCCTGGCCGGCGTCCGTCGCGGTGTCGTCGACCGTGCCGCCCGCGAGCTCGAGGAGGAGTTCGACGGCGCGCTGCGCGGCGACGTCCGCCACGTTCCAGTCCACGCCGCGCTCGAAGCGCTTGGACGCCTCCGAGGGCAGCCGGTGGCGGCGCCGGGACCGGCCGATACCGACCTCCTCGAAGTGGGCGGACTCGATGAGGACGTTGCGGGTGTCCCCCGAGACCTCGGTCGCCGCGCCGCCCATGACGCCGGCGATCCCGATGGGGCCGGTCGCGTCGGTGATCAGCAGGTCCTCGGCGTCGAGCGTACGCTCCCGGTCGTCGAGGGTCCGCAGCGTCTCCCCTGCGACGGCACGGCGGACCACGATGTCGCCCGAGAGCTTGTCGAGGTCGTAGAAGTGCAGCGGCTGGCCGAGTTCGAGCATCACGTAGTTCGAGATGTCGACCACGAGGGAGATGGAGCGTATCCCGGCGAGGCGGAGGCGCGCGGACAGCCACGGCGGGGTGGGACGCGACGGGTCGACGCCGCGGACGGTCCGGGCGACGAAGCGGTCGCAGCCCTGCCTGCCGTAGATGGGGGCCGAGTCCTCGAGGCGCACCGGGTAGCCGGCGCCCGCCGCGGTGGGGACGACGACGGCGGCTGCCGGGTCCGTGAACTCCGTCCCGGTGGCGTGCGCGTATTCGCGTGCGACGCCCCGGATGGAGAAGCAGTACCCGCGGTCGGGGGTCACGTTGATCTCGGCGGCCTCGTCGTACAGGCCGAGGAGTTCCATGGCGTCCGTGCCCACCTCGGGGTCGAGCCCCAGGGTGGAGAGCACCAGGATGCCGTCGTGGTCCTCGCCGATGCCGAGTTCGCGCACCGACGCGATCATGCCGGCGGACACGTGTCCGTAGGTCTTGCGGGGGCTGATGCGGAAGTCGCCGGGAAGAACCGCTCCGGGCAGGGTGACGACCACCTTGTCGCCCTCGACGAAGTTGTGGGCACCGCAGACGATGCCCTGCACGCCCGAGGGGTCGATACCGTCGCCCGTGAGCGTCTGCTCGGCGCCCTCGGGCACCACGCGCACGGTGCACCAGTTGATGGTCTTGCCGTTGGACTGCGGTTCCTTGACGAGGCTGAGCACCTGGCCGACCACGATGGGACCGGTCAGCTCGTCGGTGGGACGATGGACGTCCTCTTCCTCGAGGCCGACCTTCACGAGCTCGGCCATCACGTCTTCCGCGGTCGCATCCGCGGGCACGGCTGCGTACTCGCGCAGCCAGGACAGTGGGATTCTCACCTAGATCTCCATCCCGAAGTGTTCGCTGAAACGTACATCGCCCTCGATCATGTCCCGCATGTCGCTGACCTCGTTGCGGAACATGAGGGCCCGTTCGATCCCCATGCCGAAGGCGAACCCGGAGTACACGTCCGGGTCGATCCCGGTGGCGCGGAGCACGTTCGGATGAACCATGCCGCAGCCGCCCCATTCGATCCAGCGCGGGCCGCCCTTGGCGCCGGGATGCCAGATGTCGAGCTCTGCACTGGGTTCGGTGAACGGGAAGTAGTTGGGGCGCAGGCGTACCTTCGCCTCGTCGCCGAAGAGCTGGCGCGTGAAGTGCTCCAGCGTGCCCACGAGATCGGCCATGGTGAGGCCCTTGTCGATCGCGAGTCCCTCGAACTGGTGGAAGACGGGGGTGTGGGTGGCGTCGAGCTCGTCGGTGCGGAACACCTTGCCCGGGCACAGGACGTAGATGGGCAGCTCGCGCTCGAGCATGGAGCGCACCTGGACGGGCGAGGTGTGCGTGCGCAGCACGAGGTGCGCCTCGGGCGGCTCCACGAAGAAGGTGTCCTGCATCTCGCGGGCCGGGTGGTCCGGCTTGAAGTTCAGCGCGTCGAAGTTGAACCACTCGGACTCCAGTTCGGGGCCTTCTGCGATCTCCCAGCCCATGCCCACGAAGACGTCGCTGACGCGTTCCTGCAGCGTGGACAGGGGGTGGCGTGCCCCGGGCCGACGACGGCGGGGGGCGGCGGTGACGTCCACGGCCTCCTCGACGAGGATCCGGGCATCGCGCTCCGCTTCGAGCTCCGTCGTACGGGACGCCAGGGCGGAGTTGATCCGGCCGCGGGCGGGCCCGATGTTCTTGCCGGCCGCGGACTTCTGTTCCTTCGGCAGGGCGCCGATCCCCCGGTTCGCGAGGCTCAGCGGCGACTTCTCGCCGGTGTGCGCGATCCGGGCCCCCTTGAGCGCATCGAGGTCGGCTGCGGCTGCGATGTCGGCGAGCGCGGCGTCGACCGCGGCGGCGACCGACGCGGCGTCCAGCGGATCGGGGACGGGGGCGCCCGGGCCGTCTGGCCCGGCGTGCTCTGGGGTTTCGGACATGGGGTTTGCTTACCTTGCACTCTCAGTGTGCGGCGGGCGGTCTGCGGACAGTCCGGGCCGTGGACAGGAAAACGCCGGGTCGCAGCGGGGCGCACCGGCGTGTCAAGTCTAGGCGACGGGCTCGGCGGCACCACAACCGCACCGGCCGCCGGACCTGCCGCCGGACCTGCTGCCGGGCGGCGCGGTGCGCCGTACGATGACGGCATGACGCCGGGACTCGTACCGTTCCTCAACTGGATCAACCTGTCGACGCCGTGCGGGCTCGCGGTCGCGGCCCTGTCGGGTTGCCGGGTCTCACCGGGCCCTCACGGGATCCTGCTCGCGGAGGGGTACCGCCGCCGCCTGCCGAGGGCGCGTGCCTTCACGGTGGGCAGCGTGGTGCTGCTCAGGGGGCGGGTGCCCGACGGCGCTCCCGCGGGTTTCGCCCGGCTCCTGGAGCACGAGGCCCGCCACACCCGGCAGTACGCCGCCTGCCTCGGGCTCCCCTTCCTCCCGGCCTATCTGCTGGCGGCGGCGTACTCGCTGCTGCGGACCGGCGACCCGGCGTCGCGCAACCTGTTCGAGCGGAACGCCGGACTGGTCGACGGCGGCTACCGCGAGCGACCGCTCCGGCCGCTCGCAGGCGTCGTTCGGAACATCCTGTCCCTGCGGGGGCGCCGGGCCGTCCTGGGTGCGGCACGTCCCGACGGCCGGTCCCGCATCAGTGCTCCGCGCCCGCGGTGATCCGGGCGTCCGCCGTCGTGCCGGCCGCCGTCGTCGCGATGGCCACGAGGGCCGCGGCCATGTCCTCGATGGGGAGGCCTGCCTGCCGATGGGCCCCGCCCTGCTCCGTCGAGTACGGGACGTGGACGAAACCGCCGCGGACCCCCGGGTGGTCCGCGAGGAGCGACATCAGGCCGTAGAAGATGTGGTTGCAGACGTAGGTGCCCGCCGTCTGCGAGACCTCCACCGGTACGCCCAGCGCCGCCACGGCCTCGCGGCACGCCTTGATGGGCAGGGAGGAGAAGTACGCCGCCGGCCCCCCGGGCACCACGGGCTCGTCGATGGGCCGGCACCCGGCGTTGTCGGGGATGCGCGCGTCGTCCACGTTGATCGCCACGCGCTCGATCGAGACGCGCTCCCGACCGCCGGCCTGCCCGACGCCCAGGACGATGCCCGGACGGTACCGCTCGAGAGCGGCCTCGAGCACCTCGATGCTCCGCCCGAAGACGCACGGGACCTCGACGGCGACGGCCTGCTGTCCCTCGGCGGTGAGGAGGGCTGCGGCCCGCCGGGCGGCGAGCCAGGACGGATTGGTCGCTTCTCCCCCGAAGGGTTCGAAACCTGTCAGCAGGATCATGCTGACAGCCTAGACGACCGCCGTCCCACCACGACAGCGTATTAGTACACATGTTCTAATGGACGTCATGCGATGGGAAGGCCAGAAGATCACGGACGACAGCGGTGCCGCCGAGCCCGCCCTGGTACCGATGGCCGGCCTGGTGCGGACCGTCCGTACGCCGGAGTTCGCGGGGCTCACGTTCCACGAGGTCACCGCGAAGTCCGTCCTCAACAGGGTGCCGCCCACCTCGTCGATGCCGTTCTCCTGGACCATCAACCCGTTCCGAGGCTGCTCGCACGCCTGCGTGTACTGCTTCGCCCGCAAGACGCACAGCTACCTCGACCTCGACACGGGGCTCGACTTCGATGCCCAGCTCGTGGTGAAGATCAACGCCGCGGAGGTGCTCGCCCGGGAGCTGGCCCGCCCGTCCTGGGTCCGCGAGCATGTCGCCCTGGGGACGAACACCGATCCCTACCAGAGAGCGGAGGGACGGTACAGGCTGATGCCCGGCATCATCTCGGCGCTGGCCGACTCGGGGACACCGTTCTCCATCCTGACGAAGGGCACCCTCCTGGCCCGCGACATCCCACTGCTGATCTCCGCTGCCCGGTCGGTGTCCGTCGGCATGGGCATCTCGCTCGCGCTGGTGGACCCGGTCCTCGCCGAAGCCATCGAGCCCGGCACGCCCGCCCCGAGGGCCCGGCTCGCCCTCATCTCCCGACTCCGCGAGGCCGGTCTGCCGTGCGGCGTGATGGCCATGCCGATCCTGCCCTGGCTGACCGACGGCGACGAGTCGCTCGACCGGTTGTTCGGCGAACTCGCAGCAGCCGGAGCCACGGGTGTGACCGCCGGCCCCCTGCATCTGCGTCCCGGCTCCCGCGAGTGGTTCCTGCAGTGGCTCGCAGCCCACCATCCGCACCTCGTCCCGAAATACCAGGAGCTCTATCGAGGCGGGAGCTACGCCTCCCGGGAGTACCGGGACTGGCTCTCGGGCAGGATCCGCCTCTTCCGGAGCAAGCACGGGCTCGCGGCCGGGGCCGGTTTCTTCCGGAACCTCTCCCCCGCGGGAGGGCCGGAGCACACGACGGCGCCCCCCGCCGGTACCGGAGCGGTCACGCGCGCTGCCCGCCCGGTCCAGGCGTCCCTGTTCTAGGAGTACGCCCGGTCCACGACGTCGTCGCGACCCGCCGCTGCCGCGCGCAGGGCGACGAGGATCGGCCGGTCAGCCGGGATCCATGGCAGGGCATCGAGTTCTGCGTCCGGGTGCAGGGGCACCCAGCGCACCTCGTCATGATCCTGCAGGGGCTCGGGATCGCCGGCGGTCGCTTCCGCGAACCAGACCCGCATGGCGGCGCTCTCGTTGAGCGGCCACCCCTGCGGACCGGGTCCGCGGATCTCGGCGCCCAGGCGTGCCCGGATCCCGAGTTCCTCCTCGAGCTCGCGTCGCAGCGCCGCCTCGCACGACTCCCCGGCCTCGACCTTGCCTCCGGGGAACTCCCACATACCGGCGAACTGCGGCGGGGCCGTGCGCCGGGCCACGAGGAGGCGGGTCGGGTTCCCGAGGGAGTCGACGACGGCCGCGCCGACGATCTGGCGGAGGCTGTCCGATGCTTTCGTCACCCGCCGAGTCTAGCCACGGGACGGGTGCCCGCCGTCACCCCGTCGGGCGGGGCGTGCCGGTGACGGGACGACGACGGAGCGGCGGTCAGCTCTCCTCGGCGGCCGCGAGCCCGTCCCCCGTCGGCGCTGTCTGGTGTTCCGGGTTGTCGCCGCGACGGTACTCGCCGTGCGGGCTCAGCCCCGGTACCTGCTGGCCGGCGTTGAGCTCGGTGGAGGTGTAGGTGTCCTCCGAGAATTCGGCCGCGCTCTCGGCCTCAGGCTCCTGCGGAAGATTGATGTCCTCCCGGAGGTGCTCGCTCTGTGGCAATTCGTATGAATGAGGTGTCCAGCCCATCGTTCGATCCTGTCAGTAGGTGGTGAGAAGTTCCAGTCCTCGGGGCTCCGTGGCCGCCCCGTCGCAGATCACTGCGTGGCAGCGCGGCCCCAGCCGGCGAACCTCGCCAGGGTCCGCTGCGCGGGCCGTGGCGCCGCCTCGTGGTGGTCGGCGATCCCGCCGCGTGCCAGGTTGGTGACGCGGACGGCTTCCGAGACGACGTCGCCGAGCTCGCCCCCCCCCCCGCATCAGGGCCGCGCGTTGCCGCCTCGCACCGGTTCCGCGGGCGAGGAGCTGGCGCAGCAGGGACTCGGCGATCTCGGCGTCGCCCTGGTCCAGCAGTGCAGGCCTGACGTGGCGCAGGAGCGCGGACGCGACGAAGCCGGCCTCCTGCGGCTTCCCCTCGACGGGGTGCAGCAGCTTGCCGTCCATGCCGAACCGCCCCGCCCGCCAGGACGCCATCCGGAGGGTGGCCGTCGGTACGGGCATCGGCGGCATGCCGGCACGCCACTCCCGCGCCGCGGTCTCGACGAGCCCGCGGGTCAGGAGTGCCAGAAGCACGGCATCGTCCGAGTACAGGCACACGTCGCTGACCCGTACCTCCACGGTGGGGTGGTGGTGGCTCAGCCGGGCGTCGAAGTAGATCTGTCCCAGGTCCACCGGCACGGCCGTGTCGAGCAGCCCGGCCACCGTCTCGTGGTAGCGCTCGGCCGTACCGAAGACGTCGCACGGGCCCGTCATCGGCCAGCGGCTCCAGGCCTGCGACCGGTAGCTCGCGTACCCGGTGTCCGTGCCGTTCCAGAAGGGCGAGTTGCCCGACAGCGCGAGCAGCACCGGGAGCCAGGCGCGGATGCGGTCCAGCACCGCAACCCCCTCGTCGTCGTCCTCGACGCTGACATGGACATGGCAGCCGCACGTCAGCTGCTCGCTCGCGGTCAGCGCGAACCGGTCCTGCATCTCCTCGTACCTGGTGCCGGGAGTGGCGATCGGGTGGGCGGGCTGGGGCGACGTCGCGAGGGCCGCCACCCGCGCACCGACCCTCCGGGCGGTCTCGTCGGCGAGGGCCCGACACCGGGCGATGTCCATGGCGAGGTCGTTGACGTCGGCGTGTGGTCGGGTCCCCGTCTCGATCTGTTCCTGCTTGATCTCACAGGTGAGGCGGTCGTCCAGGCACTGGCCGAAGGCCTCCTGGCCCAGCGATACGGGAGACCCCGTCTCAGCGTCCACGAGGAGGAACTCCTCCTCCACGCCGACGGTCCTCACGACTCCGCCCCGGGCGCGTGTGTGATCGTTGCCTGTGCCCGCTGCGGTGCGGATCGGACAGGGGTAGCCATGGTGAACTCCTGAGCAGAAGGATCGACAGGCCGCTGCTCAACCAAGATGTCGTCCGTCAACGGTAGGACGGTCGGCGATCGCCGCACAAATGACGGACGTCCTCCATCGGCGGTTGCATTTCGGGCCGTCATGGGGTCATCGCCTAGGCTGGGAGCGACGACGGCGTCCTGTCGGCGCACGTTCCGCTCCCCGTCCGCGAGGGAGCCCGGCGACCGATCCCTCCCGACCTCCGATCCCCGCCGCTAGGACAACAGATGAGTACCTCCGCCGCTCCCGCGCCCACGCTCCCGCGCCCCACCGGCCGTCGCTTCGCGCTGGCCATCGGTGCCCTCGCCGTCGGCGGCTTCGCCATCGGCACCACCGAGTTCACGATCATGGGTCTGCTCGAGGAGATGCGGGCCGACCTCGGTGTGGACTATGCGCAGGGCGGGCACGTCATCTCCGCCTATGCGCTCGGGGTCGTGGTGGGGGCACCCGTCCTCGCGACGCTCGGGGCCAAGAAGCCCCAGCGCTCCGTCGCGCTGGCGCTCATGCTGGTTCTCACGCTCGCCAACCTCTCGTCCTTCTTCGCGTCGGGCTTCGGCTGGATGCTGGCCTCCCGGTTCCTGTCCGGCCTGCCGCACGGGGCCTACTTCGGGGTGGCTGCCGTGATCGCAGCCTCCCTGGCGGATCCGGCGCACCGCGGGCGTGCGATCTCGATGGTGATGCTCGGACTCAGCATCGCGAACGTCGTCGGCGTCCCGTTCGCCACCTGGCTGGGCCAGCAAGCCGGCTGGCGGTCCATGTTCCTGCTCGTGGGACTGATCGGCGTCGCGACCCTCGCCCTGATCCGCGCCTTCGTGCCGATGGTCCCGGTCCGGGCCGGTGCGAGCATCCGCGCCGAGCTGGGCGCGCTGCGCCGCCCGCAGCTCTGGATGACGCTGCTGATCGGGATCGTGGGCTTCGGCGGGTTCTTCGCCGTCTACTCGTACATCTCGCCCATCATGACGGAGGTCGCGGGCGTGGAGGCGTCGCTCCTGCCCGTCGTCGTCGCGCTCTACGGTGTGGGCATGGTCGTCGGGAACATCGCGGGCGGACGCCTCGCGGACAGGTCGATCATGGGCAGCATCTACGGCGTCATGATCGCGATCACGGCGGTGCTCGTGCTGTTCCCGCTCGCGGCATCGGAGCCCTGGACGGCGTGCCTCTTCGTCTTCCTGGTGGGGGCGAGCGGCTCGACGCTCATCCCTCCCCTGCAGGCCCGCCTGCTCGACGTCTCACCCGGGGCACCCTCCCTCGCGTCCTCGATGAACCACTCGGCCCTGAACATCGCCAACGCACTGGGCGCGGCCGTGGGCGGTGCGGTGATCGCCGCGGGATGGGGTTTCACGGCGCCGGCCCTGGTGGGCGCCGCCCTCGCGGTCCTCGGCCTCGCCGTGGCGCTCGTCAGCGGCCGGATGGACCGCCGCAGCGACGACGCCGACGGGACGCGCCGTGGCGGCCGGACCGGCGCCGAACGGTCCGGCAGGGAACGATCAGGAGGACCGCTGCGCGCGGGCTGAGGCGTACAGACACACCGTCGCAGCCGTGCCCACGTTGAGGGACTCGGCGCTCCCGTAGATCGGCACGGCGATGCGCGCGTCGGCGGCGGCGGTCACCTCGGCGGGAAGCCCCTGCGCCTCGTTGCCGAAGAGCCACGCCCCCGCGTCCTCCAGGCGGACGGACCCGCCGACGGCCGGTGCGCGACCGACCGTTCGGTGGTCGGACGACGTTGATCCCTCGGATCCTGCCCCGAACCGCCGCGCCGCGCTGGCGTCCTGCAGGTCGTCCAGACTCACGGCACCGTAGCCGTCCGCTGCCAGCACCGTCATCCCCGCCTCGCGGAGCCGGTCGGTCAGTCCATCGAGCTCCGCCCCGATGACGAGGGGAAGGTGGAACAGGGAGCCAACGGTGGATCTCACCGTCTTGGGGTTGTACGGGTCGACGCTGGCGCCCGTCAGGATCACGGCGTCCGCTCCCGCGGAGTCCGCCGCCCGGATGATGGTGCCCGCGTTCCCGGGATCGCGGACCTCCACCAGCACGGCGACGAGGCGGGGCTTCGTCGCGAGCACGTCCTCGAGGGGCGTGTCGACGAATCGGCAGACCGCGACGAAGCCCTGCGGGGTCACGGTCGAGGCCATCGCTGCGAGCACATCGGGGGTCGTGCGCCGGAGGGACGGCGCCCCGTCCCGGCCGAACAGTTCGGCGACATCGGGGTGCCGCTCGAGGGCCTCCACCGTCGCGTACGCCTCGACGACCACGCCGCCCCCGTCGTCGTCGCGCCTTTCGAGATGCAGCCGCAGCGCTTCGCGGACGGCCTGCGGGCCCTCGGCCAGGAACTCGCGGCGCCGGAGACGCGACGGACGCCCGGCCAGGCGTGCCACCTCCTTCACCCGGTCAGCCTGGGTGTTGGTCATCAGTGGCGCCTGGGGGCGTCCGTCTGCAGTCATCGTGTACCGGAGTGCGGGCCGTGCGGCCCGCAGCATCCGATGGACCTAGGCCGAAGCCTTGAGCGGAGCCGACGTGTCGGCCGGCAGGGCGTTCTTGGCGATCTGGACGAGCGCCGCGAAAGCAGCGCCGTCGGTGACGGCGAGGTCCGCGAGCATCCGGCGGTCGACCTGGATCTCGGCGGCCTTGAGGCCCTGGATCAGGCGGTTGTAGGTCAGGCCGTTGGCGCGGGATGCAGCGTTGATGCGCTGGATCCAGAGGCGACGGAAGTCGCCCTTGCGCTTGCGGCGGTCACCGTAGCTGTAGACGAACGAGTGGAGCAGCTGCTCCTTCGCCTTGCGGTACAGGCGCGAACGCTGTCCACGGTAACCCTTGGCGCGCTCGAGGATGACCCGACGCTTCTTGTGGGCATTGACTGCCCGCTTCACACGTGCCACGTGCGTACTCCTTTTGTTCTTCTTCGGTCACGGCCGCAGCCGCAGCGCCGCACTGATCGGTGCGTACGCTTTCCCGAGGGATGGATTGGTGGTTAGACGCCCAGCATCTTCTTGATGACCTTGGTGTCGGCCTTCGAGACGATCTGGTCGCTCGCGAGGCGGCGCGTCACGGTCGAGGACTTGTGCTCGAGGTAGTGGCGGCGGTTGGCCTGCTGGCGCTTGAGCTTGCCGCTGCCGGTCAGCTTGAAGCGCTTCTTGGCGCCACTGTGGGTCTTCATCTTCGGCATGGGAACCGATCTCCTTCTGATAGCCGGGGCGGGTGCACCCGGAGGTCGGCACCCGTCAGGTGCCTCTGGTTGTCGAACGTGTCCGGAGGGACAGGGCGGACCTAGTCCGTGCTTCCGGGCTTGGGACGGCTGGTCGGGCTCTGGGGCGCCGTCCTGCCGGCAGGCTTGGGGGTCGCCGACGGCTTCGGCGCTCCCGGCTTCGGCATGGCCGACGGCTTGGCAGCCACTGACGGCTTCGGTGCCGCTGCGGCCGGCTTGGGCGCAGGAGCTGCCTCGGGCCGAGGGGCCGGTGCTGCTGCAGCGGGCCTCGGCGCAGGAGCCGCCGATCGCGACGCCGCTGGCCGCTCGGCGGGACGCGACGTCGACCGCGGGGCCGACGACGTCCGGACCGGAGCGGCCTTCGGTGCCGCAGCAGCCGTCGGCGCGGCCGAAGGCGCAGCAGCCGGGGCGGCCTCCGGTGCACCTGCCGGCGCAACGGCCGATGCGGGGGCTTCCTGGACGGGAGCCTCCGGAGCGGCGGCCTCGGGCTCGCTCGTGATCGAGTAGCCCTCGGGCAGCAGGTCCGCGAGGGACTGCGTCAGGGGCGCCGTGCTCGCACGCGAGGTATCGACACGCTTGGTGTCGCCACCTGTCTTCGCTGCTTCGTTGGCAGCCTTGGCCTCCGCACGCTGGGTCTCCCGGCGTGCCTCCGCCTTGGCTTCGGCCTTGTTCTTCGTGGGACCGATGACCATGACCATGTTGCGGCCGTCGATGCGCGGCGACGACTCGACGACGCCGACCTCGGCGACATCCTCCGCGAACTTCTGGAGCAGGCGGATGCCCATCTCGGGACGCTGCTGCTCACGGCCGCGGAACTGGATCATGGCCTTGACCTTGTCACCGGCTCCGAGGAAGCGCATCGCGTGTCCGCGCTTGGTCTCGTAGTCGTGCGTGTCGATCTTGAGGCGGAACCGGATCTCCTTGAGGACCGTGTTGGTCTGGTTCTTCCGCGCCTCGCGCGCCTTGACGGCCGCTTCGTACTTGTACTTACCAAAATCCATGAGCTTGGCCACCGGAGGCTTCGCCTGCGGTGCTACCTCGACAAGATCCAGGTCGGACTCGGCGGCAAGTCGGAGCGCGTCCTCGATACGGACGATTCCTACCTGTTCGCCGGCAGGTCCGACCAACCGCACCTCGGGAACGCGGATACGATCGTTGATTCTTGGCTCGCTAATGTGTGACTCCTGTGGATTCTCAAACCGGAACCGCGTGCGAACGAAAGAAGGCCTCCCATTGCATGCGCAATCGAAGGCCTCGTCAACCGGTTCTGGATGGTCGGCGGAAGCGCGAGCTTCCCGCCCGCACATCGGCAGGACCGACCAGGTGACCCGGCTACCTGCAATGCGACGGGAGGTCGCACCAGGCAAACGCGGGTGGGAGAGGACTCCGCTTGCATCCCGACCGCTTCCCCGCATGCCCTGTGAGGAGCACGACGAGTACCTGCGACCGGTTGGTCTATGCCAAGCTTACCAGTATGAACACCCCACACGACAATCCGCAGCACTCCTCCGATGCCGGGGCGCCACCTGCCTCCCGCCGCAGCTTCGCGGAGGAGCAGGAACACGCCGCCGGCCCCTCCGATGCGGAGCAGGACGTCCGCCGGCAGATGCGGGACATCTCCGAGGTGGCGGCCGTGGAGGTCATCGTGACGTCGGCGGTACACCTCATGAGTGCGGCCGCCGTGAAGTGCGGCCTCGGCCACGAGGAGAACGCCGAGCAGCTGAAGGACCTCGACGAGGCGCGCAAGCTCATCACGGCCCTGGCCGGCTTCGTCACGGCGGCGGCACCGGAGATCGGCTCACAGCACGCCGGACCGCTGCGCGACGGCCTGCGTTCCCTGCAGCTCGCCTTCCGCGAGGCGTCGATCATCCCCGACCCGCCGGGGCAGGGTCCCGGCGAGAAGTACACGGGCCCCGTCAACTGATCCCCCGGCCGTTCCGGGGATGATCCTGAACGAGCCGCACCGGCCGGTGCGGTTCGTTCGCGTTTCAGACGTGCGCGCGGCCCGACGCGACCCGGGAGACCAGGCGGGACGGCCGGGGCCGCGGGACCGCAGCTCCCCTGCCGGGGGCGCAACGGACCGGCGCGGCGGCGGACGTCAGCGCGAGCGACCGGCCGCCTGGGGCGACTCCGCCGTCGCCGGTCGCTGCCCGAGGTTCCGTGCGGCGAAGCCCGCCGCACCGATGAGCGCCGAGACGACGCCCACCGCGGTGAAGCCGCCCCAGGGTCCCGTGGCGTCGATCAGCACACCGGCCACGGGAGCGCCGAGCGCGACACCCGAGGTCAGCGCCGAGCCGTACCAGCCCATCGCCTCGCCCCTCCGGTCCTCGGGGACGAGATCGGCGACCTTCTCCGACGCCGCCGAGAGCACCGGAGCGCAGAGCAGGCCCGCGGGGATCGACAGCAGGGCCAGGGACAGGGTGCTGTCGGCGAAAGCCATCGGCAGCGTCAGCAGCGCCATGCCGAGCAGGAGGAGCGACGGCGGGACGGGCCGGTGCAGCGCCCCGTAGAGGAGACCGCCCACCACGGACGCAGCACACCACGCCACGAAGACGAGGCCGAGCTGCCCCTCGTTGCCGGCGTGCTCGAGTGCAGCGACGATGCCGACCTCCGAGCCGGACAGCACGAGTCCCGCTCCCGCCGCGATGACCATGACCACCACCAGCGGAACCGTCAGCCAGGGGAAGGCGCGCCGAACTCCCCGGCGGAGCAGCGACGGACGCCGTTCCCCCTGGTGCACGGCGTCGTGGGAGCCGATGAGGTCCGCTGCGGCCTCGCCGATCCCGGCCGGCGCCGCTGCCGACACGGTGACGGCATCAGGGAGTTGCTCCGAGCGCGTCGGCGGGTTGAACCACATCAGGAACAGCCCGGCGGAGGCCGTGGCGAGTCCGACGAGCGTCAGGCCGAGCACGGTGGAGATTTGCGTCGCCAGGACGACACCCACCGCCGGCCCGGCCATGAAGATGACTTCGGTCGAGATCGCGTCGAGCGTGAACGCCGTGCGCCGCCGGTCGCCGTCCACGAGGACGCCCAGCGCCTGGCGGATGACCGAGAACGCCGGAAGGGTGAACAGGCCTCCGACCAGCGCGGCGACCAGCAGCCAGTGGTAGGGCAGGTGCGGGGCGACGGACCAGATGGCCGCTTCCGCGACGATGGACGGGACGAGCGCCCGGCGCAGCCCCGCGCTGTCGATCCGCCGTCCGCGCCACGGGGCGCCGACGGCTATCCCGATGGTCACGACGGCCGCGACGGCCCCGGCCTCGGCGTAGCCGCGGTCCAGGGTCTGCACCACGTGCAGCGTCAGCAGGACCCCTGCCGCGGAGTGCGGGAAGCGGGCGATCATCCCGACGATCAGCAGGGTCCGGACGGACCGGATGCGCAGCAGGTCCCGGTATACGGCGAAGTTCACGAGCTGTCCTTCTCCGCCGACGGCTCCGTCAGCGGGTGAGTTTGATGTCGAGCGAGTCGACGCGATCCACGAATTCGGTGAGTGCGAGGAGCCTCGTACGGAAGGACGACACGACGTCCCGTACCCCCTGCGGAGTCAGTCCCGCGCGGAGCTGGAGGTCCATGCGCAATTCGGGACCCGGTCCCCCACCGGACGCAATGCTACCGTCGGCAGCCCGCGTGAGGACGCCTCCACCGGGCCTGAGCCGCACGGACAGGACATCCTCCTGCACGCGCGCCGCCCCCTCGACGAGTGCGGCCAGCTCCTGGTCCTCGTAGGACGGGGTCCAGCCGGTCTGCCGGGCGAGTGCCCAGACCGCAGGACGCCGGAGGACGAAAGTCACGTCGGCACCCGGGTCGAGCACCAGCAGTTCGGCCTGCTCTGCCGCGGCGGCGAGGGCGGCCCGCGCCGCGTAGGCGGCCACGGGCCGGGCGTCCGGGTGCCACCGTTCCAGCGCCCGGCTGGAGGAGAACACCGGCAGGGCCTTCCGCCCGTCCGGCGCGGTGAGCGTGACGAGCGCCATGTCCGCTTCCTTGTCGGCCCGGAGGCCGGAGGCGGCGTCCCCTTCCGCGCCGAGCTGGGCCACGATGGGGATGAACACCCGTGCCGTCGTCAGTGCGGCGAAGACGGCCCGTTCACCCCGTCCCGGCCGGTCGGACGTCTCCAGGAGTCCGGCCACCGCGGCGGCGAGCCGCGCGTCGGCCGCGCCGTCGTCGTCGTCGAACGCGTGCAGCGGATTGTCGGGTCCCGACAGGTCCCGCCCGGCCCACGGCCGTCCCGCGGAGTCGGCGGTGTTGCCGGCCAGCGCGGCGGCGATGTGCGCGGGCAGCTGCCTGCCGGTCACGCGTCCGCGGCGGGCAGCCCTGCCACGTCCAGGGCCTGGGGCAGGGTGAAGGCTCCGGCGTAGAGGGCCTTGCCCACGATCGCGCCCTCGAGTCCCTGCGGCACGAGCTCGCGGAGGGCTGCGATGTCGTCGAGGCTGGAGATACCGCCCGAGGCGACGACGGGACGTGTCGTCTTCGCGAGGACCTCCCTGAGGAGTTCGATGTTGGGGCCCCTGAGGGTCCCGTCCTTCGTCACGTCGGTCACGACGTACCGCGCGCACCCGGCATCCTCGAGGCGCTGCAGGACCTCCCACAGGTCTCCGCCCTCCTGCGTCCAGCCGCGGGCGGCCAGCGTGGTGCCGCGGACGTCCAGGCCGACGGCGACGGCGTCCCCGTAGCGGGCGATGGCCAGCTCGGTCCACTCGGGGTTCTCGAGCGCGGCCGTGCCGAGGTTTACACGCGTGGCACCCAGTTCCAGTGCGGCGTCCAGCGATTCGTCGTCGCGGATGCCCCCCGAGAGCTCCACCTTGATGTCCAGGTGCTTCACGACACGCTCGAGCAGCTCCCGGTTCGAGCCGCGCCCGAAGGCCGCGTCCAGGTCCACGAGGTGCACCCACTCGGCGCCGTCCTCCTGCCAGGCGAGCGCCGCGTCGAGCGGGTCCCCGTAGCTGGTCTCGCTGCCCGCCTCGCCCTGCACCAGGCGGACGGCCTGGCCGTCCGCGACGTCGACGGCGGGGAGGAGTTCGAGCGTGGGTGATTCGGAGAAGGGGCTCATCGTCTGCTTGGCTGCTTTCGTACGCGCGGCGCGGGCCGCTGGGTCGGGACGGTCGGTCTGGACAGGGTGCTGCGGCTAGTCGCCGGGCAGGGTGAACAGGTAGGCGGCGAGCAGCGAGAGCCCCGCCAGCACCAGGAAGGCGATCCACACCCAGCGCGGGAACTCCTGGCTCCGGAGGGAGTAGGCACCTCCGATGAGGACGCCGGCGGCTCCCATGAGCACGAGGCTCAGCACCGGCTCACCGCAGGCTCTCGATCCAGTTGCGCAGGAGCTGGGCGCCCGCGTCACCGGACTTCTCCGGGTGGAACTGCGTGGCGCTGAGGGGCCCGTTCTCGACGGCCGCGATGAAGCGCCCGCCGTGGTCGGACCAGGTGACCTGCGGCGGCCTCATGGCGGGCTGGTTGACGTCGAAGGACCAGTCCTGGACGCCGTACGAGTGCACGAAGTAGAACCGCTCGTCGGCGATGCCGTCGAACAGGACGGTGTCCTCCGGTGCGTCCACCGTGTTCCAGCCCATGTGCGGCACGACGTCCGCCTTCAGCCGTTCCACGGTCCCCGGCCATTCGCCCATGCCCGGCGTCCGCACACCGTGTTCGACTCCTTCGTCGAAGAGCACCTGGAGGCCCACGCAGATGCCGAGGACGGGACGCCCGCCCGCGACGCGGCGGCCGATCATCCGCAGGGCGTCGACATCCTTGAGTCCCTTCATCACGGCCGCGAACGCGCCGACGCCCGGCACGAGCAGTCCGGACGCGTTCAGGACGTCGTCCGGCTCGGCGCTCAGCACCACCTCGGCGCCGACGTGCTCGAGGGCGCGGACGACGGAGCGGACATTGCCCGACCCGTAGTCGAGCACGGTGACGGTGCGCGCGGTCATAGCGCCCCCTTCGTGGACGGGATGCCCTCGACGCGGGGGTCGGGTTCGACGGCTGCACGCAGCGCCCGGGCCAGGGCCTTGAACTGGGCCTCGACGATGTGGTGCGGATCGCGGCCCGCGAGGACGGTCACGTGGAGGCAGATCTGGGCGTGCAGCGCGATCGCTTCGAGGACGTGGCGCGTGAGGGATCCGGTGAAGTGCCCGCCGATGAGGTGGTACTCCTGCCCGGCGGGTTCTCCCCCGTGCACCAGGAAGGGCCGTCCGGAGATGTCGACGACGGCGTTGGCGAGGGCCTCGTCCAGCGGCACCGTGGCCTCGCCGAAACGGCGGATGCCCGCCTTCGTGCCCAGGGCCTGACGGAGGCCCTCGCCGATCGCGATCGCCGTGTCCTCGACCGTGTGGTGGACGTCGATGTGGGTGTCACCGGAGGACCTGATGGTGAGGTCGATCAGGGAGTGCTTCGACAGGGCGGTGAGCATGTGGTCGTAGAACGGCACGGTGGTGTCGATCGAGGACACGCCCGTGCCGTCGAGGTCGAGTTCCACGAGCACGCTGGACTCACTCGTGACGCGCTCGATGCGGGCCGTACGGCCGCTGGCGGCATCAACTGTCATTGCATTCCTTCTGTGCGCCGGCGGTCGGCCGGGCGCTGATCGGCAGTGGTCGGGAGGGCTGGTGGCGCGGGGCCGGGAGGATGCGGCGCTCCGAACCCTTCAAGTCTAGGAGGACCGGGCCGGGCGGGGCGCCGCGGTACCGGCTACAGCAGCTTCTTCAACGCTGTGAGGAACACCGTGGTCTCCCGCTCTGTTCCGGCGGTGACGCGCAGGGAGCCGGGAATGCCGACGTCGCGGATGAGCACGCCTGCGTCCCGCAGGCCCTCCCAGACCCGGTGGGGATCCTCGAGGCCCGAGAAGAGGACGAAATTGGCGTCCGACGGAGCCGGCGAGAGCCCGAGGTCCTCGAGTTCCCGCACGATGCGGTCGCGCTGCACCTTGATGGCCTCGACATTGGACAGCAGCGTCTCTGCGTGGGTGAGTGCGGCGTTGGCCGCCGCCTGCGTGATGGCCGACAGGTGGTACGGAAGGCGGACCAGCCGGAGGGCGTCGGTGACCTCCGGGGCGGCGGCGAGGTACCCCAGCCGCGCCCCCGCCAGGGCGAAGGCCTTGCTCATGGTGCGCGAGACCAGCAGGCGCGGTCGGCCGGGGAGCAGCGTGAGCGCGCTCGGTGTCCCCTGCTGGGCGAACTCGCCGTACGCCTCGTCCACGATGATGATGGCCCGCGCGTCCTCGCCGGCCTCGTACGCGGCCTCGACGACGTCGAGCCCCAGTGCCGTGCCGGTGGGGTTGTTGGGAGAGCACAGGAAGACGACGTTCGCACCCGAGGACCGGATGGCGCGGGCTGTCGCGTCCGGCGTCATCGAATAGGCGGACCCGCGCTCGGCGGTGATGTAGCGGGTTCCCGTCCCGCTGGCGAGCAGCGGGTACATCGAGTACGTCGGCGGGAAGCCGATCGCCGTGCGTCCCGGCCCGCCGAAGGCCTGGAGGACCTGCTGCAGGACCTCGTTCGACCCGTTGGCCGCCCAGAGATGCTCGGGCGTCAGCCCGTGCCCGATGTAGTCGGCGAGGTTCTTCCGCAGCTCGGTGAACTCGCGGTCCGGGTACCGGTTCAGGCCCGTGGTGGCTTCGGCGACGGCCTGGACGATGGCTGCATGCACGTCCGCCGGTACACCGTGGGTGTTCTCGTTGACGTTCAGCAGGATCGGCACATCGAGCTGCGGTGCACCGTAGGGGTGCAGCCCGACGAGGTCATCGCGCAGGGGGAGGTTTGCCAGGGCATCGACGGAGGAGGGCACCGTTCAAGTTTAAGCGATGGCGGCCCTCGCAGCGAATGCTGCGCGTCAGGTGCCTGGACCGGCCCTGCCCGGCAGGGCGGGAACCGATGCGGGACCGGGGGCTAGCCCTCGGCCGGTATGGAGATACTCTGGCCGGCCTGGACGACGGACGAGCGGAGATTGTTGAGCTCTACCATCTCCGTGACGACGTCGCGCGGGTCGCGATCGGGGGCGTACCGCACGGCGAGGTCCCACAGGGTCTCGCCCGCGGCCACGTTGACGTCGACGACGGACGAGGAGACGGGAGCCGATTCCCCGGCCTGGGCCTGCGAGGTCAGGAAGGCCCCGAGGAGGATCAGGGCGGCGACGCCCAGCGCGATCGGCAGGCCAACGAGGAGCAACCGCCCCCGCCGGGTGAGGGTCAGCGGGCGCTCCGGTTCCCGCGGCGAGTGCTGGTGCTCCCCCGCCGACGTGGAAGCCGACGTGGAAGCCGGCGCGGGAGTCGAAGGAGCCGCGACGAGCCGGAGGTGGACCCCCGGCCGGGCGGGTGCCAGTGCCAACGCCGTACTGCCCTGCGGTGCTGGTGCCTCTGTCATCGGCCTACCTCTTTCCCTTCGAATGTTCCGTGTGGAAACGCAGCGTGTTTCGAACACACGTTCTAATTCAGCTGCGCTTATTTCTAGCATCTACGGACGATGCTTGTCGAGACTCGCTCGAACATATGTTTGAAAACCGCCCCGGACTGGCCTAGCGTGAACAGCACGGTCTATCACCGGCGTGTCCTGCTCCTGAGCCGCAGGCCTGCCGGTGATGGTCCCAAGACAACCATCCGCCACTGACAGAAACGGCTCCCACTGCGCGGGAGCCGCACGGCGGACACGACGGGATGCGCAGTCCCAGGCGAAAGGCACACCAGTGGTGGAACCAACACCGGCAGCGCGGCAGGAATCGAACATCGCCGACGTCCCCACCGATGCCGTGCCCCTCTCGGCCGGGCGGGGACGCCCGAGGGGCCGTTCCGTGTCGAAGGGGCTGACGGCGCGCCAGCTGACCATCCTCGAGACCATCCAGCGCTCGATCGCCGACAAGGGCTACCCGCCCTCCATGCGGGAGATCGGCGACACTGTCGGGCTGGCCAGTCTGTCGAGCGTGACGCACCAGCTCTCCCAGCTGGAACGGCTCGGCTACCTGCGACGGGACCCGAAGCGTCCTCGCGCCATGGAGGTGCTGCTGCCCCTGACGCTCGCGTCGGAGCCGGTGTCCGCCGGCGCCTCCCCGACGGACCGCAAGCCTGCGGGCGAGCACCAGATCGCCGTCGACACCGCCCTCGTGCCGCTCGTCGGCCGCATCGCGGCAGGCGGGCCCATCCTCGCCGATCAGGTCGTGGAGGACGTCATGCCCCTGCCGCGCCAGCTCGTCGGGCACGGGGACCTCTTCATGCTCAGGGTCTCCGGGGACTCGATGGTGGATGCCGCGATCTGCGACGGCGACTGGGTCGTGGTGCGGCGGCAGCAGAGCGCCCAGAACGGCGACATCGTCGCGGCGCTGCTCGACGACGAGGCCACCGTGAAGACCTTCCGCCAGCGTGACGGGCACACGTGGCTCCTGCCGCAGAACACGCGCTACGAGCCGATCCTGGGCGACCACGCCAGCATCATGGGCAAGGTCGTCTCGGTGATGCGCGCCCTCTAGGAGGCGCTCCGGCGCGTCGTCGGCGACGCCGCCGAGCGCTTCGGAGTCCCTCCCGGCGCCGACGTCGCAGGCGAACCTACCGGGCGCCCTCCAGGAGGCCTGCGGATACGGCGGGACGGGCGTCAGCGGCCCGAGAGGCGTTCGAGGATGCCCGTGACCGTGGCGCGGTCGGTGGTCGCCCAGAAGGGCGGCAGGGCCGCCCGGAGGAACCCGCCGTACCGTGCGGTGGCGAGGCGGCTGTCCAGCACTGCCACCACTCCCCTGTCTCCCGCCGCCCGGATGAGGCGACCCGCTCCCTGGGCGAGCCGCACGGCCGCGTGGGTGGCGGAGACACTCATGAATCCGTTGCCACCGTTCCGCGCGACGGCCCTCGTCCGGGCCGTCATCAGGGGATCGTCGGGTCGGGGGAACGGGATGCGGTCGATCACCACCAGCCGGCACGACGCCCCTGGGACATCGACACCCTGCCACAGCGACATGGTCCCGAACAGGCAGGTGTCGGGCTCGTCGGCGAACTGCGTGACCAGTGCGCTGAGGGAGGACTCCCCCTGGCACAGGATCTCGAAGTCGACCTTCGGTCGGAGCGCCTCGGCCGCCTCCTCGGCGGCCCGTTTGGACGAGAAGAGGCCGAGAGCGCCCCCGCGTGAGGCCCTGAGCAGGACCAGCAGCTCGTCCAGCTGGGCGTCCGACGTGCCCCGCTCGGGTTTGGGCAGGTCCTTCGCCACGTAGAGGACGCCCTGGCGCGGATAGTCGAAGGGGCTCCCGACGTCCACGCCGGTCCAAGCGGGCGCACCGGGACCACTGAGGCCCAACGACCCCGCCACCGGACCGAACTCCGAGCCGATGGCGAGCGTCGCCGACGTCAGGATCACGGTGTGGTCCTCGAAGAGGCCTTCCCGCAGCCGTCCCGCCACCGAGAGCGGGGCGACGTTCAGGGTCGCCGGTGCACTCTCGTCGGGCTGCGCATAGCCCGCACCCGGTGTGAAGGTGCTCGGGCGGGATGCCCAGACCACTTCGTTGAGATCCGGTGCCGCGAGGATGCGCTCGGCCAGCTCGAAGACCAGCGTCGTCCTCGAGCGGGCGACCTGCCGGCCACCGTCGGCGTCGGCCTTCGATTTGCCGTCCGTCTTCGTGTCGGACAGGGCGGCCCGCGCCGCGTCGCGGACCTGCGCCAGCGACTGTTCGAGATCGTCCGGCAGGCCGCCGGGCAGCAGGCCGGACGGGATGAGCTCGGCGGAGGCCTCGAACGCTGCGGCCGCGGTGTCGAGGGCGCCGGTGCTGATGGAGGCGTGGCGCCGCAGGGCGGCCGCCGCGGCCATCACCATCGAGGCGGACAGCTGTCCGGACACGGCGCCCGTCACCCGGTCGTGGAGTTCATGGGCCTCGTCGATCACCACGACGTCGTATTCGGGGAGCACGGCGATGCCCTCGAAGGCGCTGATCGCGAGCATGGCGTGGTTGGTGATGATGATGTCGGCGTCGGCCGCGGCGGCCCGGGCCTTCTCGCTGAAGCACTCCTGGGCGACAGGACAGCGGGCAGCGCCGAGGCACTCCATGCTGGAGACGGAGACCTGGCGCCACGCGCGGTCGCTCACGCCGGGCACGAGGTCGTCGCGGTCACCCGTCGTCGTCTCCTCCGCCCACTCGCGGAGACGCACCACGTCCCTCCCGAGGGCCGATGCGGGGGCTCCACCGCCGGCAGGGGAAGGATGGGGGGCAGCGTCCTCGCCCAGGCTGAACAGGGCGTCCGGGGCGTCCTCCTCGGGAAATCCCCCGCCGGTCTTGTGCAGGCAGACGTAGTTCGAGCGGCCCTTGAGGAGCGCGACGTCGACCGGGCGTGCGAGCGCGGGCCGCACCGCGTCCAACAGGCGCGGGAGGTCCCGCCCCACGATCTGCGCCTGCAGGGCGAGCGTCGCCGTCGAGACGACCGACGGACGGTCGCTCTCCAGGGCATGCGCGAGGAGAGGCACGAGGTAGGCCAGGGACTTGCCCGTCCCGGTGCCGGCCTGCACGAGGAGGTGGTCGCCGGAGCGGATGGCCTCGCTCACCTGCCGCACCATCTCGTGCTGGCCGGCGCGCATCTCACCGCCCATCGCCGCGACGGCGGCGTCGAGCAGTTCCAGGGCCTGCCGGGCCTCGGCGGAGTGGTGCGCTGCGTCCGGCGCCGCGACCGCAGCACCGGACCGCACGCTCTCACTCATGCCGGACGTACGGCTCCAGCTCGGCTGCCAGGCCCTCCCGGACCATCACCTCGAGGCGCGTGCCCTCGTCGGCGTGCTCCATCCCGAGGATCTCGACGTCCTCCTCATGGAGGCGGCTGACGACCTCGCCGTGCGCGTAGGGCACCAGCAGGTCGAGCTTGACGCCCGGACGCGGGATGTTCGTGCTGATCAGCTGACGGAGCTCGGTGAGCCCGGCGCCCGTCCGGGCCGAGACGACGACCGAGCGCTGCTCGCGCTGCCGCAGCCGTTCGATGACGAAGGGGTCGGCCGCGTCGGCCTTGTTGAGGACGATGATCTCGGGCACCTTGCGGGCGTCGACCTCGGTCAGCACCGCGCGGACGGCGGCGATCTGGCCTTCCGGATCCGGATGCGAGGCGTCCACGACGTGCAGGATCAGGTCGGCGTCGGCGACCTCCTCGAGGGTCGAGCGGAACGCCTCGATCAGCTGCGTGGGGAGCGACCGGACGAAACCGACCGTGTCGGCCAGCGTGTAACCGATGCCGTCCGGCGTCTCCGCCCTGCGGATCGTGGGATCCAGGGTCGCGAACAGCGCATTCTCGACGAGCACGCCGGCGTCGGTCAGCCGGTTCAGCAGCGACGACTTCCCGGCGTTGGTGTACCCGGCGATCGCGACGGAGGGGACCTGGTTGCGACGGCGGTTGGACCGCTTCGTCTCGCGCGCGGGCTTCATCTCCGCGATCTCCCGGCGCAGCTTGGCCATGCGCGTGCGGATCTTCCGGCGGTCGAGTTCGATCTTCGTCTCACCGGGTCCGCGGGAGCCCATGCCGGCGCTCGCGCTGCCGACCTGGCCGCCCGCCTGGCGGGACATCGACTCGCCCCAGCCACGCAGGCGCGGCAGCAGGTATTCGAGTTGCGCGAGTTCCACCTGGGCCTTGCCCTCGCGGGACTTGGCATGCTGCGCGAAGATGTCCAGGATCAGCGCGGTCCGGTCGATGACCTTGACCTTCACGATGTCCTCGAGCCCACGGCGCTGCGACGGCGACAGTTCGCTGTCGACGATCACGGTGTCGGCACCGGTCGCCTGCACGATGTCCTTCAGCTCCTGGGCCTTGCCCGACCCGAGGAACGTGCCGGGGTCCGGCTTGAGCCGGCGCTGCACGATCCCGTCGAGCACCTCGGACCCTGCGGTCTCCGCGAGGGCGGCCAGTTCCTGCAGCGAGTTCTCGGCATCCTGCGCCGTGCCCTCGCTCCACAGACCGGCGAGCACGACCCGCTCCAGCCTCAGCTGCCGGTACTCGACCTCGGTGACGTCCTCGAGTTCGGTGGACAGTCCCGCGACACGGCGGAGCGCGCGGCGCTCGGCCAGGTCCTCCTGGTCCCCGTCCGCGTCGGAGGGCACTTCGTCCTTCGACAGCGCGAGCGCGCGCGACCGCCAGGTCTTCTCCACGGGCGGTGCGGTGTCGCCCGTCTTCTGAGGTCCGTTCGTCGCCTTCGCCGTGGCAGCTTCGTCGCTGGCGAGGATCCGGTCGATGACGGCTTGGATCTCCTCCCGGCCCATGTTGGCTCCGGTGGAATGTCCGTGATTCTCGGTCATGGTCTCCCTAGGTGGATGTCGTCCAATTCTACGGCCGCCGGAGGGACGCCTTCCAACGAATTCTCCCAGCGCGAAAACTGCCCGGAGGGTGCCGCGGACCGGGGCACTAGGCTTTCCTGCATGGAGTCACAGCACTATTTCAGCGCGCAACCGGCCGGACCCGACGTCCGCCGCCCCCTGTCCGTCGTCCTCGCCGGCGCCCGCCGCGACCTGGTGACGTCGTCGGGCCTGTTCAGCCCCGACGGCGTGGACAAGGGGACGGCGATCCTCCTCGACACCGTCCCCGAGCCCGAGGGACAGCACCTGCTGGACATCGGCAGCGGCTGGGGTCCGATCGCCCTCACCATGGCCCTGAAGGCTCCTGCGGCGACGGTGCATGCGGTGGACGTGAACGAGCGCTGCGTCGCGCTGACGGCCGAGAACGCCGAACGGTTGGGGCTCTCCAATGTGGTGGCCACGACGCCGGACCACGTCGACGCCGATCTGCGCTTCGACACCATCTGGTCCAATCCACCCATCCGGATCGGCAAGCAGGAACTGCATGCCCTGCTCCTGCGCTGGCTGCCACGCCTGGCCCCGGGCGGGCGGGCATGGCTCGTGGTGCAGAAGAACCTCGGTGCGGACTCGCTGCAGCGCTGGCTCGGCGACGAGTTGCCCGAGGGCTTCACCGTCCGCCGCGCCGAGACCTCCAAGTCGTTCCGCATCCTGGAGGTCCACCGGCCCGCCTGACGACTCCCGGCCCTTCCGCCGCTCCCGCCGCTCCCGCCCTCAGCCGGCGGGCAACAGCATGCCGTCGGCGACCAGTTCGGCCGGTCCGCTGAGCTGGACGTGCTCGCGGCCCTCGGGCCCGTCGAAGAACGTCACCCCCACCACCCCGCCCGGAACGGCCACGAGCCACCGGGCCGGGGCACCTTCGCCGGCCCAGTACCGGGTGGCGGCCGCCGCTGCGCACGCGCCGGTGCCGCACGACTGCGTTTCCCCCACGCCGCGCTCGTGCACGCGCATGGTGAGTCGCCCGACGCCGTCCTCACCGACCAGCGGATCCGCGGGGACCACGAGCTCCACGTTCGTCCCGGCCGGTGGTAGGGGCTGCACGGCCGGGGCGTGGTACAGCTCGGTGCGCTCGAGGTCGGCCCGATCGGCGAGTGCGACGACGGTGTGCGGGTTGCCCATGCTGATGGACAGCGCCGGGCGTTCGACGTCGAGCCCGCCGATGTCGACGAGGGAGTCCATGCCGCGCGCGACGGCCGCGTCCGGGAAGATGAACTCCCACGGCCCCATGTCGACCGCGTAGCCGTCCCCCGACCGTGTCACGCGCTTGACGCCCGCGCGGGTCCCGATGGCGAGTTCGCCGCCGTCGGGCAGGTCGGCGACACCCTTGGCGAGGAGGAAGTGCGCGAAGACACGCACGCCGTTGCCGCACATCTCCGACAGGGAGCCGTCGCCGTTGCGGTAGTCCATGAACCATTCGGCGTCGGGCTCCGTCTGCAGGAGGGCGCGTCCCTCCGGGAGCACTGCCGATCGCACGGCGCGGATGTACCCGTCGGCACCGATGCCCCGGTGCCGGTCGCAGAGGCCCGCGACGAACGCCGGATCGGCAGGTCCGGTGCCCTCGGGATCGAGCGTCAGGACGAAGTCGTTGCCCGTGCCGTGTCCCTTGGTGAAGGACAGGCCAGACGTAGGCCGGGCAGCGGGGGCAGGGGCATCAGCGGGGAATCCGGTCACCGTCCTAGGATATGTCCCCCGGTGCACGGACGATCCCGACGGCCCGCTCGAGGAGTCCGGGCTCCTGCCGGTCCAGCCAGGACACCCGCGGGTCACCGCGGAACCAGGTCAGCTGCCGCCGGGCGAAGCGGCGCGTGGCCGCGATGGTGTCCTCGACGGCGTCCGCCTCCGTCATCGACCCGTCGAGGACGCGCAGGAACTGCCCGTAGCCGAGCGCCCGCGACGCCGTCCGCCCCTCCCGCAGCCCGGAGGCGGCAAGGCGTTCCACCTCGTGCGCGAGGCCGGCCCGCACCATGGCGTGCACGCGGTCGGCGAGCCGCTCGCGCAGGATCGCGCGGTCCACCGCCAGCCCGATCTGCACGGCGGGCTGGTGGTACTCGCGCCGCGGCATGAAGGCGCTGAAGGGCCGTCCACTGACCTCGAACACCTCGAGGGCCCGGATGAGCCGACGGTCGTCGTCGATCCGTTCCGCGGATGCGGGATCGACCGCGCGCAGTCGCTCCCGGAAGGCCGCACTGCCCCCGGCCGCCAGCACCGCCTCGAGCCGGGTGCGCACGGCCGCGTCGGTGGGCGGGAACTCCAGCCGGTCGAGGGCCGCGCGGAGGTACAGTCCGGAACCGCCCACCAGGATGGGGACGCGGCCCCGGCTGCGGATGTCCGCGATGACGCGCCGGACCTCCTCCTGGTACGCGGCCACGCTGGCTTCCTCGGTCACGTCGAGGACGTCCAGCAGGTGGTGCTCGATGCCCCTCCGGTCCGGCAGGGGCAGCTTCGCGGTGCCGATGTCCATGCCCCGGTAGAACTGCAGGGCGTCCGCGTTGACGACCTCGCCGTCGAGCCGGTGCGCCAGGTCGACGCCGAGGTCGGACTTGCCCGAGCCGGTGGGACCGACGACGGCGACGACCGGAACGGTCAACGGCCGCTCCCCCGCACGGGCAGGGACGGCATGCCGAGGGAGACGGACCGGGGAGCGCCGTCCGGGCCGGCGGGCACGCCACAGGAGTCGGCCTGGCTCCTGTCCCACGCATCGCCGGCGCGAGAACGCCGGAGCGAGTACTGATCGGACGTCGGGTCGGACAGCAGGTGGAACGACGCCGCCTCGGTGACGGGCAGCGTGACGAAGTCGCCCGGCCGTGGCGCGGCGGCGCCCTCGGGGACCGAGAAGTGGACGAGGCGCTGGTCGCGCGCCCGACCGGTGAGCCGGTGGGTCTCGCCGCCCTTGCGCCCCTGCTGGTCGGTGACGAGCACCTCGACGAGCGTGCCGACCTGGCGCGCGTTCTCCTCGCGCGCGATACGGTCCTGGAGGGCGGTGAGGCGCTCGAAGCGCTCCTGCACCACCGCCTTGGGAAGCTGCTCCGGCAGGTCCGCGGCGGGGGTCCCCGGGCGCTTCGAGTACTGGAAGGTGAAGGCGGTGGCGAAGCGCGACTGCTCGACGACATCGAGGGTGGCCTGGAAGTCCTCCTCCGTCTCGCCGGGGAATCCGACGATGATGTCCGTGGAGATGGCCGCCTGCGGCATGCGCTCGCGCACGCGGTCGAGGATGCCCAGGAAGCGGGTGGAGCGGTAGGAACGGCGCATGGCCTTCAGGACGCGGTCGGACCCGGACTGCAGGGGCATGTGCAGTTGCGGCATCACGTTGGGCGTCTCGGCCATCGCGTCGATCACGTCGTCGGTGAACGCCGCTGGATGGGGACTCGTGAAGCGGACGCGCTCGAGGCCCTCGATGGAGCCGCAGGCGCGGAGCAGCTTGGCGAAGGCGCCTCGGTCCCCGAACTCGACGCCGTACGAATTGACGTTCTGGCCGAGCAGCGTGACCTCGACGGCGCCGTCGGCGACGAGGGCCTCGATCTCGGCGAGGATCTCACCGGGTCGGCGGTCACGTTCCTTGCCGCGCAGCGAGGGGACGATGCAGAAGGTGCAGGTGTTGTTGCACCCGACCGAGATGGACACCCACCCGGCGTAGACCGATTCCCGCCGGGTGGGCAGGGTGGACGGGAAGACGTCGAGCGACTCGAGGATCTCCAGCTGCGCGTCCTGGTTGTGCCGTGCGCGCTGCAGCAGGGCGGGCAGGGCGCCGATGTTGTGGGTCCCGAACACGGCGTCGACCCAGGGGGCCTTCTTCAGGATGGTGTCCCTGTCCTTCTGGGCGAGACACCCGCCGACGGCGATCTGCATCCCGGGGCGGGATTCCTTGACGGCCTTCAGGATGCCCAGGTTGCCGTACAGCTTGTTGTCCGCGTTCTCACGGACGGCGCAGGTGTTGAAGACGACGACGTCCGCCTGCCCGCCCTCGACCCGGGCGAGCCCGGCGTCCTCGAGGAGTCCCGAGATACGCTCCGAGTCGTGCACGTTCATCTGGCAACCGAAGGTGCGCACTTCGTAGGTGCGCGGGTCGGCCGCGGGGCGGTCCGGCTGGTCGCCGGACTGGGGATCGGTGTCGCCGAGGGGGACGGGAAGTGTCATGCTCACGCCCTTAAGCGTACGGCTGCCCGCGGGGGCCCCGACAATCGTCCGCGCGGGCTCAGTCCGGCGTGCCGGCGTCCGCCAGGACCTCCTTGACGATGGAGAACGCGGCACCGGGGTTGTATCCCTTGCGCGCGAGAACACCGACGAGACGGCGTACCTCCTTGTCCCGCACGGCACGGTCCGAGAGGTCGGCGCTACTCCGGAGCTTGCGGCGGACGACGTCCCGGGCCTGCAGGTGCTCGTCCTCGTCGGTGACCTGCTGCAGCGCTTCCTCCGCCAGGTCGGGCTCGATGCCCTTGTCCGCGAGTTCGCGCCGGAGCGAATAGCGGGACAACGCCTTGGCCGCGGTGCGGGTCCGCACCCACATCCGCGCGAACTCGGCGTCGTCGATCAGCTGCACCTCCTCGAAGCGGTCGAGGAGTGCGGTGGCGATCGCGGGCGGCACCACGCGTTCGGCGAGCTTCTGCTGGAGCTGGTGCCGGCTCCGCGGTCCGAGTGCGAGCTGGCGCAGCAGGATCGAGCGAGCCTGCGACGTCCACTCCTCGTCGGTCCTGGGCGGCGGAGATCCACCCTCGCCCCCGGTGTCCGGGGTGGGGGCGGCAGCGGCACCCGACCCGCGCGCCGTGTTCCTCCGACGGGAGCGACCCTGGCTTCGTCCCGCGCGGTCAGCGGAACCGTCCGCGGGAGCATCGCCGTCGGCGGAGGACCCGACCACAGGACCGAACGGATCATCGGCGGAGGACCGGGGGGACGTTCTTCCGCGGACCCCTGATCGGGGCGCACCCCGTCCGGCTCCGCCTGCCGCCCGCGCGCCGAACGAGGACGACGTGGTCCGGGTCAGGCCCTGTCCCCTGGACGGCGACCGTCGCGGGAGCGCGTCGCCGTCGACAGCATCGACGGAGCTGTCAGAACCGAACCGGTCGAACGAGACACCCCATCCGACCGGCTCGGATCCTTCCTCCGAGGACACGTGCCTACTCGCCGCTGACGGCCTTCAGCTTCGGAGCATCGGGCTCCTCCGGCTGCACTCCGATTCCGAGCTTGACCCTGATCTTCTGCTCCAGCTCGTCCGCCAGATCAGGATTGTCGATGAGGAACTTCCGGGCGTTCTCCTTGCCCTGCCCCAACTGGTCTCCGTCGTACGTGAACCAGGCACCGGACTTCTTGACCAGTCCGTTCTCCACGCCGACGTCGATCAGGCCGCCCTCACGGGAGATGCCGTGGCCGTACAGGATGTCGAACTCCGCCTGCTTGAAGGGCGGGGCCATCTTGTTCTTGACGATCTTGGCGCGCGTCCGGTTACCCACCGGGTTGACGCCTTCCTTCAGCGTCTCGATACGACGCACGTCGATGCGGACCGACGCGTAGAACTTCAGCGCCTTTCCACCCGTGGTGGTCTCCGGGCTTCCGAAGAAGACACCGATCTTCTCGCGCAGCTGGTTGATGAAAATCGCCGTGGTCTTGGTCTGGCTCAGGCGGCCCGTGATCTTCCGGAGCGCCTGGCTCATCAGACGGGCCTGCAGGCCGACGTGGCTGTCGCCCATCTCACCCTCGATCTCGGCGCGCGGCACGAGTGCGGCGACGGAGTCGATCACGACGATGTCGATGGAGCCGGAGCCCACCAGCATGTCCATGATCTCGAGGGCCTGCTCACCGGTGTCCGGCTGCGACACGAGCAGGGCGTCGGTGTCCACGCCGAGCTTCTTGGCGTACTCGGGATCCAACGCGTGCTCGGCATCGATGAATGCCGCGATGCCCCCGTTGCGCTGTGCGCTGGCAACGGCGTGCAGCGCCACGGTGGTCTTGCCGGAGGATTCGGGACCATAGATCTCGACGACCCGACCACGCGGGAGGCCGCCGATGCCGAGTGCTGCATCCAGCGCGATGGAACTCGTGGAGATGGTCTCGATGGGCGCCCTGGTCTCGTCACCGAGACGCATGATGGAACCCTTGCCGTACTGCTTGTCGATCTGGGCGAGAGCAGCTTCTAGGGCTTTCTCGCGGTCTGGAGCGGCCATTCTTCACCTCGGTTGTTCATGGCCAACTGGCCTGTTTACGTGTTCTTCTCGACTGTATTGGCCTGCGCCGACAGTTTGAGGTGGGCCGCCGCTATGTGCACAGGAGCGCGCCGCCTCCTCCACCATCATAGTCCGGTCCGAACAGATATTCGATTATCCGCGGGACCGCGAGCGTGTTGTCCCTCCGGCCTCCGAGGGTCATCGCGGCTTGATGTCGCGCCCCAGCCACCGCTCGCGCGGTACGTCCTGCGCCCGGCACACGGCCTCCCAGACCACTTTGGGATCCACCCCGGCGCCCAGTGCCTCCGCGGCGGTCCTGTCGCCCAGCCGGTCGACCACCAGGTCCCGGGCGAGGGTCCTCGAATACCGCTCGCCGAACTCGTCGTCCATCAACCGCCAGAAATCACTCAATCGCATCTGCAGTGCCTCGCTCTCGTGTACCCGTGCAGTACGGACCGTCCTGTGGAGGTGTCTCCGCCACGGCGGAACCCTACAATGGGCCCATGAACGCGAAGCCGAGCACCACCGATCCCGGCCCGGGCCTTGCAGCCTACCCCGGGGAAGATGCCGACACCGACGCGGCCATCGAGGCCCTCGAACAACAGCTCAGCATGCTGTGGCGCCGCGCGCGGTCGAATTCCTACAAGGTCGCCCGCCGCGTGCACCCCGACATGGAGCCCGCGGCGTACGGACTGCTGGTGATCCTCCAGCGCGAAGGCTCCATGCGCCTCACGGACATCGCAGCGAGCGTCGGGGTGGGCAAGCCCTCCGTCAGCCGCCAGATCGCCATGCTGGAACAGCTCGGACTGGTCCAGAAGGAAGCCGACCCCCTCGATGGGCGGGCCCAGGCGATCTCGCTGACGGACGCGGGGACGAGCCAGCTCGTCGCGGCCCAGACCGCTCGCAAGCAGGCATTCCACCAGCTGATGGAGGACTGGGACGTCGAGGACCTCACCCGGCTCGGGACCCTGATCGCACAGCTGAACAATACGTACACCAAGGACAACTGGTAGCAGACGGCAGGAAGGCCCGTCCCTGCAGGGACGGGCCTTCCTTGTCGTGGGGGTCCTAACGGTTCGTCGCCGCGAGTCCCCGACGGAAATCGTCGTTCAGTTCGTCGGACAGGTCCTCGCCGAACTCCCGGGAGAACTCCTGGGGGATGGTGTCCGGGATCGAGACGCCTTCTGCTTCTGCCAGGCGGTCGCTGACTTCCCGCAGCATCGAGGAGAGCGGCACCTCGAGTGCACTGCAGATTGATGAGAGGAGTTCGGAGGATGCTTCCTTCTGTCCACGCTCGACCTCGCTGAGGTATCCGAGGGAGACCCTCGCACTGTGCGACACCTCGCGCAGGGTGCGGCCCTGGCGCTGGCGGACGTCACGGAGGACGTCGCCGATTTCATGGCGGAGAACTACCATCTTGCGCTCCTTGGGCTTGCGTTGTGCATCCTCTGCCAACCCCACATCGCGCCAACGGACGACGCCGTTTACGGATACGGGCTGCTTTACCATCTGTATCGCTTGCTCCCTCATGAATGCGGCACCGCCGGAATCGCGGATGCCGCGTGATGATGACCTGCCCGATCTGCTTGAGCCTGAGTCGCCAACCCTATCAACGGCCGGCAGTGTTTATAACTACCCCCGACCCCCGTTTGTTCCCCTGGACAGTTCTTCGAGGAGCTCGCGGAGCACCGCGTCGCAGGAGGCACTCCTGATGCTCGCGCGGTCCCCGGAGAAGGAATGACCGAACGCCTCGGTGCCGGTGGGCGTGGAGATCGCCGTGAACACGGTACCGACGGGCTTCCCCTCGTGCGGTGCGGGGCCCGCGACACCGGTGGTGGAGATGCCGATATCCGCGGCGAGGGCCACCCGGACGCCGTCGGCCATCGCCGCCGCGACGCGTGGATCGACGGCCCCCGCGGTGGCGAGGAGCTCGCCCTCCACGCCCAGGAGGTTCTGCTTGACCGAGACCTGATAGGCGACTATGCCACCCTGCAGGACGGCCGACGCACCGGGGACGGCGGCGAGGGACGCGGCGACCATCCCGGCCGTCAGCGACTCCGCCGTGGCGATGGTGAGGCCGAGCCCGGACGCCAGTGCGACGACCTCGGCCGCCGGTCCTGCGGACGTCACCGGCGGGCGCCCGCCCGCAGGCGGATCGCCTGGACGATGTAGTCGACGCCGGTCACCACGGTGATCACCGTGGCGGCGGCCATGACGGCCGCGGCGAGCCACCAGGCCCAGTCCCCCGCGACCGCCTGCAAGGGGATGAGGAACAGCAGGATCGCGACGGTCTGCACGACGGTCTTGAGCTTGCCGCCGCGGGAGGCCGGCATGACGCCGTACCGGATGACGGCGAACCGCAGGAGCGTGATGCCGATCTCGCGGACGAGGATGAGGATGGTGACCCACCACCACAGCTCGCCCAGCACCGAGAGCAGTACCAGCGCGGATCCGATGAGCAGCTTGTCCGCGATCGGGTCGGCGATCTTCCCGAAGTCGGTGATCAGGCCGCGGCTGCGGGCGAGGTCCCCGTCGAGCTTGTCCGTGTAGATGGCGACGACGAACGTCGCGACCGCCAGCCAGCGGAACAGCCCTGCCCGTCCGTCGTCGAGCAGGAGGAACCAGATGAAGAACGGCACGAGCAGGATGCGCACGACGGTGAGGACGTTCGCGATGTTCAGGACCGGCACCGCCGGGCTCGGGGAGGTACTCACGATGTCAGGCTACCTGCCGGTGAGGTTCCACGCGTCGTTGTCACCGTCGTCGCCGCCGTCCGAGGCGTCCGCGCCGTCGTAGTAGTCCACGGCCTGCGCGCGGGAGGCGAGGTCGTCGGCGACGAGGTCGATCGGTTCGGGGGCCACGGCACGGGACGGGGCCGGCGGCTCGTCCCCGCGCATGGCCGCGAGGACCGGTTCGAGGTCGTCCGGTTTGACGAGGACGTCGCGGGCTTTGGAGCCCTCGGAGGGGCCGACGACGCCGCGCGACTCCAGCAGGTCCATGAGCCGCCCTGCCTTGGCGAATCCGACGCGCAGCTTGCGCTGGAGCATGGAGGTGGAGCCGAACTGCGTGGTGACCACCAGTTCGGTGGCCTGCAGCAGGACCTCCAGGTCGTCCCCGATGTCGTCGTCGATCTGCTTCTTCGGGGCGTCGACCGCGACGTCCTCCCGGTACACCGCCTGGAGCTGGCCCTTCACGTGCTCGACGACGCGGTGGATCTCCGATTCGGTGACCCACGCGCCCTGCACGCGCATCGGCTTGGACGCTCCCATCGGCAGGAAGAGGGCGTCGCCCTGGCCGATCAGCTTCTCCGCCCCGGGCTGGTCGAGGACCACGCGGGAGTCGGTGACCGACGACGTCGCGAAGGCCATGCGCGACGGCACGTTCGCCTTGATCAGGCCCGTGACGACGTCGACCGATGGCCGCTGCGTCGCGAGGACGAGGTGGATGCCGGCGGCGCGCGCGAGCTGCGTGATCCTCACGATCGAGTCCTCGACGTCGCGCGGGGCGACCATCATCAGGTCGGCGAGCTCGTCCACGATGACCAGCAGGTACGGATAGGGGCGCACGACCCGCTTGGACCCCTCCGGCGGGACGACCTTGCCGTTCCGGACCGCCTTGTTGAAGTCGTCGATGTGCTTGTAGCCGTAGTTCGCGAGGTCGTCGTAGCGCGTGTCCATCTCGCGGACCACCCACTGCAGCGCCTCCGCCGCCTTCTTGGGGTTGGTGATGATCGGCGTGATGAGGTGCGGCACGCCCTCGTAGGCGGTGAGTTCCACGCGCTTGGGGTCCACCATCACCATGCGCACCTCGTCGGGCGTGGAGCGCATCAGGATGGACGTGATCATCGAGTTCACGAACGAGGACTTGCCGGCGCCCGTGGCGCCGGCCACGAGGAGGTGCGGCATCTTGGCCAGGTTGGCGACGACGAACCCGCCCTCGACGTCCTTGCCCACGCCCATCACCATCGGGTGGTCGGTCTTGCGGGCATTGCCGGAGCGCAGCACGTCCCCGAGGGAGACGGTCTCGCGGTCCGTGTTGGGGATCTCGATGCCGATGGCCGACTTGCCCGGGATCGGCGAGAGGATCCGCACGTCGGAACTGGCCACGGCGTACGAGATGTTCTTCGACAGGGCGGTGACCCGCTCCACCTTGGTGCCGGGGGCCAGCTCGATCTCGTAGCGGGTGACCGTGGGGCCACGCGAGAAGCCCGTGACCTTGGCATCGACGTTGAACTGGTCCATGGTGTGCGTCAGCGCCGCGACGACCGCGTCGTTCGCCTCGGACCGTTCCTTCGGCGGCGTACCGGCGGGCAGGTAGTCCGACGGCGGCAGGGTGTAGGTGACGTCGCCGGCGAGCTGCAGCTGCTCGGTGCGCTGCGGGATGGGCGTCGGAGTGACCTGGGGCTGCACGGGCGTGGAGGGGACGATCATCGCCCGCGCCGCGGGCACGACGTCGATCGCCTCCGTGGCGCCCTCGGGCTCCCGCTCCGGTTCGGGGGCCGGCACGCGCGCGGCCTGGGACCGCTTGAGTTCCTCGGCGGCCAGTTCCTGCTTGGTCGGACGGCGGACACCGGGCGGGACCGCCGCCTCGGCCTCGCGTGCCCGGCGCTCCTCGTCCTCGATCACCGCGCGCTCGAACGCCTCGTCACCGACGTAGCCGTCCGGGTCGGCGTCGTGCTCGGCGTCGAAGGGGGCGTCCTCCCTGTCCTTGCCGAAGAGGCGCTTGCGCTTCTTCGGTCCGGGCTTCGCCGAGGCGCCGTGCGTCTCGTACAGGTAGCTCTGGTCGTGGCCGTCGTCCCGGCGGTGCGCTGCGTCGTCGGGGTCCTGGCCCATGAGGTGCTCGTACAGCGTCCGCAGGCGGGCCGGGATGTGGCGGAAGGGCGTGGCCGTGACGATCAGGAGCCCCAGGAAGATCGCGACGGCGAGCAGGAGGGCGACCGGCCAGGCCGTGAGGACGGTGCTGAGGGGGCCCGCGACGAGGAACCCGACGACTCCGCCGGCACGCCACAGGGCGTCCAGTCCGTCGGCCAGTCCCGGCCGGCCCCCGACGAGGTGCGCGATGCCGGCACCCGCGAAGAGGAGGACGAGCTGTCCGATGGCGATCCGGTTGTTCGCCCGGTGGCGCTCCGGGTACCGGAACAGGCGGACGGCACCGATGCCGAGCATGAAGGGCACCAGCAGGGCCATCCAGCCGACCGTCCCGCCGGCCGCGGCGTGCACGACATCGGCGACGGGTCCGGCCAGGGCCCACCACTCGACGGCTGCGACCGCGAGGGCCACGACGAGGAGGAAGAAGCCGGAGCCGTCCCGGCGGAGTTCGCGCTCGGGGTTCACGTCGTGCCCGAAGGTCCGGACGCCGGACCCGACGACGCGCGCCATGCCCATCCAGACGGCCTGCACGGCGCGCAGCGGGAACGCGAGCCGGTCCTCGGGCTGCGGCTCGGGGGCGGCGGGGCCCTGCCGTGTCCTGGCCGGGGTCCGCCCGGTGCCCTTCGCGGGCGCCTTGCTCCGGGGTGGTCCTGCAACGGCGGACGCACCCTTGCTGCGGGTCTGGTGCTGGCCCCGCGGGGCTGGGGACGTTCGAGTGGCCATGATCCTCACGGTACCGGACGGGCCCCCCGAAGCGTCGGATTTCCGGCCTCCCGGACCCCGGTGCACGCGACGCACCGGGGTCCGGGACCCTCCGGACCCCGCGGGCTCAGGCCTCGAGCACCACCGGGATGATCATGGGACGCCTGCGCAGGCGCCGGTTGACCCAGGTACCGACGACACGGCGCACCACCTGCTGCAACTGGTAGGTGGTGTGCTCCGTGGTGTGCATCACGGCCTCCTCGAGGGCCTCGCTGATCCGGGGCTTGATCTCGTCGAAGACGGAGCTGTCCTCGGCGAATCCCCGCGCGTGGATGTCCGGGCCGGAGACGATCTTCCCGGTGGTCCTGTTGACGACCGTGATGATCGAGATGAAGCCCTCCTCCCCGAGGATCCGGCGGTCCTTGAGGTCCGCGTCCGTGATCTCGCCGACGCTGGACCCGTCCACGTACACGTAGCCGCATTCGATGGCGCCCACCACGCGCGCCCTGCCGTCCACGAGGTCGATCACCGAGCCGTCCTCGGTGAGCAGGACGTTCGACGCCGGGACCCCCGTCTGCTGTGCGAGCTTGCCGTTGGCGATGAGGTGGCGGGTCTCGCCGTGCACGGGCATGACGTTCTTCGGCCTCAGGATGTTGTAGCAGTAGAGGAGCTCACCGGCCGCGGCGTGGCCGGACACGTGGACCTTCGCGTTGCCCTTGTGGATGACGTCGGCGCCGAGCTTCAGCAGCCCGTTGATGACGCGGTAGACGGCGTTCTCGTTGCCGGGGATGAGCGAGGACGCCAGGATGACGGTGTCGCCCTTGCCGACCGTGATGCGGTGGTCCCCGTTGGCCATCCGGGACAGCGCCGCCATGGGCTCGCCCTGCGAGCCGGTGGACATGAGGACCACGCGGTCGTAGGGGAGGTCGTCCACGTTCTTGATGTCCACGAGGATGCCGTCCGGGACCTTGAGGTATCCGAGTTTCGCCGCGATCGCCATGTTCCGTACCATCGACCGCCCCGCGAAGCACACGAAGCGCCCGTGGGCCGAGGCGGCGTCGAGCACCTGCTGCACGCGGTGGACGTGCGAGGAGAACGACGCGACGATGATGCGCTTGCGGACCTGGCCGAACAGGTTCTCGAGGACGGGGCCGATCTCGCGCTCCGCCGTCGTGAACCCGGGAACGTCCGCGTTCGTCGAGTCGACCATGAAGAGGTCCACGCCCTCCTCGCCGAGGCGGGCGAAGGCGCGCAGGTCGGTGATGCGTCCGTCGAGCGGCAGCTGGTCCATCTTGAAGTCGCCCGTGTGCAGGACGTTCCCGGCCTCGGTGCGGATGAACACGGCGAGGGCGTCGGGGATGGAGTGGTTGACCGCCACGAACTCGCACTCGAAGGGGCCGAACTGCTCGATCTGGCCCTCGGACACCGTCAGGGTGTACGGGCGGACACGGTGCTCCTGCAGCTTCGCCTCGATCAGCGCGAGGGTCAGCTGGGAACCGATCACGGGGATGTCGGCCTTCAGGCGCAGCAGGTACGGGACCGCGCCGATGTGGTCCTCGTGGCCGTGGGTGAGGACGAGGCCGACGATGTCGTCGAGCCTGTCCTCGAGGTAGGAGAAGTCGGGCAGGATCAGGTCGACACCGGGCTGGGTCTCCTCGGGGAAGAGCACCCCGCAGTCGACGATCAGGAGTTTGCCGGAGATCTCGAAGACCGCCATGTTGCGGCCGATCTCGCCGAGTCCGCCCAGCGGCACGACGCGCAGCGTGCCGGGTTCGAGGGCCGGCGGCAGGGCGCGGGCCGCCGGGCCGACGCCGGCCGCGTCGCTCATGCCCGGACGCCCTCGCGGGCGAGGGCCCCGAGGTCCCAGCCCGCCTCCGCGAGGTCGGCGAGCACCGGCTCCAGCTCGCGCTGGTCGGCTTCCACGAGGGGCAGGCGTACGACGGCGTTCGGGAGCACGCCCTGCAGGTGCAGGATGTGCTTCGCGGACACCGCACCCGGGAGATGCGTCATGACAGCGCGGATCACCGGGTCGAGGTCGAAGTGGATGCGGCGCGCCTGGGCGAGGTCCCCGGCGGCGGCGGCGTCGACCAGGCGGCGGAAGGCGGCGGTCGCGACGTGTGCGCTGACACTGACGACGCCGACGGCACCCGCGGCCATCCACGGGAGGGTGAGCCCGTCGTCGCCGGAGTAGACGTCGAGGTCGGTGTTGGCGAGGACGCGGGTCACGGCGGCGAAGTCGGCCTTCGCGTCCTTCAGGGCCAGGATGCGGGGGTGGTCGGCGAGGCGGAGCATCGTCTCCGTGGTGATGGGGATGCCGGAGCGGCCCGGGATGTCGTAGATCATGATCGGGAGGTCGCTCGCCTCGGCGACGGCGGAGAAGTGGCCGAGCACACCGGCCTGGGTGGGCTTGTTGTAGTACGGCGTCACGACGAGCTGCCCGTGCGCGCCCGCCCGCTCGGCGCGCCGCGCCATCTCCACCGAGTGCGAGGTGTGGTTGGTGCCCGTGCCCGCGATCACGCGCGCCCGGTCCCCCACGGTCTCGACGACCACGCGGTAGAGGTCCTCCTTCTCGGAGTCCTCGAGCGTGGAGGTCTCACCGGTGGTGCCGGACACGACCAGCCCGTCGGAGCCGTCGTCGACCAGTCTCGTGGCGAGGGCTGCCGTGGCATCGAAGTCCACGGAGCCGTCGGCGGTGAACGGCGTGACCATCGCGGTCACGAGGGAGCCGAACGGGAGGATGCGCGAGGGGGTTTCAACCATGGGTGAAACGTTACCCGTTCCGCCCGCGCCTCGGAGGACCGGCCCTCCTGTGGACGCGCGCCCTCAGGAGGGGCGGGGACGGCTGTGGGACCATGGCGGGATGCACACGAAGCCCGCGCGGCGGTTGACCGGGATCGATGCGGCCCGGGGCGTGGCGCTCTTCGGCATGATGAGCACGCACGTCCTCCCCCTGTACACACCGGGCACCACCGAGGCCACCTGGACCGCCCTGCTCTTCTCGGGCCGCGCCTCGGGGCTCTTCGCCGTCGTCGCCGGCATCGGGCTCGCGCTCCTGACGGGTGGGAGCACCCCGCACCGCGACCGCACGCTGTCGGCCGACCGCCGGGGCATCGCGGTGCGCGCCGTGGTCATCGCGCTGATCGGGCTCGTGCTCGGCGGGGTCGAGACCAATATCGCCATCATCCTGTTCCACTACGGCGTGCTGTTCCTGGCGGCGCTGCCCTTCACCGGCCTCCGCGCCGGACCGCTCGCCGCGTGGGCCGCGGGCTGGCTGGTGCTGGCTCCCGTCGCGGCCTACCTGCTGCGGCCCGTGGTGGCCGCCGGCGTGGAACCGGACTCCCTCGGCGGCAACCCCGTGTTCGACTCCTTCCTCGTGCCGCAGACGCTGGCCGCCGACATCTTCCTGACGGGCTACTACCCGGTGCTGCAGTGGCTCGGCTTCCTCCTCGTGGGCATGACGCTCGGGCGACTCGACCTGTCGCGGCTCGGGGTCCAGCTGGGGCTCCTCGGCGCCGGCGTCGCCGCAGCGGTCGGGGCGAAGCTCCTCAGCGCCCAGCTCCTCGGGCCGGGCGGCGGCCTCGCGGCGCTCCTCGGGACGCCGGACGGGAGCCGCTACCCGCTGGAGGCGATGCTCGACGTCGGGCTGGCCGGCGTGGAGCAGTCCGGCTCCTGGTGGTGGCTCGCGGTCAGCGCACCGCACTCGGGCGCGACCCTCGACCTGGTGCACGTCGCGGGGTCCGCGGCGGCCGTCGTCGCGGCGTGCCTGCTGCTGACGCGGCGCTTCCCCTCCGCGCTCCTGCCGCTGTCGGCGCCGGGGGCCATGACCCTGACCCTGTACAGCCTGCACATCTGCGTCATGAGCTGGGCGGACCAGCTGGCCCCCCTGCCTGATCCGACGCAGCTCTACTGGCTGCAGGTGATCGCTGCGGTGGCGATCGGCATCCTCTTCCACCGCATCCGCTCCCGCGGCCCGCTGGAGCTGCTGGCGTCCGGCGCCGCGAACGCCGCCCGGGACGGCTCGGCCGCCGCCCGGCGGTAGCCGGACGTGCGGGCCCGCTGCTATCGGGCGGAGCCTGCTCCGTGCTGCGCGTACAGCTTCGCGGCGTCGCGCATCGCCCGCCGGGCACGCTTCCGGTCGCCCGCGGCATCATAGGCGCAGGAGAGCCTGAACCAGCTGCGCCAGTTGTCGGGATCAGCCTCCGTCTCGGCCTGGTAGGCGGGGAACGCCTCGTCCGCGGCGGCCCGCACGATCCGGCCCGCCGGGGTCCTCGGCAGGTCGTCCACGGGCAGGCCGCCCTCGTCGTCGAGCTGCCGCGCCATGCGCTGCGTCTGGGCGCCGAAGAGCAGTTCGCGGATCAGTGCCCAGGCGCCGATGCAGGGCAGGAGCAGGTATCCCGCTCCGATCGCCTTGGACACGGGCTCCGGGTCGCCCAGCAGCAGGATGCTGCGCTGGAAGGCGACGACGAGCCAGAAGACGAGCAGCACCGTGACGAGCAGGACGCCGAGCTTGACCCTGTGCTCCCGGTAGAACCCGACGGCCCTCATCGGCCGGTCCCGCCGGTCTGCAGGTCCAGGTAGCCGTCCAGCCCGACCGTGAGGCCCGGATGCTGCGCCACCGAGCGGATGCCGAGGAGGACGCCGGGCATGAACGACGCCCGGTCGAAGGAGTCGTGCCGGATGGTGAGCTGCTCCCCCGGGCTCCCGAGCAGCACCTCCTGGTGCGCCGTCAGCCCGCGCAGGCGCACCGAATGGACCGGCACGCCGTCGACGCGTGCCCCGCGGGCGCCGTCGAGCTGGTCCCGCGTGGCGTCCGGACCGGCCGGGACGTTCGCGGCGGCCCGGGCCCGGGCGACGAGCTGCGCCGTCCGCACCGCCGTCCCGGACGGGGCGTCCGCCTTGTCCGGGTGGTGCAGCTCGATGATCTCGACCGACTCGAAGTAGCGTGCCGCGGTGGCTGCGAAGGCCGTGGCGAGCACGGAGCCCAGTGCGAAGTTCGGGGCGATCAGCACGCCGGTGCCGGCAGAGCCCGCGAGCAGGGCCTCGAGGCGCTCGAGGCGCTCGGCGGTCCAGCCCGTGGTCCCGACGACGGCGTGCATGCCGTGCTCGACGGCGTAGGCGACGTTGTCGGCCGTGGCCTCCGGAACGGTCAGGTCCACGACGACGCGCGCACCGGCGGAGACGAGGGTGTCGAGCGGGTCGCTGCTGCCGAGGGCTGCGACGAGTTCGAGGTCGGCGGCGGCGTCCACGGCGCGGACGGCCTCCGCGCCCATGCGCCCCCGCGCACCCAGCACGGCCACGGGCAGAAGTTCGGTCATGCCGTCAACACTACTGTTCCGTCCCGGCCCCGACCCATTCCACGGTCCCGTCGGCGAAGAACTGCTCCTTCCAGATGGGGACCCGCTCCTTCACCAGGTCCACGAGGTCGGAGCAGGCCCGGAAGGCCTCACCCCGGTGCGCCGCCCCGACGGCCGCGACGAGCGCCTGGTCGCCGATCGCCAGCGGCCCGACGCGGTGGGCGACCCAGATCCGGATGCCGTCGTGACGGGCTGCGATCTCCTCGGCGACCTCGCGGATGATCCGCTCGGCGCTGGGATGCGCCGAGTAGGCCAGGGACGCCACGTCGCGTCCGCCGTCGTGGTTCCGCACCACGCCGCTGAAGCCGACGACGGCCCCGCAGAGCGGGGAGTCGACGCCCGCGTACGCCTCCTCGGGGGTGATGGGGGTCGCGGCCACGGCTGCGTGGACGACGTCACCGGTGGTCATGGGAGCCCTCCAGCTGGGAGCAGATGTGGTCGATGAGGGGCGAGAGCACGGCGAGCCCGTCGCGGACACCGCCGGGTGATCCCGGCAGGTTGATCACGAAGGTCGATCCCGCGGTGCCGGCCAGTCCGCGGCTGAGGACGGCGGTGGGGACCTTCTCCGAGCCCGCACGACGGATGGCTTCCATGATCCCGGGAAGGCTCCGGGTGAGGTACGGCACGGTCTGCTCCGGGGTGGCGTCGTCGGCGCTCAGCCCCGTGCCGCCGCTCGTGATGAGCACGGCGGGCCGGGCCTCCAGCGCCCTGCCGATGGCCGTTCCCACGGCGTCGCCGTCGGGAACCACCACCGCGTCGGCGACGGCGAACCCGTGGCGGTACAGCCAGTCCGCGATGGCGGGGCCGCACTCGTCCTCGTACGTCCCGGCGGCCGCCCGGGTGGAGGCGACGACGACGGCGGCGAGGCGGAGGGCACTCATGCGGTCCAGTCCCCACTCTTGCCGCCGGACTTGGACAGCACGCGCGTCCCGTTGATCACGGCGTGCTTGTCGACCGCCTTGATCATGTCGTAGAGCGTCAGCGCAGCGACGGACACCGCGGTCAGTGCCTCCATCTCGACGCCCGTGAGCGCCGTGGTCCTGACGAGGGCGGTGATCCGGACGTGCCCGCCGTCGGGCACGAAGTCCACGGTGACCTTGGACAGGGGCAGGGGGTGGCACAGCGGGATCAGCGACGAGGTCTGCTTCGCGGCCATGATGCCTGCGACCCGCGCGACGGCGAGGGCGTCGCCCTTCGGCAGCGCGCCGTCCGTGATGAGCGCGACCACGTCGGGCGTGGTCTCGAGCGTGGCCTCGGCGACGGCCTGCCGGATCGTCGCCTGCTTGCCGGAGACGTCGACCATGTGGGCGGTGCCGTCGGCCCGGACGTGGGACAGCCCGTCCGCGGGGAGGGGTGGGTTCATGGGGAGGTCCTTTCTGCGGATCCCATTCAACCAGTCCCGGCGTGATCCGGGGCCGGCACATCCTCGGTGGCGAAGGGTTCGTCGGGCACGGGGCCGAGCAGGGTGACCTCGACGCGGTCCCCTGCCCGCAGGGACGCGACCCCCTCGGGGACGTGCACGAGGCAGTTCGACGCCGCGAGGGCGTGCAGGAGATGGGACCCGGGTCCGCCGACCAGCACCACCGCGCCGTCGCGGTAGAGTCCGCGCCGCACCTGGTGCTTGGCCTCGGGGCTCACGAGGTCCTCGGCGAGGACGGCCTGCAGCCGCAGGCGCGGCGCCGGGACGCCGGTCAGCCGCCGGAGGGCCGGGCGGAGGAACATCTCGAAGGACACGATGGCGCTGACCGGGTTGCCGGGGAAGCCGAGGAACGGCACGCCGGAGATGGTGCCGTGTGCCTGGGGTCCGCCGGGCTGCATGGCCACCGACGAGAACTCCACGCTGCTGTCGGCCAGCGCCTGCTTCACCACCTCGTAGGCTCCCTGGCTGATACCGCCGGTGCTGAGGACGAGGTTGGTGCTGCCGGCCGGGATCGCGGCGAGGGCGTCCCTCAGGACCGCGGGGTCGTCGCCGACGAGCCGGTGGCGCGCCACGTCCGCGCCGGCCTCGCGGAGCGCCGCCTCGAGCAGCGTCGTGTTGGCGTCGTAGATCGTGCCCGGCGCGAGCGTGGTGCCGGGCTCGGCGACCTCGTCGCCCGTGGACAGGAGCAGCACCCGGAACCGCGGCCGGACGGACACCGAGCCGACCCCGCAGGCTGCGAGGAGCCCCAACTGCGCTGCGCCGAGCAGGCTGCCCGCCCGTAGCGCCACGTCCCCCTCGCCGAGGTCGCTGCCCGCTCGGCGCACGAACTGCCCGTCGGGGATCCCGCGTGGCAGGACCACCGACACCTCCCCGCCTTCGCGGTCCGCGGCGGAGTAGAACTGCGCCGGCTCGGCCCGTTCGATCGGGACGACGGCGGCGGCACCGGCGGGCAGCATGGCACCCGTCATGATCGGCGCGGCCGTCCCGGCCTCCAGCACGGGCGGTACGGAACCGGCGGGGATGGCCTCCGCCACGACGAGCCGGCCCGGGTCGGCGAGGTCGTCGGCGTGGACGGCGTACCCGTCCATCTGCGAGTTGTCGAACGGGGGAAGGCTTACCGGCGCTCGCACGTCCGCGGCCAGCGCCCGCCCGAGGGCCTCGGCGAGGGGAAGGGCGTCGAGCCGGCCGGCGTCGTACCCGCTGCTCCCGCGCAGGAGGCCGGCGACGGCGGCCCGGTGTTCGGCGACGGTTCTTCTCATGCCTGCCTCTCGCGCGCCTCCGGGCCGGTCCCCGCGGGTCGTCGGGGGGAGCTCGGGAGCCTAGGTCACCGTGAACGTTACCGTGTGGAGCCCCTCGGCACCGTCGGGTGCCGGATCGACGGACGCCTCCGACTGGATGCCTCCGTCGCGGTCCACCGCGCGGGCCTGGACCGTGTGCGGACCGGCCGCGAGCTCCAGGGTGGCGGCGTACTGGCACCAGGTGTCGGCGGAGATGGGCCGGGCGAGCGTCGCGGACTGCCAGGCGCCGCCGTCGACCCTCACGTCCACGCCCGCCACTCCCCTGTGCTGTGCCCAGGCGACTCCCCCGACGACCACCGTCCCCGCCGGGATGCTCGCGTTCGGGCGGGGCACGTCGATGCGGGAGGAAGTCTTGACGGGGCCGCGCTCGGACCAGCCGCGCGTGGACCAGTACGCGGCGTCTTCGGCGAAGCGGGTCACCGTCAGCTCCTCCACCCATTTCGTCGCGGACACGAAACCGTAGAGGCCGGGGACGACGAGACGGACGGGGAAGCCGTGCTCGACCGGCAGCGGTTCCCCGTTCATGCCCACGGCGAGCAGGGAGTCCCGTCCGTCCGTCAGGGCCTCGAGCGGGGTGCCCGCCGTGAAGCCGTCCACGCTGCGGGACAGGACCATGTCCGCTCCCGGCCGCACGCCGGCCCGGGCGAGGAGCTCGCCGACCGGCCAGCCGAGCCAGCGCGCGGTGCCCGTCAGGTCGCCGCCCACCGGGTTGGACACGCAGGCCAGAGTGATGTGCCGCTCGACCAGGGGCAGCGCGAGCAGCTCCTCGAGGGTGATCTCGACCTCGCGCTCCACGAGGCCCGTGACCCTCAGCGACCAGCGGGCGGGGTCGACGACGGGTACCACGAGGGCGGTGTCGATGCGGTAGAAGTCGGCGGCGGGTGTGACGAGGGCGCTGATGCCCCGGATCCCCAGGTCGGCCCCGTCCGGCACGAACGAGCCCTCGGCCGGAGGCACCGTCCCCTCCGCCGGATCCGGGAGCGGGATCGATGCGCGCTGCCGTGCGACGTCGGACTGCGACCAGCGCACGTTCGTCGCAGCGCCTCCCGCGGCCACGGCGACGACGGCCGCTCCGCCCGCGCCCTGCAGGAACCGGCGTCGGGCCGGGGCCGTACCCGCTCCGCCGTCGGCCGCGTGCCGCGTCCAGGACCGCAGCGACCGTACGAGGGCGTCGAGGACGAGGAGTGCGATCAGCGCGGCGACCACCGGTGCCGCGAAGGACACGGTGGAGGATTGCGGCCGGGATGCCACCACGGCCACGCCGATCAGCCCGAACCCGAGGACGACCGCCCGGCCCGCGTACGTGCGCCGGTACTCGAGGATGCCGACGGCGAGGGCGATGCCCGTGATCAGGACGCCGATCGTGCCGAGGAGCACAGCCTTGTCCGCGGTGCCGAACAGGGTGATGGCCCAGTCCTTCACGCCCGCCGGCAGTGCATCGATCACGGCCGAGCCGACGGCGCTGACCGGGGTGACGGAGGGACTCAGGGCCGCGGCGGTCAGCTCGCCGCCGATCACCCCCAGCCCGACGGCGAGGACTCCGCAGGCCGCTGCCCAGGTCCGCCGTCGCATCATCGCTGCCTTCCGTCCGTGCCCCGATCGTCCGCGGGCCGGGGCCGATCGCGCGTGACGGCGCTTCACCGCGCAGGGACACCTGCTACACGACCACGGCGAGCCGGGTGTTCCCTCCGCACGGTGTTCCGTCGGAGGGCCCGCCGTACAGGGCCCGGGACCCGCGCGGAAGACCCTGCCCGTCCGACGCTTCCGGTAGGGCCGGGGACGGCGGAGGGCGTACCCTCGTTCCATGGGAATCCAATTGGGCATGCCGGGCTCCGCCCGCGATTCCGTGGCCCGGGGTCTCCTGGACTCCCACGGTCGGCAGGCGACCGACATGCGCCTGTCACTGACGGACAAGTGCAACCTGCGCTGCACCTACTGCATGCCCGCGGAAGGCCTGAACTGGCTGCAGAAGGACCAGGTCCTGTCCCGCGGGGAGATCGTGCGCCTGGTCCGTATCGGCGTGGACCGGCTCGGCATCCGGGAGCTGCGCCTCACCGGCGGCGAGCCGCTCGTCCGTGCGGACCTCCTCGACATCATCCGGGACATCCGCGCCGACCACCCCCAGCTCCCCATCTCGATGACCACCAATGCGCTGGGACTCGATCGCCGTGCCGCTCAGCTGAAGGAGGCAGGGCTCACGCGGATCAACGTCTCCATGGACTCGCTGCATCCGGAGACCTTCGCGCAGCTGACCCGTCGGCCGTTCCTCGACCGCGTGCTGAAGGGTATCGAGGCCGCAGCCGCCGCAGGACTGGGGCTCGTCAAGATCAACGCCGTGCTGATGCGCGGCGTCAACGACCACGAGGCGCCCGACCTCGTGGAGTGGGCCGTGGCCCGCGGCTTCGAGCTGCGGTTCATCGAGCAGATGCCCCTCGACGCGGACCACGGCTGGACGAAGGAGGGCATGGTGACGGCCGCCGAGATGCGGGAGCTCGTCGAGACGCGCTTCGTCCTGACACCCGATCCCCGGAACCGCGACGGCGCCCCCGCCGAACGGTGGGAGGTCCGCTCGAAGGAGTCGCCGGGGGTGGTCCTCGGGACGGTCGGCATCATCGCGTCCGTCACCGAGCCCTTCTGCGCGGACTGCCGCCGGACGCGCGTGACGGCGGAGGGCAAGGTCATGAGCTGCCTCTTCTCCCGCGAGGAGACCGACCTCCGGGACCTCCTGCGCTCGGAAGCCGGCGACGACGCCGTCGCGCAGCGCTGGCGTGACGCCATGTGGCTCAAGCCCAGGGCGCACGGCATGGACCACACCGGACTCGGCGCGGCTGACTTCGTGCAGCCCGACCGCTCGATGAGCGCCATCGGTGGCTGAGGTGCTGGTGAGGTATTTCGGGGCGGCCAGGGCTGCGTCCGGTGTGGATCAGGAGCGCCTGCCCGGTGGGCGGAGCCTCGACGACGTGCTGACCGATCTGCGGCAGCGCCCGGCCGTGCCGGGCAAACCGTCGCTGGCGAAGGTGCTCGACAGGAGCAGCTTCCTCCTCAACGAGGTGGCACTGCGGAACCCCTCGGCCGTCCTGCAGGATGACGACGTGCTCGACATCCTGCCGCCGTTCGCCGGCGGCTAGGACGCGAAGTCCGCCTCCGTGTCGAACGGCCCGACGACGACCGTCGTGCGCGGGGCGGCGGCCAGTTCACGGGCCAGCGCCTCCACCTCGTCCGCCGTCACGGACCGGATGCGGTCGAGGGACGCGTCCATGTCGACGAACTCCCCGGACACCAGTTCCGAGCGGCCCAGCCGGGACATGCGGGAACTGCTGTCCTCGAGAGCCATGACCAGTCCGCCCGAGAGCTGGCCCACGGCCTTGCGCAACTCCTCCGCGTCGATGCCGTCGGCTGCGAGGCGGTCCAGTTCCGACCCGAGGAGGTCGATGACCTGCCCCGTCTTGGCCGGCGAGCACCCGGCGTACATACCGAAGTAGCCGGCGTCGGCGTAGGCGGCCGAGAAGGAGTACGTCGAGTACACGAGCCCGCGCTTCTCACGGATCTCCTGGAACAGCCTCGAGGACATGCCTCCGCCGAGGACGGCGTTCAGGACACTCATAGCGAACCTGCGCTCGTCCGTGGCCGTGATCGACGGGCATCCGATCAGGATGTTGGACTGCTCCACCGCCCGGCGGATCACGTGCACCCCGGTGGCGCCCTGCACCGGCACCTCCGTCGCGGAGCGGCGCGGGACCGGCAGGGCGCCGTCCTCGAGCTGCCACCCGGCCGTCTCCAGCGCCTCCTGCACCAGGCGGCAGACGGTCTCGTGGTCCAGGCCGCCCGCGGCGGTCACCACGAGTTCGGCGGGCGTGTAGTAGCGACGGTAGTGCGCCAGGACGGACTCCCTGGGCACCGCGCGGATGGCGTCGGGGGTACCGCCGATGGGCCGGCCGAGCGGGTGGTCGCCCAGCACCAGCTCGACGAACTTCTCGTGGGCGACGTCGGCCGGGTCGTCGCTGTCCATGGCGATCTCCTCGAGGATGACGTCCCGCTCCTGCTCGAGCTCGTCCGGATCGAGGACGGCCGAGGTGACCATGTCCGCGATGACGTCGATGGCCATGGGCAGGTCGGAGTCGAGGACCCGCGCGTAGTAGCAGGTGTTCTCCTTCGCGGTCGCTGCGTTGGACTCGCCGCCGACCTCGTCGAAGGCCGACGCGATGTCCATGGCACTGCGGCGCTCCGTGCCCTTGAACAGCAGATGCTCCAGGAAATGGGTGGAGCCGTGCTGGCCCTCGGCCTCGTCCCGCGAACCGACGCCGACCCAGAACCCGATGGTCGCCGATCGCTGGCCCGGCATCGCCTCGGTGAGCACGCGGACCCCGCCGGGCAGCACACTGCGCCGGACGACGTTACCGCCCGGATCCCCCGCGACGAAGGTGGGGTCGGGGCCGTCCCCGACGGGCAGGGGCGTCGGCAGGAGCGGAAGGGACACTACGGAGGACAGGGGCATCCTGGTCTTTCTGGGGATTCGGGAAAGGCCCCGGCGCCGACCGACATGGATCGGTCGGCGCCGGGGCCGCGGTCCGCTCAGGACGAGCGGGACGACAGGCTACGCGTCGTCGGCCTCGGCGGCGTCGGGCAGCTCGATGCCGGCGTCCTCGGAGGAGTCCTCCGCCACGACGGGCGAGAGCGACAGCTTGCCGCGGTCGTCGATCTTGGTGATCTCGACCTGGACCTTCTGGCCCACGGACACGACCTCGTCGACGTTGTCGACACGCTTGCCGCCCGCGAGCTTGCGCAGCTCGGAGATGTGCAGCAGGCCGTCCTTGCCCGGCGTCAGCGAGACGAAGGCACCGAAGGTCGTGGTCTTGACGATCGTGCCCAGGTAGCGCTCACCGATCTCGGGGACCTGCGGGTTCGCGATGGCGTTGACCGCCGCGCGCGCCGCCTCGGCCGACTCGCCGTTCGTGGCGCCGATCAGCACGGTGCCGTCGTCCTCGATCGAGATGTCGGCTCCGGTGTCCTCCTGGATCTGGTTGATCATCTTGCCCTTGGGGCCGATGACCTCGCCGATCTTGTCCACGGGGATCTTGACCGAGATGATCCGCGGTGCGAACTCGGAGAGCTCGTCCGGGGTGTCGATCGCGGCCTGCAGGACGCCGAGGATGTGCAGGCGGGCCTCGCGGGCCTGCTTCAGCGCTGCAGCGAGCACGGAGGCGGGGATGCCGTCGAGTTTGGTGTCGAGCTGGATCGCCGTGACGAACTCCGACGTGCCCGCGACCTTGAAGTCCATGTCGCCGAAGGCGTCCTCGGCTCCGAGGATGTCGGTCAGCGCGGCGTAGCGGGTCTGACCGTCGACGACGTCGGACACGAGGCCCATGGCGATGCCCGCGACCGGCGCCCGGAGGGGCACACCGGCGTTGAGCAGCGACAGCGTCGAGGCGCAGACCGAACCCATCGACGTGGAGCCGTTGGAGCTCAGCGCCTCGGAGACCTGGCGGATCGCGTAGGGGAACTCCTCGCGGCTCGGCAGGACGGGCACGAGGGCGCGTTCCGCCAGCGCTCCGTGGCCGATCTCGCGGCGCTTCGGGGAACCGACGCGGCCGGTCTCACCGGTGGAGTAGGGCGGGAAGTTGTAGTTGTGCATGTAGCGCTTGCGCGTGACGGGTGACAGCGAGTCGATCTGCTGCTCCATCTTGAGCATGTTCAGCGTGGTGACGCCCATGATCTGGGTCTCGCCGCGCTCGAAGATGGCGGAGCCGTGCACGCGCGGCAGGACCTCGACCTCGGCGGTGAGCTTGCGGATGTCGCTCAGGCCACGGCCGTCGATGCGGACCTGGTCCTTGAGGATGCGCTGCCGGACGACGGCCTTGTTGAGCGAGCGGAAGGCTGCGGAGAGCTCCTTCTCGCGTCCCTCGAAGGAGCCGCCGAGGGCGTCCATGAGCTCTGCCTTGAGGGCGTCGGTCGCCGTGTTGCGCTCCTGCTTGTCGGCGATCTGGAAGACCTGCGCGAGCTTCTCGGCTCCGGCGGACTCGACGGCCGCGTACACGTCGTCCTGGTAGTCGAGGAAGACCGGGAACTCGACGGTGGGCTTCGCGGCACGTGCCACGAGGTCGGCCTGCGCCTCGCACAGGGCGCGGATGAAGGGCTTCGCGGCCTCGAGGCCGTCGGCGACGATCTCCTCGGTGGGGGCCGTGGCGCCGTTCTCCTTGATGAGGTTCCAGGAGTTGTCGGTGGCCTCGGCCTCGACCATCATGATCGCGACGTCGTCACCGGCGATACGGCCGGCGACCACCATGTCGAAGACCGAGTTCTCGAGCTCGGAGTGCTTCGGGAAGGCGATCCACTGGTCGGTGCCGCTGCCGTCGGACACGAGGGCGACACGCACGCCGCCGATCGGACCCGAGAAGGGCAGGCCGGAGAGCTGCGTCGACATGGACGCGGCGTTGATGGCGACGACGTCGTAGCGGACGTCGGGGTTGATCGCGAGGACGGTCACGACGACCTGGACCTCGTTGCGCAGGCCCTTCACGAATGCGGGGCGGAGCGGGCGGTCCATCAGGCGGCAGGCCAGGATGGCCTCCGTGGAGGGACGGCCCTCGCGGCGGAAGAACGAGCCCGGGATGCGGCCCGCGGCGTACATGCGCTCCTCGACGTCGACCGTCAGGGGGAAGAAGTCGAAGCCCTCGCGGGGCTGCTTGCCGGCCGTGGTGGCCGAGAGCAGGGCGGTGTCCTCGTCGATGTAGACCATGGCGGAGCCGGCGGCCTGCTGGGCGAGGCGTCCGGTCTCGAACCGGACGGTGCGTGTTCCGAAGCGACCGTTGTCGATCACTGCTTCGGCGAACTGGATTTCGGGACCCTCCAAGAGAGTCACCTCCGTTTCTCAGGTATCGGAGGCAATCGGCACCCGTCGTGGTCCCGTCCCTCGTGGACGGTCCACAGCACCCGGTCTTCGATCGAGATCCACGGAAGCCGCATCGTCGGATACGTTCCGGAGACCACTACCGAGGACCGCGAATGCGTGGTGCCGGTTGGCTCCTGTTGTGCGTGGGTATGTCTATGGTGTCAGGTACTGCTGGTTCTGCTCTTCGGTGTCGCGGAAGCGCGCTGCGCCGCCGGGCCCGTACGAGGAAGGCGGCTCCCTCTCCCGGGGAGAGGATGCCGCCTTCCGGTGCTACTTATCGACGCAGACCCAGGCGCTCGATGAGCGACCGGTAACGCGTGATGTCGGTGTCCCGCAGGTAGTCCAGCAGGCGACGGCGGCGACCCACGAGAAGAAGCAGGCCACGACGCGTGTGGTGGTCGTGCTTGTGCATCTTCAGGTGCTCGGTCAGGTCGAGGATACGACGGGAAAGCATCGCGATCTGCACCTCGGGTGAACCGGTGTCACCTTCGGCCAGGGCGTATTCCTTGATGATTTCCTGCTTGATGGCGGCGTCAAGGGCCACGTGTAACTCCTAGAGTTGTACCGTGTACAGGTGCTGAGCATCGCTTGCACGACGACACAGAAAAATCCAGCCACCACGGACTGCAGCCGGATCTGTATCGAGTTTAGCGTCTGGCCTGTTGTTCTGTCGAAAGCAGCCCGCGCGCGCGGTCGACGTCGAGCTTCATCTGCTCGATGAGCGCCTCCGGACCCGTGTAGGCGACCTGCCCCCGCAGCCGCTCCACGAACTCGACGACGATCGACTGCCCGTAGAGGTCGAAGTCCTGGACGCGCTCGGGCGGTCGGTTGATGACGTGTGCCTCGACCTGCCGGTCGACGCCGTCGAAGGTGGGGTTGGACCCGACGGAGATCGCCGCCGGCCACCGCGTGCCCGCCTCGTCGACGAGCCAGCCCGCGTAGATGCCGTCGGCCGGGATGAAGCCCTGGGAGGAGGCGGCGAGGTTCGCCGTCGGATAGCCGAGTTCCCGTCCGCGCGCCGCTCCGTGCACCACCTCGCCGCGCATGCGGTGGTTGCGGCCGAGCACGCGGGTAGCGGTGCCGACGTCCCCGGCCTCGAGCGCTTCGCGCACCCAGGTCGACGAGCACCGCCGGTCGCCGTCGGCGTCCGTCGCGTCCAGCGGGAGGCTCGCGCCGAAGTCGTCGATGACGAGGACTTCGAAGCCCAGCTTCCGGCCGAGCTCGCGCATGGTGCCGAGATCCCCGCTGTTGCCCCTGCCGAAGCGCACGTCGTGGCCGATCACCACGGCCTTGGCCTTCAGTGCCCGGACGAACACGCGTTCGACGAACTCCTCCGGTGAGTTCGCGGCGAGGTCGAGGGTGTAGTGCATCATGAGCAGCGCGTCGATGCCGGTCTCGGCGAGGGTCTCGACCCGGTCGGCGAGACCCATGATCAGCTCGGGTGCCGCATCGGGCCGGTGCACCTGTGCGGGGTGCGGATCGAAGGAGACGACGACGGCGGATGCGTTGCGCTCCCGCGCCGCCTCGACGACCTGCTGCAGGACGCGCTGGTGGCCCCGGTGCACGCCGTCGAAGTTCCCGAGCGTCAGGACGGCGGGCCCGAAATCCGGTGGCACGCTGTCCAGGTCTCTCCAGTAGAACACGCATCTCCTTCGTGGTTCGGCCGATTCCCGCCACCCGGGTCCGGGTCGGTCGCCGCTCCCATTATGGCCGAAAGGACCGGGGCGTACGGCATCGGCCTGCAGGTGGCGGGCGGCTTCCGGCGCTCGTGGGAAGCGGCCCGGCACGCCCTGGGCCGGCCGGGTCAGCCGCGCTGGGCGAACTCCTTCCGGAGGTCGCTCGTCTTGGCGATGTACTTGTGCCAGACGAGCAGGGCCGGCGGGAAGGCCAGCTCGACGACCATCAGGATGATCAGGACGTAGTTCGGGGTGCCGGAGAACGCCCAGGACAGGACCCGTCCGATCCCGCCGACGAAGACCATGAGGCATACCAGCCAGAGCATGTTGGCCCACTGGAACTTGATGGCGATGGTGATGAATGCGGCACCGACACCGACCATCATGGCCGAGAAGAACCGGAACTGGTTCTCGAGCGTCGGGTTGACCGGGTCGGCTTCGGTGTCCGGCAGCCCGGCCGTCCCGAGGATCAGGTAGTAGGCGCCGAATCCGGCGATGACGAGGCCCACCAGGACCACGACGGTCCGGAAGACGTTCCAGTCCCCGCCTGAGGTGCCGGGGGTGCCGGACTTCCTGCCCTTGGCCTTGGGGGCGCTGGAGGGCGTGGACGTCGGGGCTCCCGTACCGGCGGTGCTGTTCCCGGGGGCTGCCGCCCTGGACCGGGGCGCCGGAGCCTCCGCATCCGGGGACCGTCCGCCGGTCCGGGCGGTACCGTCGAGGCGGCGCGCGTCGGGAACCGACGGCCGACCGGCCCCGGCTGACGAGGAGTTGTCGTGCTCGGGGTTGTTGCTGGTCATGACGCTCCCTGGGGGCAGGCTGGATCGGTGCTGTAGCGCCATACTCTCACGGTGGGACCGCGCCGCGGGCCCGGAGGGGCAGGAGCGCCCCTGCGGAGTCAGTCGGCCGTGCGACCCGCCCCGTTCCGGCGCAGCCACAGCAGCCCGAGGATCGGGAGGATCAGCGGGACGAAGCCGTAGCCACGGCCGAACGCCGACCACACGGTCTCGCTCGGGAAGGCCTCGGCATCGACGATGCTGAGGAGGCCGACGGCGACCACGCCGACGAGCTCGGTGGTGACGGCCACGACGGAGACGCGGAAGGCCCTTGCGCCGGGGCGTGCGAGGGACACCGTCGCGACGATGTAGACGACGGCCGCGAGGGCCGAGAGGAGATAGGCGAGCGGCGCCTCGCCGAACTTGGTGGCGATCTGGAAGGCGGCGCGGGCCGTCGCCGCCAGGGCGAAGACCCCGTACACGGCGATGAGCAGGCGACCCGGCCCGGTGGCGCGGCTGGTCCTCCTCGCGTCGTCGGCTGCGTCCGTCGCACCGGCACCCTTCGCGGGCAGGTTGTCGTCGTGTCCAGCCGTCACAGGCCCGCCACCCCGTCCCAGATCTGCTCCATGCGGAACAGCATGACGAAGACCGTCAGCCCGGCGGCGGCCAGGACGAGATTGCTCCAGCGCGTCCGGTCGAGGATGGACCACCAGAACGCGCCCACGGGCACCACGAGCGCCGTGAGGAGGTAGCCCCAGAACTCCCAGGCCTCCCCCAGGACGGGGTCGCCCGTGACCTGGCGGATCCCGGCGCCCACCGAGTAGGCCAGGAGGAACAGCTCGACGGCCGCCACCGAGAGGATGGTGATGTCGTTCGGCGGCTGGCGCAGCAGGGAGGCTCCGACACAGAGGACCGCGGAGACCGAGCAGACGAGGACACCCACGAGGAAGAAGGGATCCACGGCTACTCCTTCCCGCCGGGAGCGAACACGAGGACGGTCCGCGCGGCGCCACCGCGGTTCTCCAGCAGGGCCACGAGCGTGCCGTCCGGGGCGAAGGCGGCGACGGGCGCGTCCTGCTCCGCGTTCGGTGCGATCTTCCGGCCGTGCGAGACGTCCGCGGCCTCGGCGTCCGAGAGCTCCCGCACGGGGAACAGCGCCCGGCCGGCGTCGTCGAGCGACAGGATGCCCAGATCCTCGGCGAGCTGGTCGAGCGTGCGGGCGGAGGCGATGGAGTAGGGCCCGACCCGGGTCCGGCGGAGCGCCGTGAGGTGGCCGCCGACGCCGAGGGCCTCGCCCAGGTCGCGGGCGAGGGCACGGATGTAGGTACCGGAACTGCATTCGACCGTGACGTCGACGTCCTGCAGGCGTCCGCTGCTGACCCTGCGGATCGCGGAGATGTCGAAGCGGTGGATGGTCACGGGACGTGCGGGGAGGTCGACGTTCTCGCCGGAGCGCACGCGGGCGTAGGACCTCTCGCCCTTGACCTTGATGGCGCTGACGCTGCTCGGGACCTGCTGGATCTCGCCCGTCAGGGCGGCCACGGCGGTCCTGATCTCCGCTTCGGTGACGGCCGCCGCGATGCTTCCGCCCGTGACCTCGCCCTCGGCGTCGTCGGTGACGGTGGACTGCCCCAGCCGGATGGTCGCGGTGTAGGTCTTGGAGGTGCCCACGATGAAGGTCAGCAGGCGCGTGGCGCGATTGACGCCGATCACGAGGACTCCGGTGGCCATCGGGTCGAGCGTCCCGGCGTGGCCCACCTTGCGGGTCCCGGCGAGGCGCCGCAGCCGGCCCACGACGTCGTGACTGGTCCAGCCCTGAGGCTTGTCCACGATGATCAGCCCTGAGTGGACCTGCCCGGAATTCACGCCTCCCAGTATATGGGGCACCGCGCGGCCTCCCGGCGCCGCCGCGCTCCGGCCCTACCCCGCGATACGATCCTGCCTATGCCCTCAGCTCCAGCCCACGTGGTGAACGTCCCGGTCAACCAGATCCGCGAGATCACGCAGGCGGCGTGGGCGACGCCCGATTCGATCGTCCTCAGCATCGGCGAACCGGCCTTCCCCGTGGCCCGCCACGTCCTCGAGGCGGCGATGGCGGCACTGGACCGGGACGACACCGACTACACGCCCAACGCCGGCATCGCTCCGGTGCGGGGCGCGTTCGCCGAGCACTTCTCCCGACGGTCCGGCGTCGAGGACGACCCTTCCCGTGTCTTCGTCGTCGCCGGCGCGCAGCAGGGTCTGCATCTGGCACTCAGCACGCTCATCGGCGCCGGCGACGAGGTCCTCCTCCCCGATCCCGGGTATCCGACGTTCACCATGACCGTCGGCCTGCTGGGCGGGGTCCCCGTGCCCTATCCCCTGGTACCGCACCACGGCTTCCAGCCGCGGATCGAGGACCTGCGGCGGCTCGTGTCGGCGCGCACCAGGGTGCTCATGCTCAACTCGCCGTCGAACCCCCTCGGCTCGGTCTTCGGCTCCGACCTGACACGCGACCTCGTGCGCTTCGCCCACGAGAACGATCTGTGGATCATCTCCGACGAGTGCTACGAGGCGTTCACCTACGACGTGCCGCACATCAGCCCCGCGCGTTTCGACGCGGGCGGGCCCGAGGCCGTACCGGAGGCGACCGAGGCACGCGTCATCACCTCCCTCACGCTGTCCAAGACCTACGGCCTGACCGGGCTGCGCATCGGCGCCCTCGTCACGCCGCCCGGGATGGAACCGCTCCTGAACAACGTCATGGAAGCCACCGTGTCCTGCGTGTCCGCGCCGTCCCAGTACGCCGGACTCGCGGCCCTCACCGGCCCGCAGGACTACGTGCACACGGCCCTGGAGCACTACCGCGCCAATCGGGACGCGGCGACGGCGGTCCTCGACGCACTCGGCATCGGCTACCTCGACGCCCGCGGCGCCTTCTACCTGTGGGCCGATCTCTCCCACGCGACGGGAGGCGACGTCCGGGCGTGGACCAGGGCGTTCCTCGCGGACCGGGGCGTCGCGCTGGCACCGGGCACCGCGTTCGGGGCCATGGGCGAGGGCTGGGTGCGGATCGCCCTGTGCGGCAGGACGGACGAACTCGTCGAAGGGCTCTCCCGCCTCCCGGCACCGCAGCGGACCTGACACGGGCCCGACAGGGCCGGAGAACGCGAGAGGCAGCCGACCCGGTGGTCGGCTGCCTCTCGCGCTGCGGTGGGACGGACTAGCGCCCCGTCTCCCCGTCGTCCTCGGAGGTGCGGTACGGATCCGCATCCCCCGCGAAGTCGGCGCCCTGGGCTATCGCCGCCACTTCGGCGTCGCGCTCGCGGGCCTTCTGCAGCAGCTCCTCGAGGTGGCTGGCGTTGACCGGCACCTCGTCGGGGACGAACTCGAGGGTGGGTGTCAGCCGGGCGGTGATGTTCTTCCCGACCTCTGAGCGCAGGACGCCGCGGGCCGATTCGAGCGCCGTCCGGGTGGCCTGCTGCTCGTCCGCGTCGCCGAGCACGGTGTAGTACAGGGTGGCGTGCTGGAGGTCGTTGGTCACACGGGCGTCCGTGATGGTCACGGCTTCCAGCCGGGGGTCCTTCACGCGGCGCCGGAGCGCCTCGGCGACGATGACTTTGATGCGCTGCGCGAGCCGCGCGGCGCGGGCCGGATCTGCCATTGCTATTACTCCTACGAAAGCGGGTGGTATCGGGGGTCCCCATCGTGCGGGCGGGTCCCGGGTGTGCGACGAGCACAGGCGCCCCGGAGAACCGGGGCGCCTGTGCCGACCGACGTGCTAGACGCGGGGCTTCTCCCGCATCTCGAAGGTCTCGATGGTGTCGCCTTCCTTGACGTCGTTGAACGACCCGAGGCCGATACCGCACTCGAAGTCGGTGCGGACCTCGGTGGCGTCGTCCTTGAAGCGCTTGAGCGAGTCCACGGAGAGGTTGTCCCCGATGACCTTGCCGTCGCGCAGGACGCGTGCCCTCGAATTGCGTCGGATGATGCCCGACCGGACGATCGAACCGGCGATGTTGCCGAACTTCGAGGAACGGAACACCTCGCGGACCTCTGCGGTTCCGAGCTGCACCTCCTCGTACTCCGGCTTGAGCATGCCCTTGAGGGCGAGCTCGATGTCGTCGATCGCGGCGTAGATGACCGAGTAGAAGCGCATGTCCACGCCTTCACGCTCGGCGAGGTCCGCCACGCGCTCGGCCGGCTTGACGTTGAAGCCGATGATGATCGCGTTGTCGACCGTGGCCAGGTTGACGTCGTTCTGCGTGATCGCACCGACGCCGCGGTGGATGACGCGCAGCTGCACGCCCTCTCCGACGTCGATCTTGAGCAGCGAGTCCTCCAGGGCCTCGACGGCACCCGAGACGTCACCCTTGAGGATGAGGTTGAGGGTGTCGACCTTGCCCTCGGCGACGGCCTGGTCGAAGTCCTCGAGGCTGATGCGCTTGCGGCGCTTGGCGAGGGCCGCGTTGCGGTCCGCCGCTTCACGCTTCTCGGCGATCTGGCGTCCGGTGCGCTCGTCGTCGGTGACGAAGAACGTGTCACCTGCACGGGGCACGTTGGACAGCCCCAGGACCTGCACCGGACGCGACGGTCCGGCCGTCGTGACGACGTCGCCGTTCTCGTCGAACATCGCACGCACACGGCCGTGGGCCGTACCGGCCACGATCGTGTCCCCGACATGCAGCGTTCCGGACTGGACGAGCACCGTGGCGACCGCACCGCGGCCGCGATCGAGGTTGGCCTCGATCGCGATACCGCGGGCGTCCTTGTTCGGGTTGGCCCGCATGTCCAGCGCGGCGTCCGCGGTGAGCAGGACGGCCTCGAGGAGGTCGTCGATGCCCATGCCCTGGAGCGCCGAGACGTGCACGAACATCGTGTCGCCGCCGTACTCCTCGGGCACCAGGCCGTACTCCGTGAGCTGGCCCTTGACCTTGTCCGGGTTCGCGCCTTCCTTGTCCATCTTGTTGACGGCCACCACGATCGGCACGTTGGCCGCCTGGGCGTGGTTCAGCGCCTCCACGGTCTGCGGCATGACGCCGTCATCCGCTGCGACGACGAGCACCGCGATGTCCGTGACCTTCGCACCACGGGCACGCATGGCGGTGAACGCCTCGTGGCCGGGGGTGTCGATGAAGGTGATGGCACGCGTGGTGTCCTCGTGGACGTGCTGGATCTGGTAGGCGCCGATGTGCTGGGTGATGCCGCCGTGCTCGCCCTCGACGACCTTGGTGTTCCGCACCGCGTCGAGGAGTCGCGTCTTACCGTGGTCGACGTGGCCCATGACCGTGACGACCGGCGGACGTGCCTCGAGCTGCTCGTCACCCTCGGCTTCCAGCTCCGCATCGAAGTCGATGTCGAAGCTGCTGAGGAGCTCGCGCTCCTCGTCCTCGGGCGAGACGACCTGGATCTTGTAACCGAGTTCCGTGCCGAGCACCTCGAAGGTGTCCTCGTCCAGCGACTGGGTCGCCGTGGCCATCTCACCGAGGTGGAACAGCACGGTGACCAGTGCGGCGGGGTTCGCCTCGATCTTGTCGGCGAAGTCCGTGATGGACGAACCGCGGCGCAGCCGGACGATCGTGTTGCCGTCTCCGCGGGGTACGCTCACGCCACCCAGCGAGGGAGCCGACATCTGCTCGAGTTCCTGCCGCTTCGCACGCTTCGACTTGCGCTGCTTGCCGCGACCGGCTCCGCCCTTGCCGAAGGCTCCGGCGGTGCCGCCGCGTCCGCGGCCGCCCTTGCCGAACCCGCCGCCGGCGGGTGCTCCGCTGGGGCTGGCAGGTGCTCCACCGGGTCCGCGGCGCGGACCGGCGCCCGCACCCGGCGCTCCGCGGCCGGGGGCAGCAGGACGTTCGGTGCGGTTCGGCATCATGCCGGGAGTGGGACGTGAGCCCGGGGCTCCGGCGGGACGCGGTGCCCCCGGACGCGGTGCGCCCGGACGGGGTCCACCCGCACCGGCAGCGGGACGGGGTCCGCCCGCACCGGCAGCCGGGCGGGGTCCGCCCGGACCTGCGGCGGGACGCTGCTGTGCATCGTCACGACGACCGGGCCGGGGCATGCCCTGCGACGGTGCGAACGGGTTGTTGCCCGGACGGGGCGGACGCTCCGAGGTGCGGTCGGCCCCTCGGTCGGCCTCTCCGCGACGCGAGCCCATGCCCTGCGACGGTGCGAAGGGGTTGTTGCCCGGACGGGGCGCTCCGCCGGGACGGGCGCCCGACGGGCGGGTTCCGGCGGAGGGAGCCGCCGGAGGGGTGGCCGGCCGCGGGGCCGGACGTGCGCCCGGCGTCGCGCCGTCACCCTGGCTGCCCTGCTGGGCGGGTGCGGGGGTGTCCTGTGCTGCCGGGGCGGGGGTCTCCGCGGGAGCCGAACCGTTCGAGAACGGCGACGGCTGCGGTGCGGCCGGAGTGGCCGGAGCGGCAGGGGTCGACGGCACCGACGGTGCCGAGGGGGCTGCGGGCGCGGCCGGGGCGGGAGCCTCGGGAGCGGCCTGGGCAGCGCCCGGCTTCGGGCCCGACGGCGCGGGGGCCGCTGGGCGTGACGGGGCGGAGGGGGCAGCGGTCTTGGTGCTGCCCGCATCCGGGAATGCGCCGCGAAGCTTCTTCACGACGGGGGCCTCGATGGTGGATGAGGCTGAACGGACGAATTCGCCCAGTTCCTGCAGTTTCGCAACTGCGTCTTTCGAGGTTATACCGAGCTCTTTCGCGAGCTCGTGTACGCGGACCTTGGCCACATTTCTCCTGTCTCGGTCCGCACCGAGTCAGGCACGAACCGTCTATTTCCTACTGCTGATCCCAGTCGCTAGGGCGTCTGGCAGATCGAATGCAGAGCACAACGGATTGATCATCGTTGTGCACTCATCGCTGGGTACTCATCGGGTTTCCATGAGGGTGCTGACCCGCTTTCAGGGAGGACGGTGGTGGATCGGAGCGTTCGTCTCGACGCTCCAGGTATGCCTGGAAGTCCGCTGCCAGCCTGGCAGTGTCCACCGGCCCGCGGAATGCCCGATGAAAGGCTTTCCGCTTGATGGCCGTTTCCATGCATGCCGTGTCGGGGTGCAGCCAAGCTCCCCGCCCGGACAGCCGGCGTCGCTCGTCGAGAACGGCGACATCCTGTCCGCCGATCGGTCGTGCGACGACCCGCATCACGTGTGACTGGCGGTCCCGTCGGCGGCATCCCACGCAGGTGCGTGTCGGATGGGTGTCCTCCGGCTGGTGCCCGGACTCTCCTCGTCGAACAGAGTCTTCCGGGCGCGACTCGACAGCAGTCCCTTCCATTCTACCCCTTCCGGATCTGCCGGCGGACCGGGCCGCCTACGCCTTCGCGGCGGGGGCCGGCTGTGCGGCGTCGGACACGATGTCGATCCGCCAGCCGGTCAGCTTCGCGGCGAGCCGGGCGTTCTGGCCCTCCTTGCCGATCGCGAGGGAGAGCTGGTAGTCCGGCACCACGACGCGGGCGGACCGCGTGGCCTCGTCCGTGATGGTCACGGAGGTGACGCGCGACGGCGAGAGGGAGCTGGCGATGAACGAGGCGGCGTCGTCGTTGTAGTCGACGATGTCGATCTTCTCGTCGTTCAGCTCGTTCATCACCGCCCGCACGCGCGTGCCCATCTCGCCGATGCAGGCACCCTTCGCGTTCACGCCCGGCACGTTGGCCTTCACGGCGATCTTGGTGCGGTGGCCGGCCTCGCGGGCGAGGGCCACGATCTCGACCGTCTTGTCCGCGATCTCGGGGACCTCGAGCTCGAAGAGCTTCCGGACGAGGCCCGGGTGCGAGCGGGACAGGGTGATGGAGGGGCCCTTCATCCCGCGGTGGACGTCGACGACGAAGGCCCGCAGGCGGGTGCCGTGCAGGTACTTCTCCCCCGGCACCTGCTCCGGCGGCGGCAGGACGGCCTCCACCGATCCCAGGTTGACCTGGATCATGTGCGGATTGGTGCCCTGCTGGATCATGCCGGCGACCAGTTCGCCTTCCTTGCCGCGGAACTCACCGAGGATGTTGTCGTCCTCGGCGTCGCGCAGGCGCTGCAGGATGATCTGGCGCGCGGTGCTCGCGGCGATCCGGCCGAAGCCCCCGGGCGTGTCGTCGAACTCGCCGACGGTCTCGCCGTCGTCGTCCTTCTCCGTGGCCCAGATGGTGACGTGTCCGTTGCGGCGGTCCAGCTCGGCGCGCGCCGTCTCGTGCGCGCCTGGCGTGCGGTGGTACGCGATGAGCAGGGCCTGCTCGATGGTGGGGATCAGCTTGTCCAGCGGGATCTCGCGTTCGCGCTCGAGGAGCCTCAGCGCGCTCATATCAATGTCCATGTGGGTCTCCTTACGCGTGGTGCACGGCGCCGGAGATGCCCGGATCGCCCCCATCGCTGTTCTCGTGGTGTTCATCCTCAGGATGCGCGAATTCGACCTGGACGGTCCCCTTGCGGATCTTGGAAAACTCGAGGGCGAGTGGATCGCCCTGCTTCGGCTTCATGCCCTTCTTGACGGGCAGCTGCGGGATCAGCCGTATCCCGGTGGCGGTGACGTCCAGCAGCCGGCCGAGGACGACATCGCCGCTCACCGGTTTGACCTCGACCATGCGGCCCACGTTGCGGCGCCAGTGCCGTGGTTCCGTGAGGGGCCGGGACACGCCGGGCGAGGAGATCTCGAGGCTGTACGGACGGTCGTCGTCCTCGGGGTCACTGTCCATGGCGGCGGAGAGGTCGGTCGAGATGGCCGAGATCACATCGAGCCCGACACTCCCGGAGGCGTCCTCGGGCAGGTCCACGACCACGTGGACGGTGCGGTGGGAACCGGCGACCTTGATGTCGACGTCCTCGAGGTAGAGGTCGTGCTGTTCGACGACGGGCTGCAGCCTGGTCCGCAGGCGTAGCGCTTCGGCCTGCAGTGCGGCCTCGAGGGCCGACTTGCGGGTCGAGGCATGGTTTTCGTTCCCGGACCGGACCGCCATGGCTGCCTCCCACTCGATGATGTTGTCCTCCAAGAGTACCGACATTCGGCGACGCCGGGTGTATGGCAGGGAGAAACCGGGACCGCCGTGGCATCATCGGACACTGTGATCAACCGGGCGCATGCGGGCGGGCAGCAGGAGCGTGGAGGCCGCCTCGCCACTGCCGCCGGCACGGCCATCCGGTGGTCCGCGTGGCTCGTCGGTCTGTTCGTCGTGGTGCTCCTGGCGGTCGGCGCCTGGCTCCTCCTCGGCTCCGCCGAGCCGCCGGCGCGCGTGTACTCGCCGTCCGAACAGGCCCAGCTCGACGCCGAGGGGCGGTACCGCGGTCTCGCAGCGGATGCGCGTGCCGCAGCGGCGGCGGATCCCGCCCTTGCGGAGCGGCTGTCGGCGATCGCGTCGGACCTCGAGGAGCAGGCTGCCGCCGTGTCCCTGCCGCGGTCCCCCGCACGTGCTCCGGCCGGTGCGGACGCGCCGACGGATCCACCTCCCCCTGCGTCGGCAGCTGCTGCGCCGGCGCCCTCGCCCACTGCGGCTCCCGCAGATCCGGTCCGCCTCCTGGCGATGCTGCGCGACAGCTCGCTGCGCAGCCTGTCGGACGCGGTCGATGCCGAGCCGGGCCCCGCCCGGGTGCTCGCGTCGGCGGGCGCCAACCAGTGGCGCCAGGCGGTGCTCCTCGGCGGGGTGCTCGGCGTCGGGACAGAGTTGCCGGCGGCCGAGGCGCTGACCGCCGAGGACCTCGACCCGGAGCAGGGCGCGTCCGCCGACCCCGCCCGGTCCGGCACGCCGGCGTCCGTACCGGCGACCTCCGAAGGCGCGGCTTCCGGGGATGGGGCTTCCGGCCCGACCACGGCGGGCCCGGCGACGCCGGAGGAGTGCGCCGGCACTCCCCTGGGCCCGGATGCCGACCGCCAGGCCCTGCTCGGCGCGACCCGGGCGGAGGAGCAGGCCCGGTACGGCTACGAGGTCGCGGCCGCACTGCTGCCCGATCCTGCTCCTGCACTCGCCCTCTCGGCGACCCACCGGGCGGCCGCCGACACCGCCGCCGAGCGGCTCGCCGCACTGTGCGAACCCGCGGCCCCGGCGCCGGCAGGCCACGCCGTCGGACCGGCCTTCCGCGCCGATACGGCCGCCGCCCTGCGCGACCTCGAACAGGACCACACCGAGTTCTACGCGGGCCTCGTCGCCACGGTCAGCACCGCCGAACGGGCCTGGGCCGTCACGTCCCTGAACGCCGCGGTACAACGCAGCACCGAGGCGGGCGCCCCCCTCGCACCGCTGCCCGGCCTGCAGGCCGAAGCGGCCGGGACCACCGGCGACCCGGCTCCGGACGCGCCGGGGGCACCCGGGGCGCCGTCCGCACCCGGCGGCACTCCCGCTCCGGGAGGGCCGACCGATGGCTAGGCACCCCGACGAGGCGGCAGGAGACCGGCAACCCGGACGGCCTGGCCCCGATGCGACCGGTGTCCCCGGCGGCACGGGAACCGGTGCTTCCGGTCGGCCCGCTTCGGACGTCCTGCCCGACCTGCCGCCGCGACTCGTCCGGAGCGCCCGGACCATCGATGGCGGCGCCCGGTGGATGCGCGGATGGCACGGGCTGCTGGCCGACAGGCTCCACGCCTGGGACCTCGACCTCGACCTGCAGCCCGGACGACCCGCCTGGTCCGGCCAGTGCGCCGTCGTCGTGCCCGTGGTGCAGCGGGGCGGCCACGAGCCGGTGGACGCCGTCCTGAAGCTCACCATCCCCCACGACGAGGCACGCTCGGAGCCGGACGCGCTGGACCTGTGGGACGGCGACGGCGCCGTGCGCCTGCTGGCGGCGTCCCGGCCCGACTACGCGCTGCTCCTTGCACGCCTCGACGGCGACCACTCGCTCCACGACGTCCCGCTCGACGAGACCGCCGAGCCGTGGGGCCGCGTCCTGCGCCGCCTGTCGATACGGGCCGGCGACAGCGCACCGTGGGCCGCGTTCCCGCATCTGGCATCCGATGCCGAGCAGTGGACGGACACCCTGCCCGCCAGCTGGCACGAGCTGGACGAGCCGTTCCCGCGCTGGCTGATGGAGGCCGCGCTCGAGGTGTGCCAGTCCCGGGGCATCGTGGGACGGCGGTCGGAGAACGACGTGCTGGTGCACTCGGATCTGCACTACGCCAACCTCCTGCCGTCCTCGCCGGCGCGGCTGCGGGACGTCACGGCGATCGACCCGAAGCCGGTGATCGGCGATGCCGAGTACGCCGTGGCGCCGATGCTGTGGAACCGGCTCCCGGAACTCGATGCCGCAGACCCCGCGGGGCACCTCCGTGCACACTGCGCCGCGCTGTCCGCGGCCGCCGGACTCGACACCGGACTCGCCGTCGGATGGACCGTGGTCCGGGAGGTCCGCAATGCGCTGTCCTACATCGGCCACGGGCAGACCGGCGACGCGCAGCGATCGCTGTGGGTGGCGAGCTCCGTCCTGGGCCGAACCCTGGACGGGCTGCCGCCGGTCCGCGAGCTGCCGACGCTCTAGGGCGTCCGGTCGGTGACCGCTCCCGTCGGCGTCATGCCCGGGCGAGCAGAGGACGGATGTTCTCCACCCACACGTCGGAGCCGAGCTTGATGATCAGGGCGCCGACGACGACGAGGAACACGATCCGGATGAACCTGCTGCCCTGGCTGATCGCCATGCGGGACCCGGTGTAGCCGCCGGCCATGTTCGCCGCGCCGAGCAGGAGTCCCAACCCCCACAGGATGGACCCGTTGGGCAGGAAGAACATGAGCGCGCCGAAGTTGGTGGCCATGTTCACGATCTTCGCCTTCGCGCTGGCGCCGAGGAAGTTGTAGCCCAGCAGCGTGACCATCGCGATGATCAGGAAGGACCCGGTCCCGGGGCCGATCAGCCCGTCGTAGAAGCCGATGACCAGCCCGATCGCGCCGGCCGTGCCGTAGTGCCGCGCACCCTGGTGCCGCAGCTCGGTCAGTGTCCCGACGGACGGCTTGAGGGCCGTGAACACCGCCACCGCGACGAGTGCCACCACGATGATCGGCTTGAAGACCGACGACGGCAGGGATGCCGCCAGGATCGCCCCGCCGAAGCTGCCGACGAGGGCTATCGCGGCCATCGGGAGCGCCGTCCGCAGGTCGGGATGCGCCCGGCGGTAGTAGGTGATCGCGCTCGTCGTCGTCCCGAAGATCGACCCCAACTTGTTGGTGGCCAGGGCCTCCACGGGCGTGATCCCGGGAACCAGCAGGAGCGCCGGCAGCTGCAGGAGCCCGCCACCGCCGACGACGGCGTCCACCCAGCCCGCGGCGAACCCGGCGACGAGCACCAGCAGGATGGTTGCGAGGTGCAGTTCCTCGAGTCCCGAGCCCGCCACGGCCTAGGCGGCGGTGAGCGCGAGCAGCAGCGCGGCGGCGTCGTCGACGGCCACGTTCTGCGCCTCCCCCGTGCGGCGGTCCTTGACCTCGAGCACGCCGTCGGCGAGGCCACGGCCGACGACGACGATCGTGGGCACGCCGATGAGTTCGGCGTCGCCGAACTTCACGCCCGGCGAGACCTTGGGGCGGTCGTCGTAGATCACGGTGAGGCCGGCGGACTCGAGGTCGGCGGCCAGCTTCTCGGCGGCCTCGAACACCTCGGTGCCCTTGCCCGTGGCGACGATGTGCACGTCGGCGGGAGCCACGTTGCGGGGCCAGATGATCCCGCGATCGTCGTGGTTGGCCTCGGCGAGGGCCGCGATGGCACGCGTGACCCCGACGCCGTAGGAGCCCATGGTGACCGTGGCGAGCTTGCCGTTCCGGTCGAGGACCTTCAGCCCGAGCGCCTCCGCGTACTTGCGTCCGAGCTGGAAGATGTGGCCCATCTCGATGCCGCGCGCCGCGATCAGCGGCCCGGAGCCGTCGGGAGCCTCGTCGCCCTCGCGCACCTCGACGGCCTCGATGACGCCGTCCCAGCTGAAGTCGCGGCCCGCGACGAGCCCGAAGACGTGCCGGCCGTGCTCGTTCGCCCCCGTGACCCACGAGGTGCCGGGAACGACCCGCGGATCCACGAGGTACGTCAGGCCCGTGGCGGCATCGGCGCCGAGGACGGCGGCATCCAGGGCCAGGCCGGGGCCGATGTAGCCCTTGACCAGGCCCGGGTGCTTCCTGAGGTCCTCCTCGCCGGCGGCCTCGACGGCCACCTCACCGCCGGTCTCGAGGTGGCCGGCGATGGTTGCCTCGATGCGCTTGAGGTCCACCGTGCGGTCGCCGGGCACGCCGACGACCAGGATCCGGCGCTCGCCGGTGGGCAGCACGGCCGCCAGCACGACGTTCTTCAAAGTGTCCGCCGCGGTCCAGGCCCGGTCCGCGCGGGGTGCGGCGCCGTTCGCGTGGTCCACGAGCGTGTCGATCGTCGGGGTGTCGGGGGTGTCCCTGACCTCGGCTGCGGGCGCGTCGGTGTAGTCGATGGCGTCGGGGACGACCGTCGTGACCGCCTCGACGTTGGCGGTGTACCCGCCGGCCGACCGGACGAAGGTGTCCTCGCCGATGGGGGTCGGGTGGAGGAACTCCTCGCTCTTGGAACCGCCCATGGCTCCGGCGGTCGCCGTGACGGGCACGACGTCCAGGCCGAGCCGCTCGAAGATCCTGAGGTACGCCGCGCGGTGGAGCTGGTAGCTCGCCTCCAGCCCCTCGTCGTCGACGTCGAAGGAGTAGGAGTCCTTCATGATGAACTCGCGGCCACGGAGGAGGCCTGCCCTCGGCCGCGCCTCGTCGCGGTACTTGGTTTGGATCTGGAACAGGCTGACGGGGAGGTCCTTGTACGAGGTGTACAGGTCCTTCACGAGCAGCGTGAACATCTCCTCGTGCGTCGGTGCCAGCAGGTAGTCCGCGTCCTTGCGGTCCTTGAGGCGGAAGATGCCGTCCCCGTACTCGGTCCAGCGGTTCGTGGCCTCGTAGGGTTCCTTGGGCAGCAGCGCCGGGAAGTGGACCTCCTGCGCGCCGATCGCCTCCATCTCCTCGCGGACGATCGCCTCGACCCGTGCGAGGACCTTCAGGCCCAGCGGCAGCCAGCTGTAGATCCCGGGGGCGGCACGCCGGATGTAGCCCGCCCGCACCAGGAGGCGGTGGCTCGCGACTTCGGCGTCGGCTGGATCTTCACGCAGGGTGCGCAGGAAAAGGGTCGAGAGTCGTAAGACCACGCGGGTGTCCGTTCGTATTCGGTCGTGCACTGCCAGTCACGTCCCCGCCGTCCGGCGGGAGACAACAGCTACCAATCTAGCGGGTCGGGCGGGCGGGTCGGGATCACCGCCGGCAGGGTCCTGCTCAGAAGAGGATCGTCGCGAAGGTGTCCACCTGCTCGAAGCCCACGCGCTTGTACGCGGCGATGGCCCGGGCGTTGTAGGAGTTCACGTAGAGGCTGACGGTCGGCGCGAGGGAGCGGGCGGCGACGACGACGGCGGCCATGTAGGCGGCGCTGAGCCCCCTGCCGCGGTGGTCCGGGTTCACCCAGACGCCCTGCACCTGGACGGCCTGCGAGGACACCGTACCCAGTTCGGCCTTGAAGACCACCGTGCCGTCGTCGTCGAACGCTGCGAGCGAGTGCTTGCGGCTGATCAGGGACGCCACGCGGCGCCGGTAGTGCTCGGACCCGCCGATGAACGGCGAGTACCCCACCTCCTCCTCGAACATCGCGGCGCAGGCGGGCAGGAGCCGGTCGAGTTCGTCGGGACGCGTGAAGCGGAGATCGGGGGCGGGCGCGATGAGCGGGTCCGTGTCGATGGCCATGAGCGGCTGCGTGGGGCGGATGTCGAAGGGCTCGGCGCTGTAGTCCTCGAGCGTGGACCACAGGTCCATCACGCCCTCGGAGAGTCCGAAGACCGAGGAGAAGGTCCGGCCCGACCGGCCGAGGTGGTCCCCGAAGATCGCGCCGGTCTCGTCCGTCACGCCGATGGGCACGAGGTTGACGCCCGCCCAGCACGCAGCGCGGAGCTCGTCGTGCCGGAACATGCCGATGATCTCACCGCCGGAGAACGACGGCGCGGCCGTCCCCATGGACTCGAGGTGGGAGGCCACGAAGACGTTGGCCACCGGATCGGCGGCGACGAGGGCCCAGAGATCCCGGGTGTCCGCCTCGCCGAGGACGCGGAACGACCAGGGGCCCTCGGGGTCGGGCTGTGGCCTAGCTAACGGTAACCATGGGGCCACCCGAGCCAGCAGTTTCGCCATCAGCCTCACCCATCTCCTCTGCGAGCCGCATCGCTTCCTCGATGAGTGTCTCAACGATCTGGTCCTCGGGGACAGTCTTGATGACTTCGCCCCTCACGAAGATCTGGCCCTTGCCGTTTCCGGAGGCCACACCCAGGTCGGCCTCGCGGGCCTCGCCGGGTCCGTTGACGACGCAGCCCATGACGGCCACGCGCAGCGGGACCTCCATGCCCTCGAGGCCGGCGGTGACCTCCTCGGCCAGGGTGTAGACGTCCACCTGGGCCCTGCCGCAGGACGGGCAGGAGACGATCTCGAGCTTGCGGGGACGCAGGTTGAGCGACTGCAGGATCTGGTTGCCCACCTTGATCTCCTCGACCGGCGGTGCCGAGAGGGAGACGCGGATGGTGTCGCCGATGCCCTTGGACAGGAGCGCCCCGAAGGCCGTGGCCGACTTGATGGTGCCCTGGAAGGAGGGCCCCGCCTCGGTCACGCCGAGGTGCAGGGGCCAGTCGCCGCGCTCGGCGAGCAGTTCGTAGGCGCGCACCATGATCACGGGATCGTTGTGCTTGACCGAGATCTTGAAGTCGTGGAAGTCGTGTTCCTCGAACAGGGAGGCTTCCCAGACAGCGGACTCGACGAGCGCCTCGGGTGTGGCCTTGCCGTACTTCTGCATCAGGCGGGGATCCAGTGAGCCGGCGTTGACGCCGATGCGGATCGAGGTCCCGGCGGCCTTCGCCGCGTCGGCGATCTGCTTCACCTGGTCGTCGAACTTCCGGATGTTGCCGGGGTTGACGCGCACTGCGGCGCACCCGGCGTCGATCGCGGCGAAGACGTACTTCGGCTGGAAGTGGATGTCCGCGATGACGGGGATCTGGGACTTCTTCGCGATGATCGGCAGGGCTGCGGCGTCATCGGCCGACGGGCAGGCCACACGGACGATGTCGCACCCGGTCGCCGTGAGCTCCGCGATCTGCTGCAGCGTCGCGTTGATGTCCGTGGTCGGCGTGGTGGTCATGGACTGGATGCTGATCGGCGAATCGGATCCGACGCCCACCGATCCGACCTTGATCTGGCGGGTCTTGCGCCGGGGTGCGAGGACGGGGGGCGGTGCTGCTGGCATTCCTAGGCTGACCGAGGTCAAAACATCCTCCATGCTGGCGGCCGTGACCGCACGTCTTCGAGATTCTTGATTTCATTATCCACCCGGCCCGGCGGTCTCCCGGCGTGTGGCGATGCAGGTCACACGAGGTCGCGGAATGCTCCGATGACCGGGTTCCACCCGGTGGCCTTGACGGCCGAGATGGCACCGACCCGGGCGAAGGGGTCTTCGCTCACGAGCTGGTTGAGGTCCGCCTCGGTCTCGGCGGCGAAGACGAGGAGGGCGCCGCTGCCATCGGCGAACGGTCCGGAGGCCAGGACGCGGCCCTGCTGCACGAGGCTCTCGAGCCACTGCCGGTGCTCCGGACGGTGCTCCGCCCGGAGGTCGTCGTGGTCGGGGTTGTACACGTACTCGACGGCGAAGATACTCATGGGCCTCACCCTACGGGACTTCCAGGAGGTAGACCTTGACGATCGTCGCGACCCCTGCCGCCCAGAGCAGGGAGGACAGCGTGCCGATGATGAACCGCTCCGACGCGGCGGGGGTCTCCTTCAGCTCGGCATAGCGACCGAGCGCCTTGACCGTGACGACGTAGGCGATGGCGACCGGCTGGCCACCGAGGATGGCGACGGTGACCGCGAGCCGCTCGAGGACGCCGATGACGAGTCCGCCGCGGAGGACTCCCGGCGGCAGGGCGTCCACGGGTGCCCTCGGCGGTTCCGCGGGTGGCTCGGGGAGGTCCAGCTGGGGCTGGTCCGCGGGCTCGGGCGGTTCCTCGCGGCGCCGTTCCGCGGTGTCCACGGAACGGGCCAGCCGCAGGACGAGCATGGTCACGGGCAGGCCGAGGCCACCCGCCGCGAGCAGTGCCACCGCGATCCAGAGTGCGTCCACCGGACCTCCTTCTTCCTTGATCCATGTCTACCCCACGGCACCCCCCAACGGATGCGGGGACGCGGACCGGGCCGTCAGGCGACGCGGCCGTCGGCCCAGGTCAGGAGCCGCGCGGCTGCGGGGCGGACGGCCTGCTCCTCGTGCCACGCGGCACGGGCGGCGGCCTTGCTCACCGCCTGGGGACTGATGCCGAGCGTCCGCGCGACGGCGGTCTGCGTGCCGCGCTCCCCCGGGTGCAGGAGATCGAGGATCCGCCATTCGGCGTCCGAGCGGCCCATCACGTGCCGGCCGAGGAGCGCGAGCACGCCCTCCGCCTCGCCGGCCCCGTCCGGGCCCTCGACGGCGAGGGGTGCGCGGTCCCCCGTCTTCTTCGCGCGGTCCACGGCCTTCCGCGCTGCGACGAACGCGGAGCCGCGGCCCTCCCGTGGGGAGGCGGGGAAGGGACGCTCGACGGTCCCGATCCCGATGCCCACGTACCAGCCGCCGGCTCGCAGGCAGAGCATCACGGCCTCGACGACATCGTCCGCGCCCGCGATGACCCCCTGCGCCTCGTCCCCGACCGATCGCTCCCAGGGCAGCACGGCGTGGACGGGCTGCAGGAGGTGGAGCAGTTCCGGCACCCGGTCCGTGGTGGCTCGGCTTCCGGTCTGATCGATGGTCAGGACGAACATTCATCAACCGTATGGGGTTGAAATTCGAATTACAACCGATCAGCCGAACAGGTCGACCGGTTTGACGATATCGGCATAGATCAACAGGACACCCATCCCCATCAGCAGGATCGCCACCGCGTAGGTGAGGGGCAGGAGCCTGGCCATGTCGAACGGCCCCGGATCGGGACGCCCGAACACCCGCGCGACACCCCGGCGCAGCCCCTCCCACAGCGCTCCGGCGACGTGCCCGCCGTCGAGCGGCAGGAGCGGGATCAGGTTGAACACGAACAGGGCGAGGTTCACGCCCGCGACGAGCCCGATCAGCGTCGCCGCGCGGGATTCGACCGGCACTTCCTCCATCGCCGAGATCTCGCCCGCGATCCTTCCGACGCCGACGACGCTGATGGGCCCCTCGGGATCACGCGGCGCGTCCGAGAACGCTGCCTGACCCACCTCCACCACGCGCTGCGGCAGGTTCAGCACCACTCCGGCGACCCGGGCCAGCGAGTCCCCGACAGCCGGGAGCACCTCGGTCGCGGGCTGCGGGACGAGTTCCTGCGTCGAACCGACGCCGATGAAGCCCACCTCCTGGGTCACGGCCTCGCCGTCGTCGTCGACCATCGCCGTGCCGTCCTCCGCGGCGACCGGCCGTTCCGTCAGCAGGGGCGTGATGACGGACTCGACGCTCTCGCCGTCGCGCACGTAGGTGATGCCGACCTCGCGGCCGGCCGCGTCCCTGATCCAGCCCGACAGCTCGTCCCAGTCGGTGACCTCCCGGCCGTCGAAGGCGACCACGCGGTCGCCCGGCTGGAGTCCCGCCTCGAAGGCGGGGGCGGCGGGATCCTCGGGCGCACAGTCGGTCTGTCCCGTGGCCGCCTGCTGACTGGCGGGGACCACGCACCGGTACACCTCGGACAGCGTGGTGGTGGCCTGCGCACTGCCGAACCCCATGATGAGGACGGCGAAGAGCACGGTCCCGATCAGGAGGTTCATCAGCGGCCCGCCGAGCATGATGATGATCCGTTTCCAGATGGGCAGCTTGTAGAAGACCCGGTCCTCGTCCCCCGGCTGCAACTGCTCGGCCGCGGCCTGCCGGGCGTCGTTGGTGAGCTGCTGGAAGACGCCGGTGCTGGACTGGCGCACCGCACCGGCCTCCGTGGTCGCGGGAGGGAACATGCCCACCATCGAGACGTAGCCGCCGGCCGGGATTGCCTTCAGCCCGTACTCGGTCTCCCCGCGTCGCCTGGACCAGATGGTGGGACCGAAGCCCACCATGTACTGGGTGACGCGGACGCGGAACAGCTTCGCGGGCACCAGGTGCCCCACTTCATGCAGGGCGATCGACGCCGCGATGCCGATGACGACGACGAGCACTCCGACGATGAACAAGAGAACGGTCACAGCTCTTCCTTCTGGCCTTCCGGACCGGCCGCCCCTCCGGGCGCCGGCGACTCCACGAGGCCGCAACGGGACCGGGCACTCGTGCGTGCCCAGCGCTCCGCCTCGAGGACGGCGTCGAGGGTGGGCTCGCCGCCGGCGACCTCCCGCGCACGCTGCTCGTCGACGACGGCGGACACGGTGTCCACGATCTCAGGGAAACCTATGGCTCCCCTGTGAAAGGCCTCGACGGCCTCCTCGTTCGCGGCGTTGTACACGGCCATGCGCGTGCCGCCCTCGGCGGCCGCACGCTTCGCCAGGGCGATGGCCGGGAAGGCCTCCTCGTCCAGCGGTTCGAAGGTCCACTCGGCGGACCGGCTCCAGTCGCATGCGCGGGCTGATCCCGGCACGCGGAACGGCCAGCCGATGCCGAGGGCGATGGGGAGGCGCATGTCCGGCGGTGACGCCTGCGCCAGCGTGGAGCCGTCGACGAACTGGACCATCGAGTGGATCACGGACTGCGGGTGCACGACGACGTCGATCCGCTCGAGCGGGATGTCGAAGAGGAGGTGGGCCTCGATCACCTCGAGGGCCTTGTTGACCATCGAGGCGGAGTTCGTGCTGATGACGCGTCCCATGTCCCACGTGGGGTGGGCGACGGCCTCCGCGGGCGTGACGTGCTGCAGCTGGGCGCGGGTCCTGCCGCGGAACGGGCCGCCCGACGCCGTCAGGACCAGTCGGTCCACCTCGTCGGCCGTGCCGCCGCGCAGGGCCTGTGCGATGGCCGAGTGCTCGGAGTCCACGGGGACGAGTTGTCCGGGAGCGGCCGCCGCGCGCACGAGCGCTCCCCCGGCGATCAGCGACTCCTTGTTGGCCAGGGCGAGCAGGTGCCCGGCGGCGAGCGCGGCGAGGGTGGGCTCGAGGCCGATCGAGCCGGTGATGCCGTTGAGGACGACGTCGGCGTCGGGCCAGGCAGCAACCTTCGCCGCGGCGTCGTCGCCGGAGAACAGCATCGGTGCGTAACCCCGGACACCGGCGGCGTCGGCGGCCTGCGCGATCGCGCGCTCGAGGTCGGACTCCGACGCGGACGCGACGCCGACGGCGGGAGCCCGGACGGCCACGGCCTGGCGGGCGAGGAGTTCCAGGTTCCGCCCGCCGGCGCTGAGGCCCGCGACGCCGAAACGGTCGGGAGCCGCGGCGATCACCTCGAGCGCCTGGGTCCCGATGGAGCCCGTGGAGCCGAGGATGGAGACGCGCCGGTACTGCCGGGTGGGGTTGCTGAAATCCATGGCCCCAGTATCCCGCAGTCCGGAGCTGTCCATCAGCCAGGGTCCGCGGACGCTGTGGGCGGGGATCGTCCGGATGCGACCGGGCGGCGGGGAGGGATCCCGGACCGCGACGACGCGCCGCTTCCACCCGGCGGCCGGGTCCCTGCCGGTACCTCGATGGCCGGTCGGCACCAACCATGGGGCACCTGTTCCGGGTCTGTGTCGAGCAGCCGGAATGTCGGTGCCGAGTGATGGAATGAGTCATGTCCATCGGAGCGTCGACGCTCGATCTCGGGGACGCCTACGACGAGGCGACCTGGGGATGGCCCGCGGATGCGGTCGACGAGATCCTCGGTCCGCTGGAAGACCTCGGCACCGAGGACGAAGGAACCGACGGTCATCGGCGAACTCTCATCGAGGAGGCGTCGCCGTCCGGACTGGTGGCCCGCCTGCAGGACGCGCCGATGATCGCGGCCCCCTCCCGTCTCGATGACACGCTCGAGCTGCTGCGCGCGGCCGAACGCCTCGCATCGTGGGCGGCCGCCCAGCGGGCCCGGTTGATCACGAGGGTCCACACGTTCAGCGATCGCGGGCACCGGACCTGGTCGGGCCGGTCGTCGTCCCTCGCGTTCACGGAGACGGTTGTGGAGACCGCAGCCCTGCTCAAGCTGTCCGAGGGCTCGGCCGCCCGGCTCGTCTCGGAGTCGCTCACGCTGACCGGACCGTTGACGGCCACCCTGGCGGCCCTGGAGAAGGGCGGGATCTGTGCCTCGCGGGCGTCGGTCATCGTCGAGCAGTCCCGCACACTCCCCGACGAGGCCGTCCTGGCGTTCGAGGCGGAGATCCTGACGGTGGCGGAAGACCTGAACCGGCCGAGGCTGACGGCGCGGTGCCGTCGGCTGCGGGAGAAGCTCCACCCCGGGTCGTTGACCGCCCGCCGGGTGAAGGCGGAACCGGATCGGTGCGTCGTCTTCGAACCGGACCGTGACGGGATGGCGTGGTTCAGCGCCTATCTCCCCGCGGAGCAGGCACTGGCCCTGCACACCACGGTGGATGCGGTGGCCCGGACCCTGCGCAGCGGCGATGAGCCGCGGACGCTGCCCCAACTGCGCGCCGACGTCCTGGCCGACATGCTGCTCGGCGCCGGTGGGCCCTCGGGCACGCGCTCCCCAGCAGCGAGGATCGTCGTGACCGTTCCGGTGTTCGCGCTGATGGGGCTCACCGACGAACCTGCCGAACTCGAAGGTTATGGTCCGATCCCTGCCGACGCCGCCCGCCGGCTCGCCGGGGACGCCACCTCGTGGATGCGCCTGCTCACCCACCCGTACACGGGTGCGGTGCTCGGCCTGGACCGGACCCGGTACCGCCCGAGCGAGGACCTGCGGACCTGGGTGCAGCTCCGCCAGAAGACCTGCAGCTTCTACGGCTGCGGCCGTCCCGCCGGCCGCTGCGATCTGGACCATCTGGTGTCCTGGGCAGACGGAGGATCGACCGGTGCGGACAACCTCTATCCCGTCTGCAGGCGACACCACATGCTGAAGCACCGGACGGGATGGACACCGACTCCCGATCCCGATAGCGGGCTGAGCTGGTTGTCGCCGGGTGGTCGCACCTACACGACGCCGCCCGAACCACCGCCCGCCACGACGGATTCGTCGGCGATCGCCCGCACCGTGCACGACCTCGGGACAGCGATGCGCGCGGAGCGGGTCCCGGACCCCGGGCTCCTACCGCCCTTCTGAGAAGCGAAGCCGCAAAGAGCGGCGCCTGGAGCGGGTCAAGCGGGCCTCGATCCTCGCGGGACGACGACATCTGCCAGCGCTGTTCGCCGGCACCGGCACTGCCGTACGCGCGTCCGACTCCCCTGTCGTCGACACCGCGGCGGCGTCCGGCGAGGCCCGCCCCTACCGACCCGACGCCCTGCCCACGACGCTGCGGGCATGCCGGAGGATCGGCTCGTCCACCATGCGCCCCTCGTAGGCGAAGACGCCCCGTTCCCTCTCGGCGGCGGCGAGCAGCGCGCGGGCGCGCTCGACCTCGGCGTCGCCGGGAGCGAAGGCCGTACGGACCGCGGCCACCTGGCCGGGATGGATGCAGGCCTTCGCGGAGAAGCCGGAAGCGGCCGCATCCTCGGCCTCGGCGGCGAGGCCCCCGAGGTCGGCGATATCCACGTAGACGGCGTCGATACAGCCGACTCCCGCGGCTCCTGCGGCGAGGAGCACCTGCGAGCGCGCTTGGAGCGCCACGGCCCGGTAGGTGCCGCCGGCGGTGCGGCTCGAGGTGCCGCCGAGGGATGCCACGAGGTCCTCGGCGCCCCACATGAGGGCGGTGACGCCGTCGGCCGCGGCGATGGCGGCCGCGTGGACCACGCCCCGCGCCGTCTCGACCAGGGCGATGACCTCGACGTCCCCCAGGGCCGCACGGGCCGCGGCGACGTGCTCGGGCGACTCCGTCTTGGCGAGCATGACGGTGCGGTAGGGGGTGCCTCGGACGGCGGCGCAGTCGAGTGCGAAGTCGGCTGTCCCCACCGCGTTGAGCCGCACCACGGTGCGCTCCGGGGCGAGCGGGGTCTCGGCGAGTGCCGTCCGTGCCGCGTCCTTGGCTCCGGGCGCCACGGCGTCCTCCAGGTCGAGGATGACGGTGTCGGAGCGGTCGGCCGCCTTGCCGTACCGCTCCGGGCGGTCCGCCGGGCAGAAGAGCAGTGCCGGTCCCAGGACGATCCCGCTCATCGCGTCACTGCCCGCTGCGCCGTCGAGGACCACATCAGGACGGAGCGCGTTGCCGACGCGACGACATCGCCGTGCTGGTTGCGCCCGGTGTGGACCATGGACACGATGCCCTGCCCGGGGCGCGAGGACGACGGGCGGACACCGGTGATCTCGGTCTCCGTGTACAGGGTGTCGCCGTGGAACAGCGGCTTCGGGAAGGCGACGTCGGTGAGCCCCAGCTGCGCCACGATGGTGCCCTGCGTGAGCTGGGACACCGACTGTCCGACGAGCGTCGCGAGGGTCAGCATCGAATTGACGAGACGCTCACCGAAGGGCTGCCCCGCGGACCAGGCCGCGTCGAGGTGCAGGGCCTGCGTGTTCATGGTCAGCGTCGTGAACAGGACGTTGTCGGCCTCGGTCAGCGTCCGGCCGGGGCGGTGGGCGTAGACCGTCCCGACCTCGAGCTCGTCGAGGTAGAGGCCGCGCTGCTCGATCACGGACCGGGCAGGTGGCGTGTCGCCGCTCACGCGGCCGCTTCCCCGAGCTCGATCCGCAGCGGGGCGCCGGTGGCGGCGACGACGTCGTCCGTGCTCACGCCGGGAGCGGTCTCGCGCAGCACGAGTCCGTCGGGTTCGACGTCGATCACGGCGAGGTCGGTGACGATCCGGGTCACGCAGCCCTTCCCCGTCAGGGGCAGGGAACAGGCTTCGACGATCTTCGGCCGCCCTGCCCGGTCCACGTGCTCCATCATGACGATCACGCGCTTCGCCCCGAACACGAGGTCCATGGCGCCGCCCATGCCCTTGACCATCTTGCCGGGCACCATCCAGTTCGCGAGGTCGCCGTTCTGCGCGACCTCCATGGCACCGAGGACCGCGACGTCCACATGGCCGCCGCGGATCATGCCGAAGGACGCGGCCGAGTCGAAGAACGCAGCGCCCGGATTGGCGGTGACGGTCTCCTTGCCGGCATTGATGAGGTCCGGATCGACGGCGTCCTCGGCGGGATAGGGACCGACGCCGAGGATGCCGTTCTCGGAGTGCAGCACCACCTCGACCCCGGCGGGGATGTAGTTCGGGATCAGCGTGGGCATCCCGATGCCGAGGTTGACGTACTGCCCGTTCTCCAGCTCCTGCGCCACCCTGGCGGCGAGTTCGTTGCGGGTGAGTGCCATGCTCATGCTCCTTCGGGTGCGTTCAGGCCGGCGCCGGGGTCGGGCGCGCCGCCGATCGAGACGGTCCGCTTCTCGACGCGCTTCTCGACGTCGCGCGCCACCACCACGCGCTGGACGAAGATGCCGGGCGTGTGGACCTGCGCCGGGTCGAGCTCCCCGGGTTCCACGAGTTCCTCGACCTCGGCGATCGTGATCCGGCCGGCCTGCGCACAGAGCGGATTGAAGTTCATCGCGGTGGCGTGGAAGACGAGGTTGCCGTGGCGGTCGCCCTTCCAGGCGTGGACCAGCGCGAAGTCGGGCCGCAGCGACTCCTCGAGCACGTAGTCGACGCCGTCGAAGGACCGCACCTCCTTGGCCTTCGACGCCACGGCGACGCTGCCGTCGCCGTCGTACCGCTGGGGCAAGCCGCCCTCGCTGACCTGGGTGCCGACGCCCGCCGTGGTGAAGAAGGCCGGGATGCCCGCGCCGCCGGCCCGGAGCTTCTCGGCGAGGGTGCCCTGCGGGGTGAGCTCGACCTCGAGCTCACCCGAGAGGTACTGGCGCGCGAACTCCTTGTTCTCGCCGACGTAGGAGCTGACGGTCCGGCGGATCCGGTGATCGGACAGCAGGATGCCGAGCCCCCAGTCGTCCACGCCGCAGTTGTTGCTCACCGTCTCGAGCTCCGAGGTCCCCTGCCGGTGCAGGGCGTCGATCAGGGTCACCGGGATCCCGCACAGGCCGAACCCGCCGACGGCGAGGGATGCTCCGTCGGGGATGTCCGCCACGGCCTCCGCCGCACTGCCAACCACTTTGTTGATCACTGCTTCTCCTTCGCTGTTCCGGCGCCTGTCCGTCCTGGCCCTGCGGCGGGCCTACAGGCCGAGTTCCCTCGCGATCAGCATGAGCTGGACCTCCGTGGTCCCCTCGCCGATCTCGAGGATCTTCGAGTCACGGTAGTGCCTGGACACCACGAACTCGTTGATGAAACCGTAGCCGCCGAAGATCTGTGTCGCGTCGCGCGCGTTGTCCATGGCGGCTTCGCCGGCCACCAGCTTCGCGATCGAGGCCTGCGTCTTGAACGGCTTGCCCGCGAGCATGCGCGATGCCGCGTCGTAGTAGGCCAGCCGCGCCGTGTGGGCCCGGACCTGCATCCGGGCGATCTTGAACTGGATGGACTGGTAGGCGCCGATGGTGCTGCCGAAGGCCATGCGCTCGCCCGCGTACTTGATGGACTGTTCCACGCAACCCTGCGCCGCGCCGGTCGCGAGCGCCGCGATGGCGATCCGCCCCTCGTCGAGGATCTGCAGGAAGTTGGCGTACCCGCGGCCGCGCGTACCCAACAGGTTCGCCTCCGGGACCCGGACGTCACGGAGGGTGAGCGGATGGGTGTCGGAGGCGTTCCAGCCCACCTTGTTGTAGGCCTTCTCGGCCGTGAAGCCCGGCGTGTCCGAGGGGACGAGGAGGGTGGAGATCTCCTTCTTCACCGTGCCGTCCGGCCGCTCGGAGGTACCGGTCACGGCGGTGACGGTCACCAGCGACGTGATGTCGGTGCCCGAGTTCGTGATGAACTCCTTGGTGCCGTTGATCACCCACTCCGATCCGTTCGCGCCGTCCTCGAGCTTCGCCGTCGTCTTCGTCCCGGAGGCGTCGGAGCCGGCCTCCGACTCGGTGAGGCCGAACCCGCCGAGGGCGGTACCCGACGCGAGGGAGGGCAGCCACTGCTGCTTCTGCTCCTCGGTGCCGAAGCGGTAGACGGGCATGGCGCCGAGGGACACCCCCGCCTCGAGGGTGATGGCCACCGACTGGTCCACGCGGGCCAGCTGCTCCAGTGCCAGGCACAGCGCGAAGTAGTCGCCGCCCATGCCTCCGTACTCCTCGGGGAACGGCAGGCCGAACAGGCCCATGTCCCCCATCTGCTTGACCACCTCGTAGGGGAAGCTGTGCTCGGCGTCGTGCTTGGCGGAGACCGGGGCCACGACCTCGTCGGCGAACTCGCGGACGGTGTCGACGAGGTCCTGGTACTCCTCGCTCAGTTCGAAATTCATGCTGCGTTCCCTTCCGTGGGGATAGGTGCCGGGCCGCCCTCGGGGGCGGACTCGATGGTGGCGAGGATCTGGTGTGCCCGCACGAGGTCGCCGGGTTTCAGCGAGAGGCGGACGACGCCGGACAGGGCGGCGGTGAGCTGGTGCTCCATCTTCATGGCCTCGACGGCGACGAGGACATCGCCCGCCTCGACGGTCGCGCCGTCCTCGACGGACACCGACACCACGGTGCCCGGCATGGGGCTGCGGACCAGCGGGTCGGCCGCGCCCTCCTCCCGGGTGATACGGGACAGGGCGGCGTCGAGCAGTTCGCGGCGGCTCGGACGGCGCACGCGGGCGGACCAGCCGGCATCCCCCAGCCAGACGGTGTCACCGTCGACCGCGTAGCGCCGGCGGGAGCGGAGGCCGTCGATGGTCACTCCCCCGCCGTCGACGCGAACCGTGAAGCTCGCGGCAGCCGGGCCGTCGGTGCCGTCGGTGCCGTCGACCGTTCCGGTCCATCCCCCGCCCGTGCGCTGCAGCCGGACCGTCGCGGTGGCGCCGTCCATCTCGAGGGTCACGACGCGTGGTCGGGGTGTCCCGAGCCGGAAGCCGTCGCCCCGGTGCCAGGGTGAGCCGCCGGCCGGAGCCGGTTCGGCCTCGAGGAGCAGGACGGCGGCGAGTGCGAGGTCCTCGGGGGCGACATGGCGGAAGGCCAGCTCCGGGAGCTTGCGTTCGATCATCGTGGTGTCGAGCCGCGCGGCCCGCACGTCGTCGTCGCCCACGAGCAGCCGGAGGTATTCGATATTGGTGTGGACCCCCAGCACCACGGTGGCGGCGAGCGCCGCGTCCAGCCGGTCGAGGGCCTCACCGCGATCGGCACCCCAGGCGATGACCTTGGCGAGCATCGGGTCGTAGGACGAGGAGACGGTCCCGCCGGGCAGGAGCGAGCTGTCCACCCGGATGCCCTCCCCTGCGGGCTCGGCGAGCTCCAGGATGCGGCCGGTGGAGGGGAGGAACCCGGCCTCGGGGTTCTCGGCGTACACGCGGGCCTCGACGGCATGACCTGTCAGCACGACGTCGTCCTGCGTGAACGGCAGCGCCTCACCCGCGGCGATGCGGATCTGCCACTCCACGAGGTCGATGCCGGTCACCAGTTCCGTGACGGGATGCTCGACCTGCAGGCGCGTGTTCATCTCCATGAAGAAGAACTCGTCGGGCGCGGCGTCGGAGACGAGGAACTCGACGGTCCCGGCTCCCGCGTAGTCGACGCTGCGGGCCGCGGCGCACGCGGCCTCGCCGATCCGTCGCCGCGTGGCCTCGTCGAGCAGGGCCGACGGCGCCTCCTCGATGACCTTCTGGTGCCGGCGCTGCAGCGAGCACTCGCGCTCGCCGAGATGGATCACGGTGCCGGTGCTGTCGGCCAGGACCTGCACCTCGATATGACGGGGCCGCTCGATCAGGCGTTCCAGGAACAGCGTGTCGTCGCCGAACGCGCGGGCCGCGACGCGACGCGCCGTGACGAGGACCTCGGAGAGGTCCTCCGGCCGGTGGACGGCATGCATGCCCTTGCCGCCGCCGCCTGCGGACGGCTTGATGAGCAGCGGGAAGCCGACGTCGTCCGCTGCGCGCAGCAGGTCGTCGTCGGAGAGTCCCGGTTCGGCGATGCCGGGGACCACGGGGACACCGGAGGCGGCAACGTGGTTCTTCGAACGGATCTTGTCGCCCATGACGTCCAGGGCGTGGACGGACGGCCCGATGAAGACGATCCCGGCGTCCCGCAGCGCGTCGGCGAAGGCAGCGTTCTCGCTGAGGAACCCGTACCCGGGGTGCACAGCGCCCGCCCCCGTGCGGCGGCAGGCCTCGATGACGGCGGGGATGGACAGGTAGCTCTCGGACGGTGCGGCCGGGCCGATCCGGACGGCGGAGTCCGCTTCGAGGACGTGCCGGGCGCCGGCATCGGCGTCGCTGTAGACGGCGACCGACCGGAGGCCGAGCGCGCGGACGGAGCGGAGGACCCGGCTCGCGATCTCGCCGCGGTTCGCGACGAGGACGGTGTCGAAGGGCCACCGGGCGGTCCTGGAACGGGCACCGGCGGGGCTGGAGAGGGGGCTGGAGGTCATCGGGTCACATCCGGAAGAGGCCGAAGGAGGTGTCGGGCAGGGGCGCGTTGGCGCAGACGTCGAGTGCGAGGCCGAGGACGGTGCGGGTGTCCGCGGGGTCGATCACGCCGTCGTCCCAGAGCCGCGCCGTCGAGTAGTAGGGGTTGCCCTGGGCTTCGTACTGGTCGCGGATGGGTGCGCGGAACGCCTCCTCGTCCTCCGATGACCAGTCCTCGCCGCGCGCCTCGAGCTGGTCGCGCTTGACGGTCGCCAGGACCGACGACGCCTGGTTGCCGCCCATCACGGAGATGCGGGCCGCCGGCCACATCCACAGGAAGCGCGGGGAGAAGGCGCGACCGCACATCGAGTAGTTGCCGGCCCCGAAGGACCCGCCGACGACGACCGTCAGCTTGGGGACGCGGCAGGTCGCGACGGCGGTGACCATCTTGGCCCCGTTCTTCGCGATGCCGCCGGCCTCGTAGTCCTTGCCCACCATGAAGCCGGAGAGGTTCTGCAGGAACACCAGGGGGACTCCGCGCTGGTCGCAGAGCTCGATGAAATGGGCGCCCTTGAGGGCGGACTCGCTGAAGAGCACCCCGTTGTTGGCGACGATCCCGACGCGGTGGCCGGAGATGGTCGCGAAGCCCGTGACGAGGGTGGTGCCGTACTCGCGTTTGAACTCGTGGAAGAGCGAGCCGTCGACGATCCGGGCGATGATCTCGCGGGCATCGTAGGACGCGTTCACGTCCGTCGGCACGGCACCGTACAGCTCGTCCTGCGGCACCACCGGCTCCAGCGGCTCCGCGGCGTGCACGACGGCGGGAACGGGCGGCTTTGCGGCCGGGGGCAGCGTCGCGATGATGTCGCGCACGATCTCCAGCGCGTGCTGGTCGTTCTCCGCGAGATGGTCGGTGACCCCGGAGACGCGGGAGTGGACGTCCCCGCCCCCGAGCTCCTCCGCCGTGACGACCTCGCCGATGGCGGCCTTCACCAGCGGCGGGCCGCCCAGGAAGATGGTGCCCTGGTTGCGCACGATCACGGTCTCGTCGCTCATGGCCGGGACGTAGGCGCCACCGGCGGTGCAGCTCCCCAGCACGGCGGCGATCTGCGGGATCTTCCGGGCCGACATGGTGGCCTGGTTGTAGAAGATACGGCCGAAGTGGTTGCGGTCGGGGAAGACGTCGTCCTGCCGGGGCAGGAACGCGCCGCCGGAGTCCACGAGGTACACGCAGGGCAGATTGTTCTCGAGGGCGATCTCCTGCGCGCGGAGATGCTTCTTGACGGTCATCGGGTAGTACGTGCCGCCCTTGACGGTGGCGTCGTTCGAGATCACCAGCACGTGGCGGCCGTGTACGAGGCCGATGCCGGCGATCACGCCCGCACCCGGGCACTCATCGTCGTACATCCCGTTCGCCGCCAGCGGCGCGATCTCGAGGAGCGGACTGCCGTCGTCGAGGAGCTGGTCGATGCGCTCCCGCGGGAGGAGCTTGCCGCGGGCGACGTGCCGCACGCGGGAGCGCTCGGGCCCGCCGAGGGCCGCGGCCGCGAGGCGCCGCCGCAGGTCGCCGACGAGTTCGGCCTGCGCCGCGGCGTTCGCCGTGAACGCCGGCGAGAGCGGATCCACCTGCGATGTCAGAGTCTCCATCGACTACTTCCTCGAGCATGCTTCAGTTAGCAGACGCTAACCGGATTCAGGTTAGTGGTCATTAACCTGGATGTCCATCAGAATGGGTCCATCACTCACCGGCGGACCCGAAGGACCTGCATGGAGGCACTGCCCACCGAAGACCGCGTGACGGGTCGAAGCGTCGCGAAGGCGTCCCGTCGCGCGGCCCTGCTCGTCGCCGCGGCACAGCTGTTCGCGGACCGCGGGTACAACGGGGTGTCCATCGAGGACCTCGGCGCTGCCGCCGGCGTGAGCGGGCCCGCCGTCTACCGGCACTTCACCGGCAAGCCCTCGGTCCTCTCCGCGCTCCTCACCGGGGTCAGCGAGGACCTCCTGGAGGGCGGGCGTACCGTCGCCGAGGGGGCGTCCTCGCCCGAGGCGGCGCTGCGGGGCCTGATCCGGTTCCAGGTCGACTTCGCGCTGGCCAATGCGAACGTGATCCGCGTGCAGGATCGCGATCTCGGCTCCCTCCCGCACGACGACGAACGGAACGTGCGGGCCCTGCAGCGCAACTACGTGCAGGTCTGGGTGGACGAACTGGCCGGTCTCCTGCCGGCGGCGGACCGCTCGCTGCTGCGGCGCAAGGTCCATGCGGTGTTCGGACTCATCAACTCGACGCCGCACACCGCGCACGGCACCCGCTCGACCCGGGAGCTCGGCGATCTGCGGGACCTGCTCCAGGACATGGCATGGGCCGCCCTGACCGTGTGACGGCGGCGGGGGTGCGCGCCTCCGGGCACTCCGGGGTGCCTAGTACGCTGAAGCCACGAGAAGTACCGGCCGCGCCGCCCGCCCGGCCACTCCACCGACTGAAAGTACCGCTGTGATCACGCTACGTCCCGTTGAAGCCACCGACCTCGACGAGTTCTTCTCGCACCAGCTGGACCCCAGCGCCAACCACGTGGCGGCCTTCGGGGCCAAGAACCCGTCGGACCGCGGCGTCTTCGACCATCACTGGCAGGACATCCTGAACGACAGCAGGATCACGGTGCGCACCATCCTGTCCGACGGCGAGGTCGTGGGCAGCATCCTCGCCTACCGGGACGGCGACGTGCCCGAGATCAGCTACTGGATCGACCGCTCCCGCTGGGGACAGGGCATCACGACGGCCGCCGTGGGGCAGTTCCTCGACGAGATGACCCAGCGCCCCATCCGCGCCCGCGCCGTGGCGGACAACGTGAGCTCCATCCGCATCCTCGAACGGTGGGGTTTCCAGCAGGTCGGCGAGACGCAGGGCTTCGCCCCGTCCCGCGGCGCCGTGGTCCGCGAACTCATCCTCGAACTGGCGTAACTCCCCGGGAGACGCAGCCCTGCCGCAGGCGGACCGCGTCCTCGGGTGCCGCTAGACCATCGTCAGGACCATCGCCGGGTTGCGGAGGATGGTCCCGACATCGGCCAGGAACCGTGAGCCCTGCTCACCGTCGACGAGCCGGTGGTCGAAGGACAGGCTGAGGGTCAGGACGGACCGCAGGGCGATCGTGCCCTGGTATTCCCACGGCATGCTGCGGACCGCGCCCAGGGCGAGGATCGCCGCCTCGCCGGGATTCAGGATCGGCGTGCCGGCGTCGATGCCGAAGACACCGATATTGGTGATGGAGATGGTCCCACCCGCGAGATCGGCCGGCGGGGTCTTCCCCGCGCGCGCGGTCTCCGCCAGCGCATTGAGGGCCTTCGCGAGGTCCGCCAGGGACAGGTCCTGCGCGGCCTTGATGTTCGGCACGAGCAGCCCACGCGGGGTCGCCGCCGCGATGCCGAGGTTCACGTCCGCGTACTGGACGATCTCCTGCGCCTCCTCGTCCCAGGACGAGTTGAGGGTGGGGTTCCGCGCGATCGCGATGCACACGGCCTTCGTCACGATCGTCAGCGGCGTCACCTTCGTCGCCTCGAAGGCCCGGCTCGCCCTGAGGTCCGCGAGCAGGTCCATCGTGGGCGTGACGTCGATCGTGAGGAACTCGGTCACGTGGGGCGCCGTGAAGGCGCTGGCCACCATCGCTGCCGCAGTGTGCTTCCGCATGCCCCGGATCAGGGTCCGCGTCTCCCCCGCCCTCGCCGTGCGGGCCGTGCCTGCCGCCGGCAGGGGGCCTGCCGGCGTTGCCGGCGTCCCCACCGCTGCGGCAGGGCTCTCCGTGGTCCCTGCGAGCGCGGACAGGACGTCGGCCCGCGTGATGAGGCCGCCGGGCCCGGAGCCTCTCAGGGCGTCGAGGGCGATGCCGAGGTCACGCGCGAGCTTGCGGACCGGCGGCGTGGAGCGGGGCCGGTCCCCGCTCCGTCGTGCTTCCCCGGCCGCGGGCGCGGGCGCGGCGGCGGGCACGGGCACGGCGGCGGGCGCGGGCACGGCTGCGGGCGCGGGCACGGCTGCGGGCGCGGGCACGGCTGCGGGCGCGGGCACGGCTGCGGGCGCAATCGGGCCATGCCGGAGCCGCGACGGGATCTCCGGGCCCGACGGAGCCGATGCGGCGGGGACCTGCGTCGGCCCCGGACCCGCGGTCGGGAGGATGCGGCTCCGCCGCTGCGGGCGCCCGCCCTTCTCGACAGCCGCCCCGTAGCCCACGAGGTTCGGTTCGCGCCGGGCAGGCACGTCGTCGGGCACGTCCGCGGGGTCCGACGGTGGCGGGGTCGACCGTGGCACTGACGGAGCCGTCGGCTCCGACGCCTGCGCGGGCTTCGCGCCGTCGGTCTCGGGCACCTCGAAGGAGACGATCGGCGCTCCGACGTCGACGACGCTGCCCGCGGCCGCGTGCAGGTGCACGACGACGCCGGCGTACGGCGAGGGCAGCTCGACGACCGCCTTGGCGGTCTCGACGTCGGCGATGATCTGGTTCAGCTCCACCGTGTCACCCACGGTGACGTGCCACTGGACGATCTCCGACTCGGTGAGTCCCTCGCCGAGGTCGGGCAGCCGGAACTCCCGGACCCGGGCGGACGTCGTCCCGCCGGTCGTGGTCCCGGCCGGCCGGGTCGTGGGCGGAACGGCCAGGACCGGGGCGGCAGTGGACGACGCGGTGGTGGATGTCGCGGTCACTGTGCCGCTCCTTCGACATCCAGTCCGCTCAGCGAGTTCGGCCGCCGCATCACACGGTCCACGCCGTCCAGGATCCGGTCGAGGTCGGGCAGGTGGTGGAACTCGAGCTTGGAGTACGGGTACGGGATGTCGAATCCGGTGACGCGGACGGGGGCGTGCTCGAGGTAGTCGAAGCAGCGCTCCGTGATGCTCGCGGCGATCTCCGCGCCGAGCCCGCCGGACCGGGCGGCCTCGTGCGTGACGACGAGCCGGCCGGTCTTCCGGACGGAGGACTCGACCGTCGCGAAATCGATCGGGGCGAGGGAGCGCAGGTCGATCACCTCGAGGGAGAGGCCGTCGTCGGCCGCCGCGATGGCGGCATCGCGGGCGGTGGGCACGAGCGGCCCGTAGGTCACCAGGGTGACGTCCGTCCCCTCGGTCACCACGCGGGCGGCACCCATGTCCGAGACCGTCGGGTCGACCGCCTCGTCGACCTCGCCCTTGACGTGGTAGCGCCGCTTGGGTTCGAAGTAGAGCACCGGATCGTCGCTGGCGATCGCCTGCTGGATCATCGTGTAGGCGTCCTGCGGGTTCGAGACGCTCACGACGCGCAGGCCCGAGGTGTGGGTGAAGTAGGCCTCGGGAGACTCCGAGTGGTGCTCCGGGGAACCGATGCCGCCGCCGAAGGGAACCCGGATGGTGATGGGCATCCTCACGGCGCCCTGCGTGCGGTAGTGCAGCTTGGCCACCTGGCAAACGATCTGGTCGAAGGCCGGGTAGATGAAGCCGTCGAACTGGATCTCCACCACCGGGCGGTACCCGCGGTAGGCCATGCCGACGGCCGTGCCCATGATCCCCGCCTCCGCGAGCGGGCTGTCGAGGACGCGGTGCGGCCCGAAGTCCTTCTGCAGGCCGTCGGTGATGCGGAAGACCCCGCCGAGCTTCCCGATGTCCTCACCGATCAGGACCACCTTGGGATCCTCGTCCATGGCGCGGCGCAGGCCGGCGTTGATCGCGCGGCCGAAAGTCATGGTGGACATCAGCGGGGTCCTTCCTGGGGTGCCTGGGCGAAGGAGGCGAGGTAGCGCTCGTAGTGGTCCTGCTGGCGGTCGAGCTCCGCGTTCGGCGCGCTGTACACGTGCCGGAAGACGTCCGACGGCACCGGTTCGGCCATCGACAGGCATCCCTCGCGCAGTTCCGCGGCGACGGCGTCGGCCTTCGCCTTCACGGAGTCGGAGTAGTCGGCCTCGAGCAGCCCGAGCGAGTCGAGCAGGGTGGCGAGTCGGGCCAGTGGGTCACGGGCCGCCCAGTCCTCGAGCTCGTTGGCGTCGCGGTAGCGGGTGGGGTCGTCGGCCGTCGTGTGGGGGCCCATCCGGTAGGTCACGGCCTCGATGAACGTGGGCCCGCCGCCCGAGCGTGCGCGGGCGAGGGCCTCGCGGGTCACGGCGAGGCAGGCGAGCACGTCGTTGCCGTCGACGCGCACCGAGGGGATGCCGAAGCCGGGAGCACGGCGTGCGATCGGCACGTGCGCCTGCAACCCCACCGGCTCGGAGATGGCCCAGTGGTTGTTCTGGCAGAAGAACACCACGGGGGCCTGGTAGCTCGCAGCGAAGACCATGGCCTCGTTGACGTCGCCCTGGCTCGTCGCGCCGTCGCCGAAGTAGGTCACCGCGACGGCGTCGGCGCCGTCGTTGATGATGCCCATCGCGTAGCCGGTGGCGTGGAGCGTCTGCGCCCCGATGATGACCTGCGGGGTGGCCATGTTGATGGTGTACGGGTCCCAGCCGGAGGAGGCGTTGCCGCGCCAGACCCGCAGGATGTCGGCGAGGTCCACGCCGCGGCAGTAGGCCACGGCGTTCTCGCGGTAGCTGGAGAAGACGAAGTCGTCGGCGCGCAGGGCACGGCCGGAACCGATCTGGGCCGCCTCCTGGCCGAGCAGCGGGGGCCAGAGTGCGAGCTCGCCCTGACGCTGCAGCGCGGTAGCCTCGGCGTCGATGCGACGCACCACCACCATGTCCTCGTAGAGCTTCTGCAGGGCGGCGCCGTCGACGTCGGCGACGAGGTCGTCGTAGTGCCCGTGCGGGTGCCGGACCCCGGAGGCGTCGATGAGCTGGACGAGGTCGTCCCCGCCTGCGCGGGCGGGGCCCGGGAAGACCGTCCCGCTCGCCGACCCGGCGTCGTCGCCGCCGGGAATTCCCTGTCCTCGCTGGTCGCCGTCCTGGGTCATTGCACGCAACCTTCACTCGCAGGCACTCCCTCCTGCGGCCGATCGGGCCGCCGGGAAAGAGCTCCGGGCGCCTTTACCCGGAGTGATTGTGACCCTACTCACAGCGCACAGGTGGCACAACTGTTTCCTCATCGACTGAGCAGAGTGCACTATTCCGCGGCATACCGCCGTGTTAGCGTTGCGCACTATGCAACCCCTCGACCTCACCGACACGCGCCTGCTGCAGGCCCTCGCCAGGGACCCCCGGCGCACCGTCGTCGCCCTCGCGCAGAAGCTGGGACTGTCCAGGAACACGGTGCAGGCGAGGATGGCGCAGCTCGAGAAGAAGTCGGTCTTCCTGTCCTTCGAGCGGCGCATCAACACGGTCTCGCTCGGCTACCCGTTGACCGCCTTCATCCATGTCCACGTGCAGCAGCAGAAGCTGGCGGCGATCACTCACAGCATCGCCGCCGTACCCGAGGTCATCGAGGCCTTCGGCCTGACGGGCCAGGCCGACATCCTGGTCCGGGTGGTCGCCGTCGACGCCGAGGACCTCTTCCGCATCAACGGCAAGATCCTCGCATGCGACGGCGTGGAGCGCTGCGACACGTCCCTCGCCATGGGCGAGCTCATCCCGTTCCGGGTCGAGCCTCTGCTCGCGCGCGGCCCGCGGGCGGGGGGGGGGGGGGGGGGGGGGGGGGGGGGAGAGGAAGAGGGAGGAGGGA